>CANRNS010000091.1 GCA_947632055.1 uncultured Akkermansia sp.
TCGCATTCCAGACATTGTCACCGTTAGTGCCGTCTGTCCCCTTCCAGGTAAGCTCCGCCTCACTGAAGTCCTCGTACACCAGCCAGCCGTCGTTGTCCAGATAGAGGCTCTCGCGGTCACTCAACGTTTCACTCTGAAGACCCTCCTTGCTAATTCCAATGAGATCCGCGCTGTCCTCTGCGCCCGTGAAGACTTGGAACTTACTCCCAGAAGTCTTTCCCGGATCCTTCAGGAAGTTAAGGATCTCATCAGTAACAACCAACGTCAGCTTACCACTTGCACTTCCGGCAAAGCTACTGATGTTGATCGTTGAAAGAGCGCTATCTCCCACAGCGATGTTCAACTTCGTGGTCTTACCTGTCGTAAGCGTCAACTCGCCAACGTTAAACGTCCCCTCGCCCAGCGTCAACTCGCCGCCATTCAAGGTCAACCCTTTCAGACCAGCGCCACTCATCCCCGTGATCGTGGTCTCGAGACCGGCGTTATCGCCACCGCTCGCGCCCAGCGTCAGCGTACCTGCGGCCTGTGATTCTGCGCCTGCTGTGCCAGCCTTTAGGCTAATGACACTGCTGCTGCTCAGCGTCAACCCGCCATTGACATTCGTCAACTCAACCGTTGCGGCGCTTTGCGGCTCCGAAGAACCGAGCTTCCCGCCCAGCGTCAGCGTGCCACTGCCGCTCACCTTCACACTGCTGCCCGTGTAGTTGCTCAGCGTTACCGCATTACCTGTTCCTGTGTAGTCCAGATTCACGCTGATTTCACCCCTGTACGTATTATCGCTATCCACATTGGCAAAGCTCAACGTACCGGTGCCACCAATCGTGCCGGTTTCGGATTCCCCGTCGTTCAGGGTAGTCACCGTCACGGTCTCATCGCCATCCAGCGTCAGCTTGGACTTCTCGCTGCTCAAGGTCAGGCTGTTCACCGTGCTGTTGTTCGCCAGCTTCAGCTCGCCGTCGGTACCCTTCACCTCCACGTCACCGTACGCCTGCCCATCCTTCGTGAAGCTGTGCGTACCGGCGTTGATGGTCAGGTTCGCACTCACCTCACCTTCCGCTCCGGCCGCCGACAACGTACCGGCAAAGTTGGTGCCCGTTCCGGTCAGCGTTAACATGGTGCCTTGAGCCAGCTTCAGCGTGCCAGCGCTACCCCCATCACTCGTCAGCAAGCCCAGCTTCAAATCCCCGCTGCCCGTCACGGTGGTTCCGATACCTGCGATATTCAGCGTACCCGCAAAGCCGTCCGAGGCCTTGGTGGAGAGGGTGAGGCTGCCCTGAGCATCCAGTTTACCAGCGCCGGTCAGGTCCGTCACCTTGTTCGTATCACTTCCGCTTACCACCAGGGTGCCATTCGCATTCGTCAGAGTCGCCCCGCTCACGGTGATGGCTTTAGCACCACTCAGCGTGAGAGTCGTCGTTCCCGAGCCGCTCATCGTGACCGCACCCGCGAACCCGCCGCTCAGCTCCTGCTCGCCGCCATTCATCGTCAGGGTGCCCAGATCCACCGCGCCGGTGAAGGTCTGCTTTCCGGTCGTAGTGGCGATCGTCAAGTTGTGCTTGGTGTCGTCGCCCGACGTCAACTCTGCCAGCGCACCACTGCCGGACAAGCCGTTCACTGTGAGATCACCATCCCACACCAACTTGCCGCCAGCTTCGCTACCACTGCCCAGCGTCACCAGACCGTCCACCCTGTTCGTGACCGTGGCATCCCCTTGCGTCGCCTTCGCGAACGTCAGCGTCGCGTTGCCGCTAAGCGTGACTGCCCCCACCGTGTTCGTGCTCGTACCGCTCAGCTTCAGGTTGCCCGCCATGGTCGCACCAATGTCGCCAACCGTCACACTCGTCGTGGTACTTCCATCACCCAGCACCAACGTGCCATTCGCATTCACAGTCACAGTCGTGTTAGTGCCAGTGGCGCTCGTCAGATCAATCGTGACACCTTCGCTCTCTGTGTTCGTCTTCGTCAGCGTCAACACGCCATCCTGCACATCCAGGCTGCTGCCTGTGAACGCGCCCGTCAGCGTGTAGCCATTCGCATCCGATGCCTCTTCTCCGGCGTACACGAAGTTCACGCCAATCGTGCCGCCAAAGCTATCTCCCGCCTTCGTACCGTCGTGGGTGAGTTTCAGGCTGTTGCCATCGATTCCTTCCGCATCCTCGATGCTACCTGTGCCCTCCAGATTCGACACGCTCAGTTCCGCAGCAGAACCACTCTTGCCCAGACTCACGGTCACGCCGTTATTCACATCCAGCGTGCCAATCGTACCGTTCACCTCAATGGTCGTGGCGGCATCCACATCCAACGTACCCGCGCCGCTCAGCGTACCCGTAATCTTGCCGTTAGCACCACCCAGCGTCAACTTACTATCCGCTTTCAGCACCGCCACATCACCCAACACCGTATTGCCCGTGAAGGCCTGCTGCGCTGCTTGAGTCCCACTGCCCACAGTGATCTTCAGAGTATCGCCGTCCGCACCTGCCGTACCACCGAAGGTGTTCTCCTCGACGTTGCCCGTGATGGTGATCTCGCCGCTCAGCTTGCCGCCGGTAATGGCCTTATCATTCGTCACGCCAGCCACCGTCAGCCCTTCCAAACCGACTACGGTGCTGTCAACTTCCAGCTGACCCTTCGTCTCACCACCCAGCTTCAGTTCCAAACCCGTCGTCTTCAGCGTGTCCGTGCCAGTACCACTCAGCGTCACTGTGAATGCATCTGTCGCATTGATCGTACCGGCTTTGCCAGTCGTTCCCATGGCCACCGTCGCCGCACCCTTCGCATTCAGCGTACCGCCACTCAACGTAATCGTGCCCGTGTAGTTGTTGGTGTCCACCTCATCCTGCGTCTTCAGCTCATTCGAGATGGTCATGACGCCACCCTCCGCCAGGGTCATGTTGCCCGTGCCGGTCAACGTCTCCACCGTCGTGTCCACCTCAAAGGTCGTGGATTTGTCAGTAGACTCTGCCGCCAACTTCAGGCTCGTCACACCAAGGCTGTCTTCACCGCCTTGACCGTCACTCTTGAACGTGTACCCATCCACTTCCACCGTCATCGTGCCCGCACTGATCGCACCGTTCAGTTTCACGTTTCCGTCTCCCAAGCCCGTCGCCGTGAACTTCACGTTATTGCTGCTCTCAAAGTGCGTCGCAAGATCGTCTCCGGATCCGCTATGAATGGTCCAATCCTTATCACCATTCTCTATTTCACTCTCGGCCTCCTTCGCATTCCAGACATTGTCACCGTTAGTGCCGTCTGTCCCCTTCCAGGTAAGCTCCGCCTCACTGAAGTCCTCGTACTTCAACGTACCATCGTCCTGCAGGTACAGATGCTCGCGGTCTCCCTCCTCGACCAGCAATTTAATATCATCGACCCAACTGCTGTTCTCCTTTGATAGAGTCTCCGCAAAGAGGGTTGCACCATCTAGGGCTTTCAAGCTTCCTGCCACTTCCTGCGCAGTTTTCAAATCGATGGACAACTTCTTGCCTCCATCCACAGAAATTCCACCTACCGTCAACGCAGTCAGTGTGCCCCCACTCCAGCCCACGGCAATGGTCGCATCGCAGTTATCCAGCATAATGATACTGTTGCTTCCCAGATTTGCACTCTTCAGTGCCTTCAGATCCAGTATAGCACCCTCACACAGCCACAGAGAAGACAGATCACTGTTCTCCATACCTTTCACCGTCAGCGTTACCCCGGCTTCTACGGTCAGCGCGCCAACAGCAGTAAGGCTCGCCAGGGTCGTCTTCGCCAACACGTTCACATTAGCCGCGCTGCCAAACTCCTCTTCGGATTTCTTCATGACCAGCTTCGCCACCTCCGCGTTAGCGGAATTTAGGTTCAGGATACCCTCCTCGCCCACCGTCAGCTCAACAACCTTTCCACTGATGTTCCCCAGCGTCAGCTCACCCGATTGCACCTCGACAGTCTTCGACACAGCCCCATTGAGGGTCACCTTCGCAGTGCCCCAATAGATCAACCCACTGCTGATCGCGTTGCCGAACGTAAATTCGTCTGCACTCAAACTAGGCGCTGTCGTCAGCATCAACGTGCCAGCGCCGCTGATTGCTCCTCCATCGGTGGTCAGCTTCTTCACATTCACTACCGCGTCATCGTCCGAGATCGTCAAACCGCCATTTCCAACGGTCAGCGTATCGGAGATGATCGCGTTACCCAGCGCGACCGCGGAGGTCTGCGTCGTCAAATTAGCCGCGTCCAACCCGCCCGTGAAGTCTCCGCCCGTCAAGGTCAAATCGCCCGCCGTCACGCTTCCGTCAGTGCCTGTCAGGTTCTTCAGCATGACAACACTCCCCGTGTTGAGGACCAGTGTACCGCCCGTCAACGTCGCCTCTGTGTTCGTCAAATCGGTCTCGGAGACGTTCAATGTGCCGCCATTCACTGTCAGCGTGCTGCCCGTGAATTTACCCTCCAAGTAGAACGTATCTGTGCCCGCTTGATCACCTTTCAACGTTCCCTCGTAACCGAAACTCACGTTGATGTCACCGGCGTACCTACCGGTACCACTTTCCCCGCTGTAGGCCAGCTTCAGGCTGCTCTTCGTCCCGACGCCAGTCCTGGCAGCATCCGTGATCGAACCACCGCCCGTCAGGTTACTCACGTTCAAGGTCGCGCCAGCAGTTGCCGTGCCCAACGTCACAATCACGGCCGGATCACCAGTAACCACATCCAAGGTGCCGATCGTGCCGGCCTGCTCGATGCTCGTCGCCTTATCCACATCCAGCGTACCGTTGCCAGCCAGCTTACCCGTGATCTTGTTGCTCGTGCCATTCAAGGTCAGGGTGCCGTTAGTCTCCACAGTCGCGCTCGCCAAGGACACAGTTGCCCCGGAGAAGGTCTGGTTCGCCTCGTCTTCGCCATTACCCACGGTAACCGACAAGCCGGCGCCGCCAATCGTGCCGCTGAAGTTACCGCTCGTGCCCGTGATCTTGATGTCGCCCTGCAAGGTGCCGGAACCGTTCACGCCTCCAACGCTCAGTTCATGACCAGCACCATTGACTGCCGTCACAGCATTGCCCACCTCCAGCGTAGCCGTTGTCACGCCCGAGAGTGTCAGCGCACCATTGCCCGTCGTCTTCAGCGTGTCAATCGTAATATCTTTAGCATCGCTATCGCTCAGCGTCACGTTGAATGCGCCGCTCGCATTGAGCGTGCTGGTACCCTCGCCCACGACTATGTTCGCCGTACCGCTGGCTACCAACTCACCACCGTTCAAGGTCAGCGTGCCCTTGAAGTCTTCATCCGCTGTGTTCGCCAAAGCTCCCGTCACCGTCAACCTGCCACCCTCGCCAACGGTCACACTGCCCGCGCCGGACAGCTTGCCCTTCACATCCACGCTCGCCTGGAAATCAACCTTGGCACTCTCCGCCACCGTCAGGTTGCCGTTGTTCTCTGCGCCTCCCCCCTCAAGGCCGATGGTCAGTTTATCAGCATTCCCTCCATTGCCCTTAAAGGCATAGTTACCGCTGCTCACCGTCACGGATGCGGCTACCACTGAACCGTCGAGTTTCACGTCTTGCGCAGTGTCACTCAGAGCACTACTGAACAAAGCGTTCACGTCGTTGGTCCAGCCCAGCATCTTCTCGGTCACCGTGTTCTTCCAATCGTGCTCCGAATCACCTGACGCCTTCCATGTAAAGCCCCTGGTGCCAGAGTACTCGAGGATGATATCCTTTTGCGTCCATACCAACGCACCTTTCTGATCAATTGTGATCGTGAAGTTTGCCAACTCATTTTTACTTTCTCCGAACTTTGCGAGTTCCACAGTTTCAGCCGTAAGACCACCCGTCACGTTTCCAATGAGGGCGAATTCCGTGAGATCACTTGTCACCAAGCCCCACAGGAAATCATCCGAGACCTTGATGGTCAGTTTATTAGTGAGGCTCAGATTTCCCTCACTACTCAGCGAGAGGACGCCACCTCTCTCTGTCCCCGTCAACCCAGAGAGATCGATCGTTGCATTACCCCTCAAGGTCAACACACTGAACGTCAGCCTGTTGACTTTATCCGCCCAATTTAGCGTGCTGCCTTCTGCCAAGGTGAGTTGGCTCAAAGACACAGCTCCCGCCGCAGATACCTCCACGAACTTGTTAGCATCACCAGCGTCCACCTCCAAAGCGCCCCCAGCATTCTCCGCCAGCTTCACCTTGCTGTCGACCGCAAGTTCCAGCGTGCCCGACGTCAGCGTCACCTCTCTCGCCCCATCACTTTCTCCCTTCAGCGCGTCGCTGAACTTGAGCGTACCGCTGCCACTGTTCACCGTGATGGCGCCCGTCACTTGGCTGCTCCCCAAGCTGTACGTCGCGCTGCCGATGTACTCCAGCGCGGTCTCAATCGTGCCAGAGAACCCACTATTGAGAGCACTCGCATTCAATACGAGCTTGCCGCTTCCGGATGCCCCATCACCCGTAGCTTTCTTCACCGTGCCGTTACCCGACAGACTCGTCACGGTCAACACACCACCATCACCGATGATGAAGTCCCCAGTCCCAGACGTATCCAAGGTGCCCGCCGTGCTGTTTTTATCGCCCGTACCCGAGTAGGTAAAGTCCGCGTCGCCGGCTTTCAGCGTTCCCGTCACATCCAGCGTGCCGCTGAACGTACCGCTCAGCGTGAGGGTCTTGCCCGTTCCCTTGCTCTTCACGGTTCCTGTTCCAGCGGTGCCGCCCAACCCTGTGATGGTGGCATCATCCGTGAAGCTCACCGTGCCGCCCTCCATGTTCACCGTGCCCAGTGTTACGTCAGCACCCGTGAATGCAAGTTCACCCTTCGCTGCGGTGAAGTCGTTGCTGTAACTCGTCTGACTAGCGAACGTCTGCGTAGTAGTGGTAGCCTCACTCGCCTCCATCGTCACCGCCACGTCGCTGCTCAGAGCGCCACTGTAGCTACCGGCACCCGTAATCTTCAGGTTCGTACCAGTCAGTGTGCCACCGGTACCGTTCAACCCGCCAATCGACAGTGCATTTTCTCCCGTCCACTTCAGCGTACCGCCGCTCAGCATCACAGCACCGGTCACCTCATTCGTCGTGCCGGCTGCGAAATCGAGCGTAGCATCCGTCGTCAGCTCTGCAGACGCCACCGTGTTGGTCTGGCCTTTCAGCGTCAGCGTGCCGGTCAAATCGCCAGACGAAAGCACACCCACCGTCACACTCTCCGTGGTGGAACCATCACCCAACGTCAAGCTGTCGCTCACCAACAGAGTCTTTCTGGTCAGATTGATCGTGTTCACGTCAGCGGCTGTCTTCATCAGCGTCAAGCTGCCACTCGACACCGTCAGCTTTTCACCCGTGAACGCTCCTTTCAGCGTGAAGGCATCTGATCCCCCCACGTCGCCATACGAGGTTCCCACATACTCGAAGTTCACATCGATCGCTCCGCTGTACTCGCCGGCTCCTGCGGCACCGCTGTAGTTCAGCGTCAGACCGGCACTGGTGGCACCCTCTGCCCCCTTAATGC
>CANRNS010000092.1 GCA_947632055.1 uncultured Akkermansia sp.
TGAGATACCGAGTATTTTACCGACTTCGAGGAATTGCTTTGTGGGCTCATTCCACAAAATTATACGAAGAGCGTAAAAATCCCGGACAGTCCGAGTGAAACCTAACCCAACAGTACATATAAGCCGGGTTAAAAAAAGAGAAAATTGCAGATGCTGTCAGTCAAGCATCGTCATGTCGCCTCATTGGAAGGGGGAGAAGCGAAGAAAGTATGAGCATGTTGCAGGATGAGGTCAACAACTTGAGAGGCTTTGAGGTTGGAAGAGTTGATGCGCAAATGAGCCGTTTGCTCATAGAGAGGACTCCGGATGTCCATGAGTTCGCGCAAGCGAGATTCGCGGTCTTCAATGTGCAGCAACGGGCGATTTTGGGCACGAGCCGTACGGGAGAGGAGATTAGGAAGGTCTACATCCAGCCAAACAACGAAACCGAGAGAACGGAGGATAAGACGGTTTTCAGGACGCAAGATCATGCCTCCGCCGGTGGCAATGATGCCGGAGGAGCGAGACGAGGGATTGTCGCGCAGATAATTGAGCAGAGCGGTCTCAAGAGCTCGAAAGCGGGGTTCGCCCAGCTCGGCGAAGATCTGCGGGATTTCCATGCCGACCTGTTCTTCGATCAGCATGTCCGTGTCAAGAAAAGGAAAGCTTGTGGCGCGACTCAATTCACGACCAACGGTCGATTTGCCGCAACCCATCAGGCCGATGAGCACAATTGAACGTCCATTTGGAAGGAGAGAACTCATCGCTTACTCCGGCAGGAGGATGGTGCCTTCGAAGACTACCACAGCCGGTCCGGTGAGGGTGATGTGGTGGTAAGCGCCAGCAGTGTCCCTTTCAAAACCGACAGAGAGCGTGCAGCCGCCAGCGACATCCAGTTGAATGGGGGAGACAGCGCCGGTAAGTTCGGCATGCAGAAGGGCGGTTGCAGTCATGCCAGTGCCGCAAGCGAGAGTCTCGGCTTCCACCCCACGCTCGTAGGTGCGCAGTTGGATGTGCTGCGGGGAGAGGACGCGGGCAAAATTGGCGTTGGTGCCAGCGGGGGCAAAGGCGTGATGGTAGCGCAGGAAAGCGCCAAGCTTCATGATGTCAATGTCTTCCACGTTGTCCAGAAAAGCAACGGCATGGGGCACACCGGTATTGACAAAATGAACGGGAACGGGGATGAGGTCCGTTGGGGGGAGGGCGTTCAGCTTCATACCTTTGGGGTCGGTGAGCTGAATGGTGACGGAGGCGTCTGCATGCACGAGGCCGCGTATCATGCCGGCGATAGTTTCAAAGCACAGCTCAGCAGAAGAAGAGGCTGTGATGCGGTGTACAAAAGCCGTAAAGCAGCGCGCACCGTTGCCGCACATTTCGGCCTCACCTCCATCAGAGTTATAATAGCGCATGCGTATATCGCCTCCGGCCGTGGCAGGCTCCGCCGCGATAAGCCCATCCGCACCGATGCCGAAACGGCGATCACAGAGGCGAGCAATTGTCTGCGTGGTGAGCAGGGAAGAAAGAGAAAGATCGCGGTTGTCGACCATAATGAAGTCATTTCCCGCGCCGGTCATTTTGGTAAAGTGCAGTATCATAGAGAAAAACAAAGTTTAGAATGTAGGGTTAGCGTCCGAGCGTACCCTGGAGCAGATCGAATCCTGCACAGGTTCACGCTCAGTTGAATCACACACAGCAAAGCCAGCCGACAAAGGAGCTGCCGCCACTGTGCCTGTCATCCGACAAGGGGGAAAAAACTTTTTCATGGCGATGGGAGAAAAGAGCAGTGACCTAATTGCTCGAGCGTGCCTTATCCTCCATTTTGTAGCGGCGTATGAAGTTGTCGGGCACAAAATGATTGCACATGCCCGAACCGTTGAACTGCGAGGTGTATGCCGTCACACGATCCTTTTCCAAGGTAAGGCGCAGCACAGCAACCTGAGGGATTGTGCTCACATGCTCGTGGGGAGGCACAAAGGTAGAGTGGACGCCGCCGCGGGAGTCGACCCAGGAATCTGCGCGCCCGGGCACAACATAATTTGTCACATAAGTACCATCATAGACCCATTCCATGACTTTGGTAGAACCTTGCTCATAGATGCGAGAGGGGACCCCAAGGATTGAGGCAACCTGTGTACTGCTCAATCCCACCAACTCTTGGCAAAAGCGTTCGTTATAGCAAGTGGTACATGCAGAAAAAGTCAACGTCGCGACAATCACGGCAAAGAGAATAAGCCTTCTACTCATGGACGTATTCTACGACAAGGAGGAATCCACTGCAAGAAAAAAGACTTGCCAAGGGGAGCCGATATGCTAGTCTTATGAATAGATGAGGCGCGTGCTGTACATGATGGGTCTGGCGGTGGCCTGGAGCGCATGGGGACAATATTTTGAGCCGCCGCCCATGGATCCGGATCCGGTCGAGGAATCTGAATCAAAGGAGCCGGAGGGGGCGTCTGCTGTTCGGGAGCGTTCGGATGATGATCTGCTGGATACTGACAATACAAAGCCTGTAGCCCGCGAAAAAACGCGTGTGGCAGTGCTTGGATATCACAACTTCAGCGATACGAAACCGGTGACAGAGATGCTGATGCGCACCTCGGAATTCCGGCAGCAAATGGACTACATCCACAAAGAGGGACTCCGAGTCATCAGCATGAAGGAGTTTTTGGATTGGAGGCTCGGGACCTTGCAGTTGCCGGCCAAGTGTGTGCTCATCACGCTGGATGACGGGTGGCGCAGCGTGTACACGGATGCCTTTCCCATCCTGAAGGAATATGGATACCCCTTTACGCTCTTTCTCTACACCAAGTTCGTGACGGGACGAGGCGACAGCATGACTCCTGAAATGATCCGCGAGATGCAGCAGCACGGCGCGACCATCGGCAGCCATTCCACGAGCCACTACTACCCGGAAACATGGAAAAAGGAGTACGATCTCGATGAGCAGTCTTTCGCCGATATGATGGATGTCGAGATGGGGGATTCCTTCAAACGACTCAGTGAACTTTTCGGACCAATTAACGCTTACTGCTACCCGGGCGGATATGTAATTCCGGAGATGATCAAGCAGCTGCCGCATTATGGGTACGTTGTGGCCTTCACAGTTGTACCCGGGAAGGTGGATGTGCATGAGGATGTGATGCAAGTACGCCGCTACATGGTGTTCGGCAATGACAGCTCCATTTTCCGGCAAGCGATGGACTTTTCGCCGCATACGACCAGCGCGCAACGGATGGCAAAAAAATACGGCAAGTCACCTGTACCACCCTTTCCTGTCTATCCGGCGCCTAACGCCGAAGTCGATGAGAATCTGCCGCTCATATCCGCGCAAATTGGGGCTGTGCAGGACATGAACCTGTCAAGCGTGCAGATGGTAGTGGGAGGATTCGGGCGAGTGCCGAGCAAAGTGGATAGTTCAGCTGGCACGGTGCAATGGATTCCGCCATTGCGCCTCTACCAATCCCCCGTTGTTGTGGAATTGAATTGGAAAGACGTTCATGGCAAACCCAACAAGGCCACATGGTATTTCAATGTGAAACGCCCCAAAGAACCTCCTCATGAACAATACAAAGAAAACAGCTGATGGATCCCCGACTGCGACGAGTGCCGCGACGCGTAAGGCCCCAAAGCGCCCGGCTAGTGGCAAGACACCTGACTCCAAGACGACTTCCATCGCTTCCAAACCCCGTCAATCACGTTCAGGCAGTATGTCCAAGTCGGAATCAGCCGCCTATCCGGAGCCTGAAATGGTGGGCGGACATGAGCCGCTGGGGAAAACGCGTAAACGTCACCACAATCGTCGCCGAAAGGGAGAAAATATTGCGAATGTTCAACAGCAGCCGCTGCAACATCCTGCGGTAGACCCTGACGAATTGATCTCGCGTGCATGGAAAATCTTCAGAGGAGAAGTGACGGAGGAAGGCCTGGCCTTGATGGATGACCAAACTGCTGCGGAAGCGGCTCGTCGCGCCTTTCGTGTGGCTGAGCTTTTCCTCATTGAAGCCTCAACTCATCGGCCGGATAGTACACAATAGTGTATGTCCGACGAATTCCAACTCATAAAATGATGCAACGGATCTTGCGTTGGTGGTTCATTGCGGCGGCGGGCACAATCATAGTTGGGGTGGCCGTCTTGTTATGGCCAAAGGCAGACCCACGTCGCCTTGTGCTGGGTGAGTGGAGTGAGCAGAGCTCGCGGGTACGAGTGGAGGTATTGCAAACAGAGGCAAAGTGGCGCGGAGTGAGACGCGGTCGATTACGCTACGAGTGGCTGCAAACGGAAGAATCGCCTTATCGTGTGCGTTTGGAATACCACGGGGAGAGTATGGAGGCCGATGTCTGGTTTGCTGGTAAAGACAAAATGCTGGTGCAACCGGATATATGGGAAAAACTCCCGATTCAAGCTCAGAACATGCTAAGTGAGCTTAACCGCCAACATGGTCGCCCCGAACATGAATTCCGACTGCTATTTCACCGTGGTCATGAAAGAAAATAACTCCATCCGCCAGTCCGTGGAAATTATGGCGCCTGCCGGTTCTTTCGAAAGCTTGTCGGCCGCGCTTCGTGCAGGCGCCGACAGCGTGTATTTCGGCGTTGGAAAGCTCAATATGCGTGCACACGCCACGTCTAACTTCACAACGGCCGATTTGCCAAAAGTGGCGCGCCTCTGCCACGCCTGTGGCGCGCGAGCCTACCTTACCTGCAATGTGGTGGTTTATGACGAGGAGCTTAGCGAGATGCAACAACTGCTGCGCGAAGCAAAGAAAGCGGGTGTAGACGCCGTGATTGCAGCGGATATGGCGGTGATCCGTTTTGCGCGCAGCATCGGGCTGGAGGTACACATCTCCGTCCAGGCGAATGTGAGCAACACCGAAGCGCTTCGAGTCTACGCGCAGTACGCGGATGTGGTGGTGCCGGCGCGTGAGCTCACATTAGGACGCGTGCGCGAAATGATACGAGCCGTGCAGAGTGAGCCGATATGCGGGCCAAGTGGGAAACCGCTACGCATTGAGCTCTTTGCACACGGAGCGCTCTGCATCGCCATCTCCGGCAAGTGCGGCATGAGCCTTGCTGCGCACCACCATAGCGCGAACCGGGGCGATTGCTATCAACTCTGCCGCCGCCGTTACCGTGCCATCGATGTAGAGACAGGTTTTGAGCTGGAAGTGGACAATCAGTACATCATGTCGCCCGCTGATCTCTGTACGATTCGTGTCCTTGACCAGTTGCTGGATGCCGGTGTGTCGGTACTCAAACTGGAGGGACGAGGGCGCTCTGCAGCGTACGTGAGCACCGTTACCGCCGTATACCACGAAGCCGCACAAGCATGGGCCCAAGGCGACTGGAACGAGCAACGGGTGCAGGCGTGGGAGCAGCGTTTGCGCAGTGTATTTAACCGCTCCTTCTGGCATGGCGGCTATTACTTGGGCGAGCTGTGGGACGGGTGGAGCGGCGCACCTGGCAGTCAAGCTACCGAGCAGCGAGATTTTGTCGGTACGGTTCTCAAGTATTACGCGCGCGTCGGCGTGGCGGAGATTCGGCTGAATGCCGCAGACTTGCAGACTGGTGAGACCATTGAAATAACGGGTCCCACTACCGGCGTCTTGAGACATACCATTGCGGAGATGCGCGCTGATGATCTTGCTGGCGAAACACGTCCCATTTCTCACGCACGGAAGGGTTCCATGATTCTTGTCCAACTTCCCCGAAGAGTTCGGCGGGGCGACAAAGTTTTCACCGTGCGAGAGAAAAAGCTCGGCTAATCCAGTGGACGTTCCCTGCTCTGATCGACGCCATCCTCGTATCGGGGTTGGTGCGTTGCGTCATCGGAAAAGAGAAACTAAACAAGGCCGAGTTCGGTAGCAAGGCTGTTGAGCTTCTTCGTTGACGCTCGCCCTTTCATGGCGAGAGAAGCAGCAAAGAGAGAAGGGAGACATTCTTCGACCATCAACGCGTAATCAAGAAGATGCAAGCCGTCGTCTCGTGCGTGGCATAACCAATCGCTCAACGATTTTTCGGGGGTGCAGCAAGTGGAAATTCGTGCATCGAAAAAGTGGAACATGGATTCCGGACATCGGACGCACCCACTGATCCCACCTGAAGTGCCAGGGGATTGAGTCGTACAGGAATATCGAAGAGCTGCAACAGGGAGTTTTTTTCGCCCTAATCTCGGAGGAGTTCGGCAATTTTCCCTTTGGCGTAATCTATGGCACGTTTACCGTCTTTATCACGCGCATTCTTATCCACCCCATCTTTCAAAAGACGCCGTACCATCTCCTCGCGGTTCGAACGAGCCGCAACAATCAACAAAGGGGTCTTCCCCGAGCAAATCGGATTGTTGGGATCCACACCGCGCGCTCTCATCTGATCGTATGCTCTTATGTTTCCTCTTGACACGGCCATCGACATAGGGGTGCCGAGAACCCAGCTCGACGGAGAGTAGTTCATCACATTAAAGTGGGGAAGTAACGCAGAAAACGCTTTCATCTTGTTAGAATAAATTGCATCATGGATCAAGAAAGCCCCGTTACCAAAGTTATTGTGAAAAGGACAGCAACCGGAGTCTATCAACAGGGGTATCAAGTCCGCTCTGTCATGCATTAAGGCCGTATAGAGGGCGGTTGTTTTCCCCTGAGGTTCAACGATCGTAAATCCCGCCTTGAGCAGCTTACGAATAACATTGGAATTACTCTTTTTGCATGCTGAACATAGGAGATTGGTATCCTTTCCGGGAGGCGGCGCAGCATTGGGATTAAGTCCATGCGCTAAGCCATCGGTGAGAGCTTTTCCGTTTCCCTTTTCCAATTCCTCATACACCTTCAGCTCGTCCTTACGCACCCTCTTGGCGTAATCGAAAGCAAACTCCACGGCAGGAGAAACTGCAAGTGCCTCGGCCGTTTTTCCTTTTTTATTTTTGATGTTTGTATCTGCGCCGGCGTTCAACAGCAACTGCACGGCATCCGGCTGTGAATGCAGTGCAGCGATGTGAAGAGGTGTGTTGCCATTTTTGTCTTGACGATTCAATTCTTCCTTACTGAGACTCCAGCGCATGAGCATACGGATATTTCCCTCTCTGGCGGCCTTGTGCACATCGCACTGGGCATCCTGGGCATAAATCCTCCCTACTCCTTCCTTGACACGCTCTTCCCATGGATCCTTGGGCGTCAGCAGAAAATAGGAAAAGGCTCCCCCTGCAACAATACCCGCAATGGCAGCAATCACGACCTTGACACCGGACGAGAGTCTTTTTTTCTCCGGCATTTCCTGCAATTGTTCACGAAGTTCTTCTGCGAGTGTGGACATGTGAGTCATATAACTGTTTTCTTACTTATATTGAATCTTCTTTCAAGGTCAAGTATAAAATACTGAGAGACGGAAGGTTGTGGATTGCAAAATTAAATGCAACAGGTTCTTGGCACAAAAAAGGGTGCCAAGAAGTTCAAAGCATGCTAGA
>CANRNS010000093.1 GCA_947632055.1 uncultured Akkermansia sp.
CACTATTTTTGTCCAAACGATAAATCTCTTGCCCTCTTTTTCCCCGTTCGGTGCACTTATTTTTGTCCGATTGCGGATTGCGGGAGAGGCCAAAAAAGCTGCTTGACAGGTAATAGGGCGGGTGGTAACTTAGGGAGTGTACTATGCGTGGACTCGCACAAAAGACGTGTTTGGCAGCCTTGGCAATGGGTGGAGTAGCATGCGGGGCGGAAGAGGCGCATGAAGGGCTGAGTACGAGCGCCCCCATCTTGTGGGAAATCCCCCTGCCTTTTTGGGAAGGGCACACGCTGCCAATCAGCAACTCCCTCGTCATGCTGGCCGTGGCTGTGTTGGCCATCACGTTTGTGTTACAGGTAGCCACGCGCAGGATGGAGCGAATACCGCACGGTTTGCAGAATTTCGTGGAGTGGGTTTTCGAGATGCTGTACAACTTCGTGGAGGGGTTGACCGGCAAAAGCTTGGCTAAAAAATACTTTTGGTACTTTGCGACGGTGTTCTTGCTCATTTTGGTGAGCAACTACATGGGGTTGCTTCCGGGAGTGGGTGAGATCACCTACCGAGGGCAGCCTTTGCTGCGCGGCGCCAATGCGGATTTGAACGTGACGATTTTTCTGGGCTTTTTTTATGCCTTGCTGTGGTTCATATGGGTGCTGCGTGAGCAAGGACTTGCTCATTTCATCGCTCACACTTTTGGACCGAAGGGCGGCCTCACCGGATTCCTGAAGTACGCGCTGCTGCCGATCTTTTTCTTTGTCGGTCTCATCGAGGTGCTTTCGATATGCATCCGACCGGTGGCGTTGGCAGCCCGACTTTTCGGCAACATCTTCGCAGGCGAGGCCATACTGGAGCAGATGGGCGGCATTAGTTTTGCCGCCATGTTGCCTTTTATGGCGCTCGAGCTCATCGTAGGTTTTGTGCAAGCGTTGGTCTTCCTGATGCTCACGGCGATCTTCCTGAAGACGCAGGTGGGCGGAGATGAGGAAGAGGCGCATGCTGAAACCTGAGAACCCCTTCCTCTGTCCCGGATCATGAAGCAAAACGTGAGGGGACGGGGAAATCCACAACAAACCCAACATACATCAACTATGTTACCCATCATCGCAGAAGCTGCTATCGCGAAAGCCGGACTCGTCGTCATCGGCGCCGGCCTAGGCATCGGACTTATCGGCATGAAAGCTGCAGAGTCCACGGGGCGTAATCCCGCTTCCTTCGGCAAGGTGCTCACCATCTCCATCCTGTTGGCGGCCCTTGTAGAAGGCGTGGCGTTTGTGGCCATCTTCATGGGCTGAGCAAGCGCGGTGCAGCGCAGAGCGGCGGGGCTGTTTCCCCGTCGCCCTGCACGCCTCTTTTCGAAAACGACACATCGCTCTCTTCATTTATGAAAATGCTGATTATTGCAACCTCCCTCAGTGAGATGGTCGATCAATTCGGGCTGCACACCGAGGCTTTCATTGCGCATTTCATTGCCTTTGCCATCTTGGCTGCGGTGGTGGTGTTTTTTGGCATCAAGCCGGTGATGCGCCAGCTGGAGGAACGTCGGCAACGCATCGAAGAGGGCGAGGCCATGCACGCTCGCAGTGAGAAGGAACTTGCGGAAGTGCGGGAGCGCAGCGCCGGAATTGTGAGCGAGGCGCGCGACCAGGCTAAAGATGAACTGGAGCACGCTCGCCAACTCTCCGAAAAATTGCGTGCTGAACGCGTGGCCAAGGCTGAGAACGATGCGCAAGCTATCCTCCAGAATGCGCGTCAGCAGGCGGAAATTGACACCCGTCGCCAGGAGGAGGTCCTGCGCAAGGAGTTTGCTCACCTGCTGGTACAAGCCACCCAAAAGGTCACGGGCAAGGTGCTGACCGAAGAGGACCACCGAGCCATCAACGCCGAGGCCATCAATCATCTCCCCTGACGAAAAATCTCTCTGTCGCCCATGAAAATTACCAAAGAAGTGCAAGCTCAAGCGCGCCGGTTGCTGCGTCTCTGCCTGGTTGAGGGAGGGCGATTGCAGGAGGAGCGCGTGCGTCAAGTAGCGAGTGAATTGGTGCAGAAAAAGCCGCGCAATTACGCTGAACTGCTCGCGGCATTCACCGACTTGGTGCGCCTGGAGGTGGCGAAGCGCACAGCTACTGTTGTCAGCGCTGTCCCTCTCACTGATCAGGAACAGGTCGCCATTCGCGCTAAACTGGATGCCCGTACGCCCGACTTGCATTACGATTGGCAGGTGCGTCCTGAGTTGCTCGGCGGCATCACCGTGCGCGTGGGCGATCAGGTGACAGACGCCTCCTTGCTCTCCCGTATTAACCGCTTGGAACGCCTTTCTCTCTAATCTGTAACTTCTCCACTTATCCTCTCATGAGTAACATCATCCAAGAACTCGAAGAACAAATCCGCAATATCTCCACAGCAGCCGTCAGTGAAAATGTTGGCTCCATTAAGTCCGTCGGCGATGGTGTGGCCCACATTGAAGGGCTGAGCAACGCCATGCTCAACGAGATGATTGAATTTCCCGACGGCACCATGGGACTGGCCATGAACCTGGAAGAAAACGAGGTGGGCGTGGTGCTGCTCGGCAAGGGTTCCGTCCTCAAGGAGGGCGACACGTGCAAGACCACCGGACGTCTTCTGGAAGTGCCCGTGGGGCCGGAGCTCTTGGGGCGTGTGGTGGATACTCTGGGCAATCCGTTGGATGGTAAAGGGCCAATCATCGCTGCCGCGCATTACCCGGTGGAGAAAATTGCGTCGGGCATCATTTCGCGCCAGGGGGTGAATCAGCCGGTGCAGACGGGTATTCTGCCCATTGATGCTATGATTCCCATCGGCCGCGGGCAACGCGAGCTTATCATTGGCGATCGCTCTACGGGGAAGACGGCCATTGCCATTGATGCCATCATCTCCCAGGCTCATCAAAACAAACAGGCCGAGGAAGGTAAGTTGCCGGGACACCGTCCGCTGCTGAGCATATACGTCGCCGTGGGGCAAAAGCGTGCCAACGTATCGCGCTTGGTGGCCAAGTTGGAGGAAAGTGGGGCCTTGCCCTATACCATTGTGGTGGTGGCATCGTCCAGTGATTCGGCGGCCATGCAATACTTGGCGCCTTATGCCGGATGTGCCATGGGTGAGTACTTCATGGACCAGGGACAGGACGCCCTCATTGTGTACGATGACCTCTCCAAGCACGCCGTGGCCTATCGCCAAGTGTCGCTCATCTTGCGCCGTCCGTCCGGTCGTGAGGCGTACCCGGGGGATGTGTTTTACCTGCACAGCCGTTTGCTGGAGCGTGCCGCACGCATCAACTCGGAAGGTGGTCGCAAGGGCGGTTCACTCACAGCGTTGCCCATCATTGAAACGCAGGCAGGCGATGTGTCCGCCTACATTCCTACGAACGTCATTTCCATCACTGATGGTCAAATTTTCCTGGACACTGACCTGTTTTACCAAGGCGTGCGCCCGGCCATCAACGTAGGCATTTCCGTGAGCCGCGTGGGATCCAGCGCTCAGACAAAGATCATCAAAAAACTCGCTGGTTCCGTGAAGCTTGACCTCGCGCAGTTTGAGGAGCTGCAAGCTTTCGCTCAGTTCGGATCTGACCTGGATGCCGCTACCAAAGCCAAGTTGGAGCGCGGTCGCCGCATCGTGGAGCTCTTTAAGCAGGGACAATATGAACCTAAATCGCTCGGTATCGAGGTTATCAACCTCTACGCCATCCAAAAGGGCTTCCTGGATGGTGTGGCGGTGGAAGATATCCGCAGTGTGCGCACTCGCATGGAAGAAGAGGTGACCTCTACCGCACCGGATTTGTTGGAAGAGATTGAACGCGTCCGCGAGCTCACCCCGGAATTGGATGCGCGTTTGCAGAACTTGATGAAAAACTTTATCTCTCGCCTGTAACTCGACTGACCCATGGCTAACCTGCGCGATATCAAGCGGCGTATCAAATCGGTGCGCAACACATCGCAGATCACCAAGGCGATGCAAATGGTGGCGTCCGCTAAAATGCGCCGTGCCCAGGAGCTTGCCCTGCGCGGGCGCGCTTACATCAGCGCTTTGGCCAATGTCCTTCAGCATCTCTCCGCCACTATTGAGTTGGCCGGCGCCTCGCTCATGCAGCAACGCGAGCACGGTAAAACCCTCGTCATTGTGGTCAACACCGATAAGGGACTCTGTGGCGCACTGAACGCCAACCTGCTGCGCGAGGTCCTCGCCAAGACTCCGCAGGATGCGGATTACATGTGCATTGGCGCAAAGCTTTCGCCCGTCCTGCAGCGTCTGGGGCGCAGTGTGCGATTCACTTTCAGCGTAAGTGACAACATGACGGATGTGGAGCTCAAGCCTATTTTTGAAGCGCTGCGCCGTGGCTTTGAAGATGGCACTTACAACCGCGTGCTTGTGGCTTACCAAAGGTTTGTCAATGTGATGGTGCAGCGACCCGATATGCACGAGCTGCTGCCGGTTACCGCCTCGGAACTCATGGAAATCGCCTCCATGGATGACATTGAGGACACGCAGATGGGAAACTTCCTGCTCGAACCCACGCCAGCGGCTCTGTTGGCTTCCATCCTCCCGTTGTACGTGAGCAACATGTTGGTGCAACTGGTGCTTGAAGGCAAGGCTTCCGAGCAGTCAGCACGCATGGTGGCCATGAAGTCAGCCACGGAGAACGCCAAGAATCTCATTGACGAGCTCACTTTAGACTACAACAAGGCTCGCCAAACTCAAATCACGAACGAACTTCTCGAAATCACCACGGCCACCCGCGCCATGGAATAACCCTTCCCCTTCAACCTAATTTCCCACATCAATATACTCATGAACTCAGGAAACATTGTGCAAATCATCGGTGCCGTGGTCGATGTTGACTTTTCCGGCGCACAAATGCCTGCCCTCTACAACGCCCTCACCGTGGATTATGAGGTGAACGGCAAACCCTCCCGGCTGACTTTGGAGGTGGAACAGCACCTGCCCGGCGGTTGGGCTCGCACCGTGGCCATGAGCTCCACTGATGGCTTGCGCCGCGGCATGGTGGCGGTGGATACAGGAGCGCCCATCTCCGTGCCGGTGGGACCTGGGGTGCTGGGACGTATTTTCAACGTGCTGGGCGAGCCGGTGGACGAGAAGGGCGAGGTAACAGCCGCCAAGCGTTATCCCATCCACCGCGAAGCGCCCTCGCTGGAGGAGCAATCTACCTCATCGGAGGTGCTGGAGTCAGGCATCAAAGTGATTGATCTGATATGCCCGTTCCTGAAGGGGGGCAAGGCGGGTTCTTTTGGCGGCGCTGGCGTGGGCAAAACCGTGCTTATTATGGAGCTCATCAACAACATTGCCAAGGCGCACTCCGGGCTTTCCGTATTTGCCGGTGTGGGAGAGCGCACGCGCGAAGGCAATGACTTTTACAACGAGATGAGCGAGTCGGGTGTGATTGACCAGAAAAACCCCGCTAATTCCAAAGTAGCGCTGGTGTACGGGCAGATGAATGAACCGCCGGGTGCGCGTTTGCGTGTGGCTCTCTCCGCCCTTTCCATGGCCGAGTTCTTCCGCGATGAAGAAAACCGCGATGTCTTGCTCTTTGTGGACAACATTTTCCGCTTCTCGCAGGCGGGCTCTGAGGTGTCGGCCCTGCTCGGGCGCACTCCCTCTGCCGTGGGGTACCAGCCGAACTTGGCTGAAGAAATGGCCGCGCTGCAAGAGCGCATCACCTCGACCAAAAAAGGGTCCATCACCTCCATGCAGGCAGTGTATGTGCCGGCGGATGACCTGACTGACCCCGCACCTGCCACCACCTTCTCGCATTTGGATTCCACCGTGGTGCTGGAACGTTCGTTGGCGGCGCAGGGCATCTACCCCGCCGTGGATCCATTGGCATCTACCTCCAAAGCTCTTTCGCCCGATCTGGTGGGGGAGGAGCACTACCGCGTGGCGCGTGGCGTGCAGCAAACGTTGCAGCGTTACAAGGATTTGCAGGATATGATTGCCATTCTTGGCATGGATGAACTGTCCGAGGCCGACAAACTGACCGTCTCGCGAGCGCGCAAGATCCAGCGTTTCCTCTCGCAGCCCTTCAGTGTAGCTGAGGTGTTCACCGGCATCAAAGGGCAGTACGTGCCCGTTGCCGAAACCGTGCGCGGATTTGCGGAAATCCTGGATGGCAAATGGGACAGTGTGCCGGAGGGTAATTTCTACATGAAGGGCGGTATTGATACTGTTGAAAAGAACTGATTAGTCATGCCCCTGCACCTCAAGATCATCACTCCCCTGCGCACTGCCGCAGAAGCAGATGCACTCAGCATTCTCGTGCCTGCCACCGAGGGGCAGTTGGAGGTGTTGCCGGGACACACGGCCCTCATCACTTCCGTCTCCAACGGGGAACTCAGCTACCGCACTCCGACTTCGTCCGTTTCACTTTTTATCGGGGGAGGTTTTTTGCAGGTGGAAAATGACATGGCGCTTATTGTCACCGATACTGCGTTGGCAGCCGATGAGATGGATCCATCTTCCATTAATGCTGCCATTGAGCGGGCCCGTACTCGTTTGCGCAACGAAAGCTCTGTGCTCTCCCGCGAGGAGCAAACGCGGTTGGAGGCCGGCATCGCTCAGCAGCTCGCCATGCTCGAATACAAGCGTCGCAAGCACATGCGCTAGGCTTTAGCCATCTCGAAGTCTCGCGGTTCGTCGAGTCACAGGGGTCTTGTCAAGAATGCGAGTATGTGGTACACTCCCCGCATGAGCGCGGCGCAGACGTTTACAGCAGGCATGGCCGAAAAATTAGGCCTGGATGAGAAGTGGATCGTTCCTTACGGACGGGACAAGGCGAAAGTGAGTGTGGAGGCGCTCAAAGAGCGAGAAGCTCGTGGTAAGTTGATCCTTGTAAGCGCGCTCACGCCTACCCCTGCCGGGGAGGGCAAGACAACGGTGAGCATCGGTTTGGCGCAGGGACTGCAGAAGGTCGGGGAAAAAGTGTGTTTGGCGTTGCGTGAGCCGTCCATGGGGCCCGTCTTCGGACGTAAAGGCGGCGCTACGGGTGGCGGGGCATCCAGCATTGTGCCGGGTGAGAGCATCAACCTGTGCTTCAACGGAGATTTTCCGGCTATCACGGCGGCAAATAATTTGCTGGCGGCAGTTATTGATAATGCTCTCTTCTACCGCACTACGCGTCTGGATCAAAACAAGGTCACGTGGAAACGCGTGACGGATATGAATGACCGTGCCTTGCGTCATATTGTGGTGGGCCTCAACAAAAACGGTGTGCCTCGTGAGGAGGGCTTCAACATCACCCCGGCTTCCGAAATAATGGCGTGCTTGTGCTTGGCGGAGGATCTGGAAGACTTGCGGCGGAGAATCGACAACATTGTGGTCGGTTCGTAATGCCTCAAAAGAAAAAGTCACCGAAGTCCGATGCCTCAAAATAAACGGTCACCCAAGAGCATAGCATTTTC
>CANRNS010000094.1 GCA_947632055.1 uncultured Akkermansia sp.
ATTTGATTCCGTTCTGTCAGCGGCTCTTGGGGACTTTCACCCCAGCTACATGTCATGCCTGACGTACTAAAAAGAGCTAGATACGTTTTCTCAACATACCTAGCCCCATACCACCGACGGGACTCGAACCCGTACAGCTCGAAAGCCGGGAGATTTTAAGTCTCCTGCGTCTACCGATTCCGCCACAGTGGCTCACGGTTCGTATTGTACGATGAGATCAATTAAAAAGCAAGAAAAGCTTTTGGAACGTAAAAGTGCCGTGACGTCCCGAAAAAAATATCCAAAGAGCGAACATATATACAGCTCATCACGCACCTCATACACATAGACTGAGGTCAAACTGAGAAAGAAAACGAACGGCGAAGCCCCAGACCTGGTCGATACGAGTTTACCACCCGATACAGCATCTCTACACCCGCGCATGCGGATGTGGAGAATCTCCCAATTCCCCTTTGGAAATGTTTCCCTCCTTACACTCTCGCTGCGGAAGAAGCAGAATCAGCATTCCACATGCGATCGGATGACGTGGCCTGCGAAGCTTTTTGATCAGAAATTTTGGCTCGTTGAACATCGGAAATTCCTTCCTGTATGAGCCGTAGAGCAACAATCCAGGCAACGACGCCAAGCATTGCGAATGTCGAATAGTACACTATTGTATGAAGATCACCCCGGAGACCCAACTTAACCCAAAACGTACCAGAACCGTTCCAGGCGAAGTGAAGAATAACGGGTATCAGGAAAAGATGCAGGAAGCGCTTATCAAAGAACACCCCACCATCAAAGCCCTCCTGAGCATCTGACCCACGTTCGGAACGTCGAATGAGGAACGCTCGGCAAAGAGCGCCAGCAGAGATTGCCGTCCAAACCACGTGGCAGAACGGCGCAAGAACACCTCGTTGTAATGCAATGGAGATAAGGGCTTCATTACCAAATCTACCATACTGAATATTACTGTTGTTAAGAAAGTAATCGAAAACGTACCCCGCAGTCTCAAAGGCGGCAAAACCGGCACCGACAGCCCCACCCAGCAATATGCCTTGAAGGATATGGTTGACTCGCATCCTAGCAAGCGCGAAAACAACAAGCACCGCCATAAGCTTTGCCGTCTCCTCCACCGGACCAGCCCACCATGGCCCTCCGTACGCCATAAAGTCGGGAAGGAAAATATAAAGCATCAATGTAATAACCAAAGAAACCGCTCCGCCACCCACAAAAGCACGCATCACATTATACATGGATATATCCCTTCTGATATTGATCTCAAAGAATAGGATGAGTACGGTGAAGGGAACCGTGAGCGACACTGCCATAATCAGTGCCGGGTAGGAATGGATATTCCCCTTCGATATGGCACACCACCCGAACAACAAGGACAATAAAATTCCATACACCAAGACTCGAGTAAAGATCCACGGAGTCGGCCAATCCGCACTCACTTCGGCGAGCTTGGGCGTTGTACGAGAAGAACCGCAGTGGAACACGCTGTACAATTCCTCATCTTTGTGGTATCTCAAAACAGCAGAGAAAAACTTCTTCCACGAAAATCCCTTGAGCTCCTCTAATCCAACAGCCCCACCCACAAATGAATCAAGTTTGGAAACAGTATCGATAAGAAGATTAGTCTGATTATTTTTCTCTTTATCCTTACCAAGTTCCAATGAGGTCCGCGGCAACGGCGGAGGTATGGAAGCTGCACGGAACACCTGAGCGTAAGGCTCCCACCCCGGCATACCCTCCTTCCATATCAGAGAATTCACTTGGATTTTGCCTGCAATCAGGAGCGGCCTTAGCGCTTCCGTTGTGTACGGACCATCGTACCCATCTCCACGCTGCACGTAATAGGCGGCCTGGTCTTGTGGCGTTCCTTTCATCGCATCCTCCGTCCCTTGAGTCTGCACCTTCTCATCATTTCCCTGAGCAACTGTTGTCGATATGTCCATTGCAGTCATCTTTACTTGATCTGATCATGAAAAGCCGACAGTCTTTCACTCATCCAGCTTTGCCTGTCGGGATCATTTCTATCTCTTTTCGTTAGATATGTCCAGATAAAAATTAGTTTTTCAGTAGAAATTTGGAGAACGATGAGGATTCGTACAGAAATAACCTGAAAGGACTTTGGGACAGCATGGCAATTTTTATTTATTCTCTGCCACAATCAGTCATGTTGAGATCGACCTGTTTCGCTATTTTTTGTATCGCGAAAAAAGCACGCCACAAAGTCATGAGTCCCTCAACCAGGTACGTCGACCCAGTCTGCGCCTTATGCGTACAGTGACAAACAACGGTCGAGATCAGGGGATGGATGGACGGCAAAGGATTTGCCGAGCTGAATGGTAGCGGTGTTACCCAAGGAGTTGCGGAAAGTAATGCGCACGGGCGTTTTGCCAGGATGAGAAACGAGAATTTTCTTAATGAGGGCGATATCTCCGGCATCGTGGCGTGTTGTGAGCAGGTTGATAGGGTAGAAAGAAGCGGATTTGCCGCGGCGAGCATGAGTCGTGGGATTAATGAGCTCTATGCTGCTAGCTGACACGCGTTTGCCACCTGTCCGGTCATCCTCAGATATGCGGGCGCGGAAGCGCACGAAGCTGCCCTCTTGGAGCAACTCTTTTACCGCCGAAGCTTTGGTGAAGGAATCACCCCATACAAGCACCTCTGTACTGCCAGTAAAGTCTTCCACGGTGATAACGGCGAACTTTTGTCCGTTGTTCTTGCTTGATTTGATGGAAACGGAGCGAATCATACCAGCCATATCGCGCATATTCTGGATTTCCCCACGAGTAAGCTCTGGCAGAGTGCCGATGGACACGTACTTAGGCTGGTCAATGACACCTCGCATGGAGTCCAACGGGTTGCCGGAAAAGTAAGCGCCAGTGAGCGATTTTTCCTCGTCCAGCCGTCTCTCCCTAGGCCACTCGGGGATGGATGGGGCATCCTCCTCCTGCACGGCAGTAGTTGTCATGTCAAAGAGGGCCATTTGACCAGCCTCATGATCGCGATGCACCGTTGCGGCGCCACTCAGTGCGCGATCTATGCTCTCAAAGAGCGAAGCGCGGCTCACATGCATAAAATCGAAAGCACCGCACTGCACCAACACCTCGATCTGGTTACGGCGCACATTTTGCGGGGGAATGCGGTAGCAAAAATCCTCCAGGCTAGCATAAGGACCATGAGCCTCTCGCTCTTCCTCAATGATGCGAACAGTGTCAGAGCTCATGCTCTTCACTGCCGCCAAACCAAAGCGTACGGCAAGGCGCCCATTGGGCATGGTCTCTGGACGAAACTTGACGGCAGAATGATTAACGCAAGGGCCAAGCACCTCAATACCCATGCGGTTAGCCTCCTGGATGAAGATGCCGATTTTTTCGTTGGTAGCTTCGTTGGACATGAGACCGCATAGGAACTCCACGGGGAAGTGCGCCTTCAGATAAGCGGTCCAATATGAGATGTGACCATAGCAGGCAGAGTGGGATTTGTTGAAGCCGTAGCCTGCAAACTTTTGGATTTTATCAAAGATAGCATTGGCTGTTTTTTCATCAATGCCGTTGGTCTCGTTACAGCCTTTCACAAAACGAGCACGCTGCTCCTTCATTTCCTCCAAATCTTTGTGTCCCATGGCACGGCGCAGCAAGTCAGCGCCGCCGAGCGTGTAACCAGCCAGCAACTTGGCAGCCGCCTGCACCTGCTCTTGGTAAATCATGACCCCATAGGTGGGAGCGGACACTTGTTCGAGCAGCGGGTGCTCGTACTCCGCCGTTTTCTCGCCTTTTTTGACGGCAATCATTTCATCCATGAACTGCATAGCGCCCGGGCGATAAAGAGCAAGCAAGGCAATAATGTCATCGATCTTGTCAATGCCATAGCGGCGGCACGTATCGACCATCCCGCCACTTTCCAACTGGAACACACCCATTGTATCCCCTCGGTTGAGCAGCGCGAGCGTTTCCGCATCGTGAATGTCCACCTCATCATAGCGAAAATCCGGCACACGCATACGCACATACCGCTCGGCGTCTTTCATCACCGTAAGCGTCTTGAGCCCCAAGAAATCCATTTTGAGCAAACCGGCGTTGTAAATGGCGCCCATGTCACACTGCGCCACCACCTCTCCCGCCGGGTTGCCCAAGTCATCGCGCGTCAGTGCCACATACTCATCCAACGGACGGTCGCCTATCACCACACCTGCAGCGTGCATCCCCACATTGCGAATGGTTCCCTCCAGCTTAAGTGCGTATTTCCACACCTCACCGTAGGTGCTGTCCATAACGAGTTGACGCAGATCCTCACTATTATCATAGCTGCTCTTGAGGGTAACATTAGGCCCACTCTCAATGAGTTTGGCAATGCGATCACTATCAGCGTAGCTGAGATCGAGTACGCGTGCCACATCGCGGATCACCGACTTGGCCCCCATGGTACCGTACGTGATGATGTGGCTCACAGCACGCTCGCCGTACTTGTTGCGAACATAGTCGATGACCTCCGGGCGGCGCGTCTGGCAGAAGTCAATGTCGATATCCGGCGGACTGACGCGTTCCGGGTTGAGGAAACGCTCAAAGAGCAAGTCAAAAGCCATCGGGTCAATATTTGTGATGCGCATGCAATACGCCACTAACGAACCAGCGGCCGATCCGCGCCCCGGCCCCACAGGAATATCGTGATCCTTTGCCCAGTTGATAAAGTCAGCCGTGATGAGGAAATAACTCGCAAAGCGCAGTTGATTGATGACCCCCAATTCCATTTCCAAACGCTCGCGCAGCACGGTATCATTCTTGGCACGTTCTTCCCCGTAACGCTTGGTCAGGCCTTCGTAGCAAACCTTACGCAGGTACTCCTCGCGCGGCGAACCGTCCGGCGTAGCAAATTCCGGGTAACGGTCGGTGGAAGTAGAATCCAATTTGATGGAGACATTGCACCGAGCCGCAATTTTTTGAGTGTTTTCGTAAGCGTCCGGATAGCCCGGGAAAAGCTCAAGCATCTCCTCTTCGCTCTTCAGATAAGAAGACGCAGGATAGCGCATGCGTTTGGCATCCATGCGCTTATTGCCGGTCCCCACACAAATGAGGATATCGTGCGCATCATGGTCGGCCGCATTTAGAAAATGCGCATCATTCGTGACCACCAACGGCAATTGATGCTTGCGAGCCAGTCGCACCAGCTCCGGTGTGCAAAAGCGCTCATTCTCCAGCTCGTGATCCTGCAATTCCACAAATAAGTTATCTGCTCCGTAAATGTCTCGGAGTTCCAGCAAAGTCTCTTCCGCCTTCTCCGGCCGCCCCTGTAAAATCCACTCCTGCAAAGGCCCGGAAACGCAGCCAGTGAGACAAATAAGACCCTCACTGTACTCCCTCAAAGTAGATATATCCACACGCGGCCTGTAGTAAAAGCCTTCCAAATGCCCACGACTCACCAATTTGATGAGATTGGCCCAGCCTCGGTTGTTCTCGCAAAGCAGCACTAAATGCGTGTATTTATGGCGACCGGGAATCTGTTTTTTTACCTCAAGCGGTGTGGGAGAGAGATAAACTTCACAACCCAGAATCGGCTTAAAGTACGGCCGTTTCTCATCCGGATGCTCGGCATTCCACACCTTCACCTCCTTGTTGTGCTTTTTGGCATTTACAAGGAATTCAATAGCGGCAAATACATTTCCGTGGTCAGTGATCGCCGCTGAATCCATCCCAATTTCCACACACCGCTTAATGAGCTCCTCTGTACGGATCATCCCATCCAACAAAGAGTATTCAGTGTGCACGTGCAGGTGCGTAAAGGCCATGCCCCATGCTACCACAGATGCACACCTTTAGCAAGTCTGCACTGAAGCACAGCAAAGCAACCGCATGAGAAAATGCGGTTGCCATGGACGAGATACGTCGCACAATTTACGATTCATTGATAATATGAGAATTGCGCTGGTTTTTAAATCATGAACGCAGGCAGGTGAATTCCTTCGAGCCATCATCGTGATAACAACCTGTCGTCATGACCGTTGATGCGTCTCAACCATGATATCCATCGACAGAGCATATCCTCTGTCACTCGATTTCTCTCAAATGAGACCGCCCTGGGAGGCGCAATCAATCCAGCGGCACGAGTTCATACTTGCGTGAACCCAGACCCATTTGCTCGGCATATTCAAGCTGGTGCAAGCCGCTGCGAGATTCGATACGCTCTTTGAGGTCGTGCAACTCAGCTTCAGGAAGTTGGTAAAGCAAGTCAATACTCGCCTGATCCACTGCCAAAATATCCGTAGACGCTACAATACCGATATCGCTTGCTTTCGGCGGAGCTGCTTCAACTCCCATGCAATCGCAATCCACGGACATATTACGCATGACATTGATGAAAACAATGTGCTTACCGAAGTGATCCACCGTAGCCTTGGCAGATTCCACCATGTTTTCCATGAAAGGAGCTTGGGTACATGCCCAAGTATTTTGAGGAGTAGAACCATGCACCATAGCTTTGCCAATCTTTCCGTCTGCGCAACCAATGGCAATATTCTTGATGGAACCGCCAAACCCGCCCATGGGATGCCCCTTGAAATGCGTGAGCACCACCATGGAATCATAATTGAGGATATTTCGCCCCATGCTCATTTCTTTGAAATGCTTGCCCCCTTTCACCGGCAGCATCACCGTCCCCTCCTCATCCATGATATCCACTGGACAGAAGGTCCACCCATTCACTTTGAGCGTTTCGCGGTGCTTTTTTGTCGTGTCACGGCCACCCTCGTACAAGGTATTGGTCTCAACGAGCACGCTGTCGGGAATAGCCTCTTGAAGGGCCTTCACCATAGGCACGGGAATAATGTTGGGACCATGCGGTTCGCCGGAGTGCCACTTGATAGCCACTTTACCCTGAATGTCGGCCTTCACGCAGTTGTATATCTTGAGCAGCCCAACAGGACTGATATCTTTCGTGAAGTACACCTTAGCCACCGGCGACTCAGGCGTTGCCTGCTCCGGCTGAGCAGACTCCTGTTCTGCCCCACACAAACTCACTCCTACTGTCATCAGAGTTATAAAGTTAAAGATCGTTTTCATGACGGGTGGAGCCGGAACTACAATCCAACTCCCTTCTCTTTTTCAACTTATACTCTCAAAATGCAGGCGTCAAGCACAAATTACAAAAAAATAAAACATGTATGCCGCAACGCCAAGTACCGACATAAACTGGAACGTGCGCGGCAGCTCCCGTCATCCAAAAATCATACATTGATAGGCGAATCTCCACCTATTCCAGGAAAAGTATGAAGGAACATAGAGGGCAAAAGTGAAAAGGTCATTTCTTTTCGCGAAAACGAGCATACTAAAGGTGACACTATGGATTGCAAAATTAAATGGCAATGTGGATTGCAAGATTAAATGCAACAGATGACAGAAAAAGTTGAAGTCATGAGAAGAGAGGGGTAAAATAGT
>CANRNS010000095.1 GCA_947632055.1 uncultured Akkermansia sp.
CACTTCGGTGCGCTAATTATGTCCGATCACTTTTCTTTTTTCGGTGCACTATTTTTGTCCGATCACGGCAACCGCATTGCAACATGTAATCGCCGATTATGATTTACGATCTGTTGATGATGTGCATATTGAGCAAACTTATTCTGGATGCGCAATCGGACAAAAATTGAACACCGAACGGGGGAAAAGGGGGCATAAGATTTATCGTCTGGACAAAAATAGTGTACCATCATATCTGTATGGTAAACACAGACAATGAACAAGAAGGTATTGTGAATATCACTGGGACGTGCAATAAGTACAGGATGCTATGTATTCGCAAGGGGTGTACTGCTTTTATCACGAAAGGAACAAGGATATTCAAGAACAAGCTTAAGCGCGTCATCCTGTTCCATAGAGCGCCATTGGAAAATGTTTCCAGAGGGCATCAAAAACGATGACAGTATAATATCGCTGAACTCTACGGTACTCTATTTTTGTCCGATCATGGCAACCCGGTTTAGCAGGCAGGGGCATTTTTAGCAAGGCCGGCAAGAGAGGTTTCACGGTAGTTGCGGTGCAAGTGACGCCCAGTTTCGTACATGGTGGCAATGACGCTATCGAGGCTGACGAAATGCGAGCCATCGCCGCGCAGGGCGAGGCGGGCGGCATTTACGGCTTTGACGGCGCCAATCGCATTGCGCTCAATGCAGGGAACCTGAACGAGGCCGCAGACGGGGTCGCAAGTGAGACCGAGGTTGTGCTCCATGGCGATTTCGGCGGCGTTTTCAATCTGCTGATTGGACCCTCCCATGGCGGCTGCGAGACCTGCGGCGGCCATAGAGCAGGCCACACCGACCTCACCCTGGCAGCCGACTTCGGCGCCGGAGATCGAAGCGTTGGCGCGGTACAAACTGCAAATAGCCGAGGCAGTGAGTAACATAATTTCTACGCCTTTTTCGGCTGAGAAAGGGGAGTCTTTGCAGCCGTAACGCTCAAAGTAGCGCAACACGGCAGGAAGGACTCCTGCTGACCCCATCGTGGGCGCCGTGACCACACGCCCACCGGCGGCATTTTCCTCTGCGACGGCAAAGGCCCACAAGTTGATCCAGTCGATTATGGTGAGGGCGTCCGTTTCATTATGGCGGAAGCGTTCCTCTAAGCGGACGTAAATTTGAGGTGCGCGACGGGGCATGTGAAGCACGCCGGGCAGGGTGCCGGGGGTGGAGGCGCCACGGTCGATGGCGCAGTTCATCGCTTTGGCAACCAAGCGCACCCGTGCATCAAGTTCCGGAGCGGAGCGCAGGTGGGTTTCGTTGTGCCGGGTCAGTTGGGCGATTGAGAAATGCTCACGCGCACAGATGTCGATCAATTCGCGGCATGAGTGAAACTCCCATAATCCGGGAGGGGACGCTTGTGGAACGTCCTGGCTCATCATCTCGTCACGTGATTTGACTGCACCGCCTCCGATAGAAAAAAAGACTTGTTCATCGAGGAGGGAGCCATTGACATCAAGGGCTCGGAAAAGGAGACCATTCGGATGTTCCGCGAGGGATTGATTTTTTTCGGCGATGATGTGTTCAGCCGGACAGAAATCAATAGGCTGTATTCCACCAAGAAGCAGGGGATGGGGAACAGGTGGCGGAGATTCCATGGACTCTGCATCAAGACCCATGAGACCATAGGCGATGGCCGATGGCGTGCCGTGCCCTTCCCCCGTGAGTGCGAGCGAGCCGTACAGGTGCACGCGCAGCTGCGCCACATGGGAAAGCAGGAAACGGTCGCGCAGCGACTGCACAAAACGAACCGCCGCACGCATGGGCCCCATCGTGTGTGAACTGGATGGGCCGATGCCGATGGAAAAGACGTCGAAGAAGCTCGTATACATGAGCTCAGCTGATAATGCCGAGCTCCTTGCCGGCCTGAGCGAAAGCGGCGATAGCGCGGTCGAGCTGCTCTTCCGTGTGGGCGGCAGAGAGCTGGGTGCGAATTCGTGCCTGTTCCTTGGGAACCACGGGGTAGAAGAAGCCCATGGCGTACACGCCGAGCTCGAGCAGGCGATTGCTCATGCGCTGGGAGAGGGCGGCATCGCCGATCATCACCGGTACAATGGCATGTCCGGCGCCGGCGAGCTTGAATCCGCATTGCTCCATGCCCTTGCGGAAGTATGCGGCGTTGTGTTGCACGCGCTCGGTGAGTTCCGTGGAGGCCTCCAGCATGTCAAGCACCTTGATGGTGGTGGCGGCGATGGCGGGCATCACGCTGTTGGAGAAAAGGTAGGGGCGGGCTTTTTGGCGCAGCACATCGACGATCTCTTTTTTTGCAGAAATATAGCCGCCGGAAGCGCCGCCCAAAGCCTTGCCGAACGTGCCGGTGGTAATGTCAATTTTGCCGAAGAGACCGCAATGCTCATGGGTGCCGCGACCGCGCTTGCCGAGTACGCCCGTGGCGTGCGATTCATCGAAGTGCACCAAGGCGCCGTACTTCTCAGCCAGCTCGTGAATCTTGTCAAGTCGGGCCACAATGCCATCCATTGAAAACACGCCATCGGTGGAAATCATGATGGTGCGAGCGCCGGCAGCTTTGGCTTCTTTGAGCTTGGCTTCCAAGTCCTCCATGTCATTGTTGGCATAGCGGTAGCGAGCCGCCTTACAGAGACGCACGCCGTCAATAATGGAAGCGTGATTGAGCGAGTCGGAGATGATCGCGTCTTCTTTGTCGAGCAGCGCACCAAAAAGCCCGCCATTGGCATCAAAACAGGAGCCGAACAGGATGGTAGCCTCGGTGCCCAGGAAAGCGCTGAGGCGTTCCTCGAGTTCGCGGTGCAGAGTCTGGGTGCCGCAGATGAAGCGGACGGAAGCCATGCCAAAGCCCCAGCGATCAATAGCCTCCTTGGCGGCTTTCTCGAGCTCGGGATTGTTGGCGAGGCCCAGGTAATTGTTCGCGCACATATTGATGACCTTGCTGCCATCCTGCAGCCCCACCTCTGAAAATTGCGGGGTATCAATATAGCGTTCTTCTTTGTAGAGGCCGGCGGACTTGAGACTTTGCAAATCCGCCACGATGCGGTTCTTGAAATCGGCGTTGTACATAAGGGAAAAGCTCAAAAACGGACGAATGCATTGTATGCCTTGGGACGGAATATGTCAAGAGCCATGGAAAGTCCCCCGGGGCAATCGCATGAGGAAATGCGGTTGCCTATTTGCTATTTTAGATTGACGGATTACGATGTATTGATCATGTGCGCGTTGCGCATTTTTTGCATCATAAACGTAGGCGGACAGGGTTTTGAAAGGCATCATCATGACTGCCTGTTGTCATCCTTTTTGATGCGTATGAACAGTCCTATCAGCAACAAAAGCATTTTCTCCGTTGGTGAACTTCTCTCAAATGCGTTTGCCCTGAAAGTCCCTTTCACGTGTCTTGCCAAAGAAGAGAAGCGATGATATGATAGGCTTATGTACCGCATCTGCAAGAGAATTGAGCTGGAGAGCGGCCATTTGCTTTCCAAGCACCCGGGCAATTGCCAATTCCCCCATGGGCACACACGCAGCGTGGAAATCGTCTACGCGGCAGATACGCTCGATACCAACGACATGGTCATGGATTTCAAAGCAGTGCGTGAGATGCTGGAAACGTTTTTGGAGCAATTTGACCACGCCCTGTGTATGAATACGGACGACCCTCACTTTGCCGACTTTCGCGCGGCATACGGTCAGCGCATCATTCCCTTTGAACATCGCGACCCCACCAGCGAAGTCATGGCCGAAACCGTCTATCATCATGCTCAAACGGCGCTGGCACGGGCCTTGGAAAGCGGCAGCATCTCGTCTCCGGTGTGCAGCTGTGTGCGACTTGAACGTGTGCGCGTGTGGGAAACGAGTTCTACTTGGGCTGAGTACAGTGAACAATGAGTTGGGAAGAACAACTGGCTGCACAGAAAAGTCAATGGGAGGCATGTGGGCGCGAACGCTCGCTCTGCACATTCAGGCAGGATGGGCTTTCCCTGCATGTTGAATTGAGTACCGAACAACTCCACCGCGTTTTTACGATATGCAGCAAAGTTGGTTAAAACACGGGCATCAACGCGATCTTGTGCTCTATATGCTGGGCTGGGCGTCTAACCCGAATGCTGTGATGCATATCGACCCTCCCGGGTGCGATGTGTTGGCCGTATATGATTACAGGGAAACGCAAATACTGCGACCGGAAGATTTTGCGGAGTATCGACGTATTTATTTGTTCGCATGGTCGTTTGGGGTGTGGGCGGCAGAGCAGTATGGCAAGCAACTGCCGCTTTATCGCGCCATCGCGTTGAATGGGACGCCTTACCCGGTATCGGATGAATACGGCATGCGCTTGCGTGTGGTGTTGCGCACGATGCGTGGCTTGGCGCGTGTCGGAGTGGCTCCTTTTCACGAAGAAGCGTGTGGGGAGGGACGATCCATGCCGTCAGGCCCCTATCCGGATCGCAGCATTGATGAGAAAATTGACGAGTTGATCAAACTGGCAGAATGGAGCCGTGAGACGTCATCTTCCAACATCCATTGGAATAAGGCATACATAGGCGACAAGGACGAGATTTTTCCACCGGCAAAGATGGAAGCGTATTGGGCAAAGGTAGGGCTGGGAACACGCTTCACCTCCTATCACTATCCCTTTGCTGACCCGCGAATCGTGCTGGACAACATTAATGCACCCCAGGCAGAATAAGCAGTGCATTACCATCGGTATTGCTCGCCACTTTTATGAGGACGATTTGCACGCCCACGCGCAGACTCGTTGAGCTGTACCTCGAGGTGCAGTGGTGGTTCAATGATTTTACTCAGACGTCCATGGCGTATACGCCTGAGACGTCTGGTTCCGTGGTTTTGCCCGGCAATGACAACGCATGACTGGAAAAAAACATTTTCCGCTTTTTTAATAGGTGCGCATTGCTCGGGCGCATGCTCTTCTCGGGCGTGACGCAGCGCCTTTCACACTACTGTTACGCGGCGAACTGCGGCCTCCTCGCGAGGCTTATCGCGATCACCTTGCGGATCATTTGGGCGGGCTTTCTCTTACTGATCATCCGATTATTTTGGCCGCTAAAGCGCATGCGAAACGCGAGAAGACGGTATAAATGCGCAAAAAAAGGTTGCCAAACATGTCATTTCGGAGTACCCTAATGGCGCAAGGGTTGATATGGACGAGAGTACACAAGAAGGAACTGTTGCCTTTGATTTGTCGGAGCTCACAGACTTTCAATTTGGACCAGACTGGGCACGTGCAGGAGAGAGCGCTTCGCTGACGCGTACCGTGGAGCTTGCTCAGCATGCCCGCAATCGCGAAAAAGAGCGTACAGGAAAACATCGCGATGGAACTCATAACCGGGATGAACGCGGGAGACGCCCCGAACAGCGCTTCCGCAACGAGCGTGGTACGCAAGTCCGTCACCCAAGGCTGGGAGCTCCATTGCGCCACTTGCCCGAACCGGCGGAGGGATTGCGGGTCGAAGTGCGTCCGAGCGACGCCATACTCACCATATTTGCCACGGAAATCCAGCGACAGAAGCGCGCTCATTCTCTGCTGGACTTGGCGCGGGTTGTCATGGCTAAAAGCGACCGATATGATTTTGTTTTCATGAAGCAGGAGAGCGGACCTACGCTCATCCATTCAAAGCGTGAGGACGGTTCATGCTGGCTGACACAAGCTGAAGCCCTGGCGTACCTGAACCAGGCTCCTTGGTTTGGCGAACTTTATACGACTGATCAGGTCCAGGTCGAGCCGCCCAAGGGTTCGTTCACCGGCATTGCCGTATGCTCACTGGGCAAGGAGGTAATAGGACCAGTTAATTGGCATGGCTACCAGCCTGCTCTCACCCAGCTCTACAAGACCAAGTATTCTTCTATGTCCATGGGGGCGTTTCGTGCGGCCATCACGGTGAACAAAGAGGAGGAGGCAGTAAAGCAGTGGCTTGCCGAGGCGTCCATGCGCACTGTGTGGCATCCTACCCGCGAGGCTGACCAGGACAAGCAGCTCGGTAGTATGAAAGAGGTCGAAGACGACTTCCTGGAGCACCACTTTGCAGATATTTATGAGACGGTGGAAAAAGTGTTCATCAATGGGGCTGTGTCGTTGAAAAACCTTTCACCGGGATTGGCGGCCCACGTGTCGATACTCTCCGGCAAGCACCGCCGCAATCCACAAATGCTCATTCCTAACTTGTGTCATGGTTTGGCGCGCCACCACATGCCCATTTACAAATGGCACGGGCGTCATTACACCGGTCCGAGCCGCATACGTGCGGTGCCGGAGGGCACCGTGCTGGCCGACCGCATGCAGGGAATACTCAATTGGAGCAAGCAGAACTCAGGTAAGAAGGTGGATGTGATGTTTGCTGAGCTGAGTGGAGTGCCCATTGGCACAGACGAAGCGAGCAAACAAGCGGCGGCAGATGCCTATGCTCCCTACACGGCGGATATGATTTGGCTCATGGAGCAGGGCTTTATCCTGGTGACCAATGATAATTCCGTATGGTTCCCGAAGGGTGAAGCTGCACCACAAGCGTGACCGGGTGCAGGTTACTCTGCCCAATGCCATTCAATGTGCTTGGGAATGTCCGGGTGAATGGATTGTCCGACCGGGCAAGAAGCCACGGCTTCTTGGATGAGAGCGCGCTGTTGCGGTGAGGTGGAAAATGGAACTGAGATACAGAAGTGCAGCTCGCCCACGCCTTGCGTTCCCTCGGTGATGTCGGCCGAGATGGTGATCCCTTCGGTGCGGAAGTTTTTTTGTGCTCCTGTATAGGCTATATTGCTGAGCATGCAGGAAGCAACTGTGGCGGCGAGTAATTCTCCCGGGGAGGGTTGTTCGCCTAAGCCACCCAGTTTTTGCGGCACGTCAGTGCACACTTTGGGATGTGTGGGCAGGTTGAATACAGTGCAACAGTGCATATGCTCACCAAGCGTTGTATGAGAAGTTTCACTTTTCATGATCGGCATTGTAGCAACTCGTGGCTGCAAGGTAAATCCAACAATCTACCTGTCAGTTGAGGCAGGCGTATTGCCCATTGATGACGCTCTTTTTTTATTTTAGGCTTGACGTCACCAAGAACATGGCTAAAATGCGCCGCGCCGCACAATGACGGCATGTTTAACAAGCCAAGAAGAAAAACATGAGAACATTAGCCATCATATTGAGCTTGGCAGCATACACGGCCTCCGGCAATTCGCTGCCGCCTACGCCGGAGGTTCCGGCCTCTATCCAGGGTTGAGTCCCTGCGGGCGCCAACTGCTCATGACAACGGATGCACGGGAATTGCCCATGCATCCTGTTTTTTTCGCGAAAAGGCGAAAGAGGATGGGAGCGACGCCGTGATCGGACAAAAATAGTGCACCGAAAAAAGAAAAGTGATCGGACATAATTAGCGCACCGAAGTGTTCCGCGA
>CANRNS010000096.1 GCA_947632055.1 uncultured Akkermansia sp.
GCTATTTGATTCCGTTCTGTCAGCGGCTCTTGGGGACTTTCACCCCAGCTACATGTCATGCCTGACGTACTAAAAAGGGCCGGTCGCCATCACGCAACCGACCCCGATTTTTTGAGAGAATGATGAGTTCGTTAAGCCTTCAACTCGTTGCCCAACTCGATGATGGAGTATTCTCCTTCGTGCAGGCGGTACACAATCTGCAGGACATTGCGACGCGCATTGCGGTACAGTACAAAGGGCTTGCCGGATATCTCCAACTCCATGATGGCGTCCTCCTTGTACATGGTTTTCAGCTCGTAGCCCTCGCGGGTGATGCGCACAGGTTTGGGATCCTCCGGTGCATCAATATCCACGTCCTGATCGAGGACATCCTCCTCGTACACTTTTTCTTCCAACTTACGAATACTCTGCGAGCGGTGCGGACGAAAATGCTTCATGAGGCGGGTCTTGTGTTTGCGCATGCGGCGCATGATTTTGGTGACCGTCTCATCCAATGCCGCATACAAATCCGTTCCGGTCGTCGAAGCCTGGATCGTGATATGGTCCGCACAGAACAGGACAATCTCCGCCACATGCCGTTCTTTCTGCACATCCACTACCACGCGGGCTTCTACGATACGTGGGTAGTCAATGTGGATGGCTTCTATCTTCTTGCGGGCAAACTCGCGGATGGCGTCGGTCACCTCAATGTGTCGCCCGGTCACTATTATATTGGTCTCGTTGTTGCTTGGCATTGTATCAAATTCCTTCGTGTTAGACGTGTGGAGCATTCCTGCCGTCGGCAGAGCTTCTCCGCTCGTCATCATAGCGACACAAGCGCTTATTTGCAACAAAAAAATGCTCCACTGACGGAAGATTTGCGGGCAAAAAAGTTTTCTTTCCGGGATGAACAAAATCGCTTGCCAAAGTGGGGATAAGGGTGTAGAATACATGCTCCTTTGCATTGCCCGGTAGCTTACAGGCGCCCGCAAAACTACCGGAGTATGGGCCATGGAAATGCGAGGAAACATAACAAATCTAACCAACAAAATCAATGAGTAATGTTGAACTGGAAGCTCTGATTGAGTCAAAGCTTCCATCATTTCGCAAGGGGGACATCGTTAACGGTACCATCCTTGAAATCCGTCCGCAAGTTGTCTTAGTGGACATAGGATACAAATCTGAAGGGGAAATACCCATCTCCGAATTTGAAGATGAAGAGATCGAGGTGGGAGATCAGATCGAAGTCCTGCTGGAGAGCTTGGAAAATGAGGAAGGCCACGTGGTGCTTTCCAAAGAAAAAGCGGCTCACAAGCAAAACTGGGACAAGATCGTGGCAGTGTTCAAAGAAGGCGGCCTGGTGAAAGGCAAAGTAAAGAGCATCGTGAAGGGAGGTCTGATGGTGAATGTGGGCGTAGAGGCCTTCCTGCCGGGATCGCAAGTGGATATCATCCCGCCGAAGGATCTCAACGAATATGTCGGCAATGTGTACGAATTCAAGATTGTGAAGGTGAACGATGAACGCAAGAACATCGTCCTCTCGCGCCGCGAAGTTATCGAGGCCGAACGCAGCGAACTGCGCCAACGCTTCCTGGAAACCGTGAAAACGGGCGACAAAGTGCGCGGCATTGTAAAAAATCTCACCGATTTTGGCGCCTTTGTCGATCTCTCCGGCATGGATGGCCTGCTGCACATCACCGATATGAGCTGGGGGCGTGTGAATCACCCCTCAGAGCTGCTGCACATTGGGCAGGAAATTGAGGTGCTCATTCTGGATGTGGACCGTGACAAAGAGCGTGTATCGCTCGGTCTCAAGCAGCTTTCGGACAACCCGTGGGCTGACATTGAGAAGAAGTACCCGATTGGCTCTCACGTGAAAGGACGCATCACCAAACTGCTCGCCTATGGCGCCTTTGTGGAACTGGAGCGCGGAGTGGAAGGTCTGGTACACGTTTCTGAGCTTTCTTGGACCAAGAGGATCACACGTCCGAGCGACGTTCTGGCCCTGGATCAAGAAATTGAGGCCGTGGTGCTCAACATTTCCGTGGAAGAGCAGAAAATATCGCTGGGCGTACGCCAGCTGGAGGAAAACCCATGGGATGCCATTGAGGCACGCTTCCCCGTTGGCACCATCATTTCCGGCGCAGTGCGCAACCTGACGCCATACGGCGCCTTTGTCGCGCTTGAAGAAGGAATTGACGGCATGATCCACGTGTCGGATATGAGCTGGACACGCAAGATCAACCACCCCTCTGAAGTGCTCAAGAAAGGAGATGTTGTGGAAGCTCGCGTGTTGAGCATCGACAAGGAAAACCAGCGCGTTTCTCTCGGTATCAAGCAACTTGACGAGGACCCATGGGAGACGATTGACACACGCTTCAAGGTGGGCGATCTGGTGTCCGGTCAGGTGGCTAAAATTGCTTCCTTCGGCGCTTTCGTGAACCTGGACGGCGATATTGATGGACTCATCCACATCTCTCAACTCTCCGAAGAACATGTGGAAAGGGTGAAGGACGTCATCAAAGTGGGAGACGAAATCAAAGCTCGCGTCATCAAGGTGGACAAAGTGGAGCGCCGCATCGGTCTTTCTGTGAAAGCGGTCAATTACGATGCGGAGCAGCTGCGCCGCGAAACGGCCGCGTTCGAAACCGTCCGCGCGGGCGACATGGTTGGCTTGGAGCAAGCTTTCAACCTGGCGTCACTGCAGGCCGAAGAATGGAGTCCCTCTGCCGGCGAGGAGAAGAAGGACTAAGTTCTTCCGAGTGACTCTCTCAAACCTGCTGCAGGTTTTTAAGCCTGCAGCAGGTTTTTCTTTTCAGCAAATTTTTTTGTAAAAAAGAAAAACATGCTTGCCAGCAAACTGGTAATGTGGTATGAATGAGTTGCTATGAAAAAACTGCTATCGCTTGCAACCCTCATGGTCACGATGATAGGCGGCGCATATGCTGCCCCATATCATATGCCGCAGCCTTCCTACGGTGAGCTCACCACCTACGATTGGCAACCGGTGTACTCTTTGGATGGAATGTACAACTTTTCCGATGAAAAAGAGATGCCCAACACAGTGGGTACTCGCCTGAACTTCAGCCTGTGCAGCGATTCCGCGTCCACCCTGCGTCACCAATTCACCGTGTCGATCGGCTACGATGGCGGGAAAAATAAACGGGTAGGTACGACTACGACTGTTTCTCGCCTTCCCCTGACTCTGGGATATGATGCAAACATCAAACTTACTGATCATTTTCTCTTGGACTTGGGAGGCAGAGCCGGCTATGCATGGGGTTTCGTGAGTCATAGAGATGAATATGGAGATAAGATTCACGAGTCAACGGGAGGATTCACTTTCGGATTGGGAGCCGGTGTCAAAGTCAAATTCTCGGAGGCCATCTCGGTGAAGCTGGGCTACGAGTTTAACCGCACCTTCTACAGAGATCTTGGCGAGAGTCACTTCGCTTTCGGCCAGCATGGCATCGTTGTTGGCGCCGAAGTGCTCTTCTAATAACGCTGCTCTTTTCTCCACAACAACAACTTCAAATGGCCACGGGCAACTGTCCGCTGGCCATTTTTGTGGTGTGGTACGCACGCAACATCGTACCCCTGAATTGCTTGCGGACATTATCCAAAACGGCGCAGTTTTTAACCTTGCAATGCGGAATCATCGGGAGTATCATCTTCGCAGCGCATGGCTGTGCGCCGTATGTAATCACCTCACATCAATTTCTAGCAATGGACTTTATATCATCGAATGCTGCCGCCCTGAGCCCGTCGCTTACGCTCGCCGTGACGAACCGTGCCAAGGAAATGAAAGCAAAGGGGGAGCAAGTTTTTGGACTCGCCGGGGGTGAACCCGACAAAGACACCCCGGAAAACATCAAACAAGCCGCCATTCAAGCCCTGCAGGATGGCGCCACCAAATATACGCCTTCTGCCGGTCTGCCCGCCCTGCGCCAGGCCATTGCCGACAAATTAAAACGCGACAATCATCTCACCTACACGCCGGAGCAAATCTGCGTATGCTCCGGCGCCAAACCGGCGGTATACAGCGCGTTGCGCGCGACCATCAGCCCGGGGGATGAAGTCATCATCCCCTCTCCCTACTGGGTGAGCTACCCCTCCATGGTGGAACTCTGCGGCGGCACACCCGTGTATGCCCAAACCAAACCGGAAAACGGCTGGAAAATCACGGCGGAAGAGTTTGCGGAGGCCATGACGCCGCGCACAAAGATGATTATCCTCAATACGCCGCACAACCCGACCGGAGCCGTTTACAGCGAAGAAGAATTGCGCGCCATCGGCGAGGTTGCGGTGGAGGAGGACATCCTTATTCTGGCGGATGAAATATACGAGCACCTCATCTATGGTGAGGCGAAGCACGTATCCATCGCCTCTCTCTCTCCGGAACTCTATAACCTCACGATCACCATCAACGGATTTTCCAAGAGCTATGCAATGACCGGCTGGCGCCTGGGTTATTCCGCCGCGCCGGATGCCATTGCCAAAGCCATCCGCCTCATTCAGGATCATACCGCCTCCAATGCCACCACCTTTGCGCAATACGGAGCCATCGAGGCGCTCAAGGGAGACCAATCCTTCATTGGCGACCTGCGCGAGGAGTACGATTTCCGCCGCCAGTACGTGTATGATCGACTTTCCCAGATGCCTAAGGTAAAGATTGTGGAGCCGATGGGAGCTTTCTACTTCTTCCCGGATATCAGCGCTGCGGGACTGGATTCGTTGAGCTTCTGCGAGCGTCTGCTGGAGCGCTACAAGGTGGCGGCTGTGCCGGGCGTCGCCTTCGGGAACGACCAGGCCATCCGCATCTCCTACTGCACGTCTCTGGATGTGCTCAAGGAAGGTCTCGACCGGTTGGAGGACTTCTGCCGCAAGCTTTGAGCCCCCGGCTCCTTTTCGGCAACAAAGAGAGGGAAAGCCCTGCCCCCTCGCGGGGCTTCTCGTTGCCATCCTCGGCAAAAGGTATGATGAAAATCTCCACAAAGGGGCGCTACGCCCTGCGTCTGATGGTCGCCCTGGCGAGCCAGCCGGGCGCGCAACCGGTCTCCCTTCGCGCTGTGGCGGAACAACAACGCCTCACGCTCAAATATCTGGAAACCATCATTGCGCTGCTCCTGCGCGAGCGCCTCGTGGTGAGCCTGCGCGGCAAATCCGGCGGCTATCGGCTTTCCCGCCCGGCCTCTCGCTACACCGTGTACGAGATTTTGCAAGCCACGGAGGGTGCGTTGGAACCGGTGAACTGCCTGGACTCCGGGAAATACAGCTGCCCGATGGAAAAGCTGTGCCCCACACAGCCGGTATGGCGCGGGTTGCAGCGCGTCGTACGCGAGTATTTGGAATCCATCACCCTGGAAGACTTGGCAAAGTCCCCGCCGGGCGAGTTTTCCTATCGCGATGGCATCTGATCTTCCTCCGGGGGAACCACCTGGGAAGCTTGCGCTTGCCGAGGCGTGTTGTAGCGATTAGCAGCGGTGGAAAATCCCGCCTGCAACAGGCATTGCAACGCTTCGGCCGCGCGCGAGACGGCGGTTTGCATCACCTCTTTCTCCTCCGGCGCAAACCCGCCGAGCACGTGGGAAATGAGGGTCTGACGCCCATGCGAGCCTATGCCTACGCGCAGGCGCGGGAAGGACTCCGTGCCCAAATGAGCAATGACGGATTTCATGCCATTGTGGCCGCCGGCGCTGCCCCCCTGCCGCAAGCGCAAAGACCCCACGGGAAGCGCAATATCATCGTACACGACCAACACCTGATCCGGAGTGAACTTGAAATAGCGCATCAGCGCGCCCAGGCACCGGCCGGATTCGTTCATGTACGTTTGCGGTTTCACCAACAACACGCCCGGCCCCCGCGCCACGAGCCCCTTGCGCGCGGGATCCGGCTGCCAGATTGCCCCGCAGAGCTCCGCAAAGGCATCCAGCACGGCAAAGCCCACGTTGTGGCGCGTACCGACGTAGGAAGCGCCCGGGTTGCCCAGACCAGCAATGATGCGCACGGGAACGCTCATACGCAGGCGCCCTGCTCCGCCAACACGATGCTGCGGTTGACGGCGTTGAGGTAAGCGCGGGCGGAGGCCTCCACCACATCACTGGCCGCGCCCTTGCCGGACACCGGTTTGCAGTCGTCGCCGAATTGCACCTTCACGGAGACTTCACCGAGGGCGTCCTGCCCGGCCGTGGTGGAGCGCACCGCGTAATCCACCAGATCCCCGCGCGTGCGGGTGATGCGGTCGATGGCTTTGAAGCTGGCATTGACGGGACCGTTGCCGATCGCGCAGTCGGTGTAGCTCTTGCCATCTTTTTCCAAAGTGACGGTGGCAGTAGGCTTGGTAGAACTGCCGGCCGTGAATTGCAGCATCACCATCTTCCACTTCCCTTCGTGCGTGTCGAGAGAATCATTCACCAGCGCTGCCAGGTCATCATCGTACACAAACTTTTTGCTGTCGCCCACTTTCTTGAAACGCTCAAACACCTGCGTGAGCTCCTCTTCTGACAGTTCGTGTCCCAATTTTTCCAGGCGAGCCTTCACGGCCGCGCGTCCGGAGTGCTTGGTGAGCGGCAGTTCCGTCTCGCCCCAGCCCACATCCGCCGGGTTGATGACCTCGTAAGTTTCGCGCTTGGCCAGGATGCCGTGCTGGTGGATGCCCGAGCTGTGGGCAAAGGCGTTCTCCCCGACAATAGCTTTGGATCGCTGCACCGCCATGCCGCTCATGCGGGACACCACGCGGCTCGTCTTGACGATTTCGCGCGTATTCACTCCCACCACCTTGCTGCCGGGAGCAAAGCCGAAGACCTCCGGACGCAAGGTAAGCGCCATGATGACCTCCTCGAGGGCGGCGTTGCCGGCGCGTTCGCCAATGCCGTTGATCGCTCCTTCCACCTGGCGCGCACCGGCCGTCACGGCAGCCAGCGAGTTCGCCACGGCCAGCCCGATGTCGTTGTGGCAGTGCACTGAAATGACAGCCTTGTTGATGTTGGACACGTGGTCGATGAGGTAGCGGATCATGTTGCTGTACTCCCCCGGCGTGGTGAAGCCCACCGTGTCCGGAATGTTCACCGTCGTAGCTCCGGCATCAATGACCGCCTCGACCACCTGGGCCAGGTAATCCAGTTCCGTACGGCTCGCATCTTCCGGGGAAAACTCCACGTCCTTCACCAGGCTGGCGGCCATCTTCACGTAGCGCACGGCCATGTCCAGCACCTCCTCCTTGGTCTTTTTAAGCTTGTATTCGCGGTGCAGCGGACTGGTGGCCAAAAAGGTGTGGATGCGTCCGCGGTCTCCCGCCGGCGCCACGGCTGCCGCCGCCTGCCGCACATCGTTCTCCACGCAGCGCGCCAGGCCCGCTATCCGCGTGTTCTTGAGCGTGCGGGCTATGGTGGACACCGCCTCAAAGTCCCCATCCGAGATGCAGGGGA
>CANRNS010000097.1 GCA_947632055.1 uncultured Akkermansia sp.
TTGCGCGCATTCACGTCGCAGCCCTGGCGCACGAGAAAGGCTACACTTTCCGGCGGGATGTGGGCAGCGGCGAGTACCTGCCTGCCACCGTTTTTTCCTTTGTTTTTCCCCTTGATGTCCGCTCCTCCTTTCCAATCGAGACTCACATCGCTCAGGTAAATGGCGTCGCCACCTTGAAGACTTGCGCGCAGTCTTTCCGCCCCCACTTTTTTGGTCCACTCGGCATCTCTTTCGTCCAGCGGCTCCTTTTCTTCCGCACAGAGGCGAAGCAGCTCACGCAGGCGTATATCGCTGGTGAGCTCATACGCCGTCTTTCCATCCTTGTTTTTTGCTTTCACATCCGCCCCTTTCGCAATCAGCCAGCACACGGCCAGACGATGGTTGCGCGATGCCGCCACCATGAGAGGGGTCATGCCCTGCTTGTTCGGGGCATTCAGCTTGGCTGCCGAGGTGATGCCGCTCAATTTCTTGAGCAAAAGGGCTTCTCCCTTGTCCTCCGGCGATGATTTTTTCCCGTCGCTCTCATCCTTGCTCTCCTTTTTATCGCCTTTTTTCTTGGCCTTTCCATGAAACAGCACCCCAACCCCGTGGGGCACCTTCCACCCTTTTTCAGCGCCATCTGCACCGGCTGCCAGGAATAAACACGCGATAGCTGTAAGCGCAATGTATTTACAACAAGTTAATAACAAAAAATGGGGGGGGGGTAGTGGAGGAATTCATGGTAACGTTTTGCGTTAGAGACAACGGCAATTTACCATAATACATCGGGCAAGGCAAGTAAAATAACAAGAAAAGGACAAAAAATCATCGAAAAGCATTGCCGGACTAGCCTCAAAAATAGAGTTGCTTTTTTGCAAATTGTCATCCGACTGTTGAGAAGCAAGAAAGCGCCTCCCGGCTACGAGAAGAAAGGGAAGCGAAAAGATCGCAGGGCGCGAGGAGCTTCAAGTTATCAAGAATATCTGGTTTTTGAGGGGACAGCCATGAGCGCATAGAAGCGCAGGGAGGCGAGGAGACAACGCATGGACGCTGACATTGGCGGATATTGGCTTTCGGTGACTTTTTCTTCTGAAGCATTACAAACAAAAGAAATGGTCGTCCTGCGAAATAAAGCTTGCAAAACACCTCTGATTAGCATATATTCTGGCCGCTCGCGCGCATCGTCAGGTGTGCCGATTCCTCAAGGGCGGGTGTCAGAGTGGTCGAATGAGCACGATTGGAAATCGTGTGTGCGCCAAAAGCGTACCGAGGGTTCGAATCCCTCCCCGTCCGTCAACCCATTGTTTGCTGCGAGATTTCGGGAAATGATGAATACATTGCATTGCGCGAATTTGTACAACCGAGTGCGGCGCAGCACGCGGGAAGTCATGGTCGGGAATGTGGGAATTGGCGGGTTGAATCCTATCCGCGTGCAGTCGATGCTCACCCACAGCACGCTCGACACAAAAGGGTGCGTGCAAGAGTCTCTGCAGCTCGCCGAGGCTGGGTGCGAGTTGATCAGGCTCACGGCTCAAACAAAACAGTATGCCGCCAATCTGCAGAACATAGCGCACGAACTGCGGCAGGCAGGCTGTCATGTGCCATTGGTGGCTGACATTCATTTTAAGCCCGATGCCGCCTTGGAAGCCGCAAAATGGGTTGAAAAAATACGCATCAACCCCGGTAACTTTGTGGACAAGCGTGGCGATATCGCTCGTACATACACCGACGCTGAGTATGAACAAGAGCTCGAGAAAATTCGCCGCGAGTTTTCTCCCCTCGTCATGTTCTGCAAGGAGCACGGACGCGCCATGCGTTTGGGAGCTAACCACGGCTCACTCTCGCAACGCATCCTCTCGCGCTATGGCGACACGCCGGAAGGCATGGTAGAAAGTGCGCTGGAGTTTGCTCGCGTTGCACGCGAACTGAATTATCATGCCCTGGTCTTCTCGATGAAGGCCTCCAATGTGAAAGTCATGATTCAGGCCTACCGCCTGTTGGTGCGGCGACTCGCGGAAGAGGGCAGTGATTGGAACTACCCCATTCACTTGGGCGTCACTGAGGCCGGGGAGGGGGAAGATGCGCGTATCAAGAGCGCCATTGGAATCGGTTCTCTGTTGGCGGACGGCATAGGGGATACGCTACGCGTTTCTCTCACGGAGGAAGCCGTCTGCGAAGTTGCGCCCGGTTTTGAGCTGGCACGCGCTTTCGCAACACCTCAACTTTCATCCCACTTGTCCACCCCTTTGCAGCCGCCTTTCGATCCCTTCTGCTACCATCGGCGCGGCAGTGAGCAAATCACCGTGAACAATGTGCCGGTTGGCGGGCAACAACCCGTGCGCGTCGTACTGCCACAAGCTGTAATCCATGCACTCCCCGCATCCTCTGCGTCCCAGCTGAAAGAGACCCCCGCAGAAATCACCTATGAAGCCGCGGGGATTGTCGAAGTCGATCCACGAGAGCACGCGGAGCTGGAGCAACTTCAATCGGCTCCCTCTTGCCTCGTTGCCGTGCGCGATGGAGTTGATATGCCCCTTCCGCAAGCTCAACGCCTGCTCGCTGCTAGTATTCCGTCGCGCCACAGTATTCTGTTGAAGGACACCCTAGGTTCCTCCGCAGGAGGGCTTTCCGCCCCCATGGCCGCCGGAGTAAACATCGGTTCCCTGCTTGTGGATGGCATTGGCGATGCCGTGCTGGTACGCGGCGAAGCTGATCCGCAAAAGGCCTTGCTCCTTGCTTACAATGTGCTACAGGCTGCCGGCGTACGCCTCAGCAAGACAGAATACGTCTCTTGCCCCTCTTGCGGGCGTACCCTTTACAACATTCGCGAGGCGGCGGAGAAAATTCGTGCAGCCACCGGGCACCTGAAAGGAGTCAAAATCGCTATCATGGGCTGCATTGTCAACGGCCCCGGCGAAATGAGCGATGCCGACTTCGGCTACGTGGGCGGTGCGCCCGGCAAAATCAACCTCTATGTCGGCCACACGCCTGTACGCATCAACATCCCCCAGGATGAGGCAGTGCAGCACCTCATAGCCCTGATCAAGGAACATGGCAAGTGGCGTGATCCTGAGTCCGGTGATCCTGTGCAGCTTGGATTACGCTCATAATTGGGCTTGCGAAGCAAGATTCAGTATGCTAGGATGAGCGGCGTGAAGGTTATTGTTGTTACCGGGGGGATTGCATCCGGGAAAAGCACGGTCGTACAAATGCTGCAGGAAATGTGCGGGCAGGGTATGGTTTTATTTGATTGCGACCGCGCCGTGGCGGAGTTGTACGAAGGGGGCAAGTTAGCGCGCGATCTCGTCTCTGCCTTTGGAACCGATGCGCTGGATGAGCAAGGAAACGTCAACCGGGATTTCCTGCGCAACATTGTCACATCAAATCCGCAAGGACGGAAGAAGTTGGAGGAGCTGGTGCACCCGAAACTCGCGCAAATGTGCGCCCAGGCGCAGGCCGATGCGCGGCAGAGCGGGAAAGTGCACACGTTTATCGCGGACATCCCGCTGTATTTTGAAAGCAGAAGCGGGGTGAATGTGGAGGCGGATTACGTGTGCACGGTGGCGCTCACCCCGGAAACTCAGCTGCGGCGGCTCATGGAACGCAGTGGGTTCTCGCGCGAGGTCGCCCAAGGTATTGTGGATGCCCAAGCGCCCACGGAAGAAAAAATCGCCGGAGCTGATTGCGTGTTTTGGAATGAGGGTTCCATGGACCAACTCCGCGAACAAGTGCGTTTCTTTTACCGTCAGGAAATTGAAAAGGACGCCAAAGCGAGCATCGCCGCCATGGTGGAGGTGGATCTCAATGCACTCCAAGCGCTTAGTTTCCCGGAATTGCAAAAAAAGGTCGAAGGTCTCTCCGCCCGCTGGCTTACAGGGGATTATACCCGACGGCAGCTTGTCTCAGGACTCGTTCGAACCTGCTCGACGGAAGGTAACCAAGTGTACGCCACAGGCGTCATTGACCGCGCCCGTTTCCCCAAGCAGGGCATGCTGCGCTACCCCTCATGCAGCTTCCGCCCGGGAGAGGATGACGTCCTCATTTCCCCGGAGCTCATGGCGCGTTACGACTTACGCTACGGTAATCAGGTCAAGGTAAAGCTGCGTGGTCAGCAGCGCTGGGATCACCCGCTCCAGGCTACAGAAATTGTGGAAATTGAGGGCGTCCCAGCGGCGGATTACGTTCAGCGAACCGACTTTGAGCAGCTCACCGCACTCATCCCCACACGCAGACTCATTTTGGAGAACATCGACAACCCCTCGCCCGCCATGCGCTTGCTGGATCTGGTGGCGCCGCTTGGCATGGGGCAACGCGCGTTGGTGGTGGCGCCGCCGCGCGGGGGCAAGACGATTCTGCTCAAATCGATGGCACGGTCATTGCGGGCTAATTATCCGGAAGCAGAGCTGTTGATTTTGCTGCTTGATGAACGACCGGAGGAAGTGACCGACTTTGAAGAAACGGTGGATGCGCCGGTGTATGCTTCCACCTTTGATGAAAACTCGTACCGCCATGAACAACTGAGCGATATGGTGCTGGAGCGTGCGCGACGCCTGGTGGAACAAGGAAAGGATGTGATTATCCTGCTGGATTCGCTCACCCGACTCGCCCGCGGCTACAATGCGCATGCCACCGGCGGGCGCACTATGTCCGGCGGGCTGGATTCTCACGCCTTGGAAAAACCGCGTAAGTTTTTCGGCGCCGCGCGTAATGTAGAAGAAGGCGGCAGCCTCACCATCATCGCCACTTGCCTCGTGGACACCGAATCCCGAATGGATGAAATCATCTTCGAAGAATTCAAGGGAACCGGCAACATGGAGATCCGGCTGGATCGCGAGCTCGCAGAGCGCCGCATCTTCCCCGCCATCTCCCTTCCCCAAAGCGGCACCCGCAACGATGACCGACTCTACCATCCGGATGAGCTTGCCCGCGTGCTGCAGCTGCGTCGCCAGCTCGCGACGCACCCGGGGTGGGAAGCCTTGGAACTTCTGCTGGCCAACATCCAAAAAACGCAAAACAACGCGGAGCTCCTGCTGCGCGGTCTCATAATTTAAGCGCCCAATTTGTCGCGCCAAAAGGCAATGCGCTCGGCAGTGCGTTGCGCATTGGGGGAACCGGGATTGGTCCGCAAAGTAAAGGCGCGGTCAAGATTGAAGACGGCGCATGGATCGTCTCCAAAGTCCGGAGAAATGCTGTGATATTGCTCGATGCTGAGCTGAGAGAGCAGCACGCCCTCTCTTTCCGCTAACGCCACAGCCTTGCCCACCAATTCGTGAGCACGGCGGAACGGCACTCCTCGGCGTACCAGGTAATCAGCCAAATCTGTGGCAAGCAGCAGCGGATCCGCCACAGCTGCCGCACAGCGCTCCTCATTGATGCGCATCGCTGCGATCATCTCGGCATTCACGGCGAGAGCGTGCAACACCGTATCAAAAGAATCGAAGAGAGGCTCCTTATCCTCCTGCAAATCGCGATTGTATGTGAGCGGCAGTCCCTTGAGCGCCACCAGCATGGCCGTCAAGTTGCCGTACAGCCGCCCCGACTTTCCCCGCGTGAGTTCGCACACATCCGGGTTCTTTTTCTGGGGCATCAGGCTGGAGCCCGTGGTATGTGCATCCGACAACGTGCAGAAGCCAAATTCAGCGCTGCTCCACAGCACCAAATCTTCACTCAAGCGGCTGAGATGCGCCCCAATGAGAGCAAGACAAAAGAGAGACTCAGCCATATAATCGCGGTCGGCAATGGCATCCATGGAGTTTTGCGTCACTCCGTCGAAGCCTAATTCTGCGGCAATTGCCGAACGATCCAAATTGATGGTAGACCCCGCAATCGCCCCGGAACCCAGCGGGCAGACATTCACCCGCTTCCGGCAGTCCGACAGTCGCTCCACATCCCGCTGCAGCATCTCCACGTAGGCCAGCAAATGGTGCGCCACGGTCACCGGCTGCGCGCGCTGTAAATGCGTGTAACCCGGAATGCGTACAGCGGCATACTGCTCAGCCTTTTGCACCAGAACACGCTGCAGCTCCGCGAGGGCGTGCAGGGCATCATCTATCATCCCGCGGCAATAGAGGCGCGAGTCAGTAGCCACTTGATCATTGCGAGACCGAGCGGTGTGCAGCTTGGCGCCGACGGGGCCAATACGCCGCGTCAATTCGCTCTCGATATTCATGTGCACATCTTCCAGCTTCGTGTCCCAATGGAACTTTCCCGCCTCAATATCTGCCAAAATCTCTTTCAACCCGGTCTCAATAGCCGCAAACTCATCTGGCGTGAGCAATCCGGCTTTCATCTGCGCACGCGCATGCGCAATCGATCCGGCTATGTCATACCGGTACAGCCGCCAATCGTACGACACGGACTCGCTGTACTTGAGCACGAGATCTGCTGTTGCTTGGGAAAATCTGCCTGTCCACATGACTCACGCAGGTTACACCATTTTATGCCCCCGAGCAAGCGGAATTTGCTATGGCAACATATTGTGCGGATTGCAAATGAAATGCAGCAGGTCATCGGCTCTAAAAGGAGCGCCAATTGGCTCGATGTATGGTATCTTAACTCCTTCAAATAACAAACAATTGTGGGCCAAAACACCCAACCCCATCGTCATTCCGTTGCCAGAAAAGGCAAGCACATAAAGGCGGTGCTAATGATTATACAGTAGAGTGGAAAATATATCAGGGTAAGTCTGCAAGGACCGCGATAAAATCGCTCAACGATGTTGGGGAATAGGTTTGTGAATCCACATCTTAACATTCTCACAGTGCATTGCAAAATTCTAGTATGAGAATACGTATCTCGTTTTTCAAGTCCGGCTCATAATCGTGTTAAGCTTGAATTTCACTTGGGCTGCGGAGATTTTATGTGCCCCCGCTATGTAGCCCAGAATGTAACCCACCTTTACCACGCTCCCCAACCTCTTACCAAGAGAAAAAAACACGTCTGTCAGTCGCTTACAACTTCTGACAGACGTAGAAAGCCAGCTCTTTTGCTTGCGGGAGCAGGATTTGAACCTGCGGCCTTCAGGTTATGAGCCTGACGAGCTACCGGGCTGCTCCATCCCGCGATTAAAAGGACCCGCCGGAGCGGGAACGGGAGAGAGTATAGAGATTGGGAGAAGCGATGTCAAGCCTAAAATGAGAAAAAAGAAAATGATGTGGATTGCAAAATTAAATGCAACAGGTTCTTGGCACAAAAAAGGGTGCCAAGAAGTTCAAAGCATGCTAGAGTA
>CANRNS010000098.1 GCA_947632055.1 uncultured Akkermansia sp.
GCCACTATTTTACCCCTCTCTTCTCATGACTTCAACTTTTTCTGTCATCTGTTGCATTTAATCTTGCAATCCACACACTCCAACGAAATTTACCAGACCTACGTTGAGAGAGTTTCTTCTTCAGGGAGAAACAATCTGCAAAAGTCCATAAAATGCCTCACTTGCCAGAAATAAACTAACTCATCATCAACAAAAGGAATCGAAAATGGTACGGATTCTGAATTCGGTACACTGCGGGCTGAACCTACAAACTAACGGGTAGCTACAAAGAGACGAACGATGAAAACAAGTATCTGGATTACGGGATTCATGATGTGGGTATGCAGCACCACCTTGTATGGCACGATGGTTGAGGCGGAAGGACGTGCCCCTGCGGATGAACCCATGGCACGTTCACAGGCCCTTGCAGATGCCTTACGGGAGGCAGTACGAACAGGCGCGGGCGTTGATTTGGTGAGCGAGTCGCAGACGAAGAACTTCGCGATGGAGTTTGACCGCATGTTCTCACGCGCCCGCGGGTACGTGAAAAAATATGAAGTTGTATCCACCGGTACGACAGGAGATGGGTTCTACGTAGTTAAAGTCAAGGCGGATGTGGGGGAGGGGATGCCGGACACGAATGACAAGCTCACCTTGCAAATGATGTCTCGTGAGCATCAGTCGCCGCGCGTTGCCATCCGCATTGACGAACAGATTGAGGAGGTGAAGAATGGGACGTTGGCCTCCGATTGGCTGCGCAATGAAGCGATCGAATGCGGTCTGCGTGTGGTGGAACTCGAGAGAACTCAGGGCGAAGGCGGTATGATGGCAAAACGTGCGCAGGCTCTTGGCCGTGGGCAGGAAGCCGCCTTGCGGGGTCAAGGTACGGTTTCCGGTTGCGATTACATCATCGAGGGCGCCGTGGTGGGCAGCAGCACGGGCGAACAATCTTTCTACGGCAGCAAGCCCGGCAAAAAGTTTTCCCTCGGACTCAACTTGAAGGTGGTGGATGCAGCTACGGGAGTGGTCATCCTGACGGAGAATGCTCCATCGCGCGACATTCTTATTCGCCGGGTCACGTCTGATACGGCGGCTGCGCGGGAAGCCGTCCGCCAGCTCATGGAGGGAAGTCCGCGCGTGGCAGATTCGGATACCGGCATGAAGCTCATCCGTCGCATCTTTGCCCACTGGGCGGCTGAAATGGACCTTGGCGCAATTTGCAAGCTCGAGTTCACCGGGATGTATCTTGCCACAGCGCAAAAACTCAAGGAAAAGCTAATCTCTGTGCAGAATGTGGGATCCGTCTGGATCCGTAGCGTAGATCCGGCAGGAGTCACCGTGGTGGATTGCGAGGCGCGTCTTCAACCACTGGAATTGGCAGCCCTCATCGAATCATCCCTACCGGGCTTTAAGCTCGATCGCTCGGAAAACCGTTACCTCTCCTTCCGTCCTTCGGATAAAACAGCAGCAGAGAAAAGCGCCATTTCTCCTGCTCTCCTGTACGGGGGTATTGGCGGCGGTGCCGCGTTGGCGCTTGCCGCTGCATTCTTCTTCTTGAAATCGAAACACCAAGCTAATCTCGTATGAAACACCCATGCATTACACTCGCCATGGTAGCTACTGCCGTTTTGGTCACTTCGTGTGGCACCCAGATTCAAATGATCGAGGCCGTGCCGGCAAAAGTCAACATGGCACGTGGATCCAGAGTGGCTATTTCCTACAAGGGGGAAGTCCCGGATCAAGTAGGCGATGAGCTCCTAGCTTTGATGACCAAAGACGGCTACTATACCTTTGTCTCAGGGAATGCCGATTACACGATTTTTATTCAGGAACACCGTGAATTTCTTGTACCCAGCTCATGCCAAGTAGATTTCTGTGTGCAGCGTGGAGACGAGAGAAACGTTTTGTATAGTGGTACGACATCCGATTATAAATGGACATTAGGACCAATAGAGAGTTTGGCTAAAGAGATTTATGAAACATTTGCACCTCATGAAAAAGAATATAAGGTGAGGGTCAGTGTGGATAGCAAAAATCAACTCCTCAAGCAGGCCGTTGAACAGGCTCGTAAGAAAAACTATGCGCAGGCTCGCACCTTGGCGCTTACTTCTTTGCAGCAGTTTCCCAAGGATCCGGAGACGTATTTCCTACTGGCTATGACAGAGCGTGCTGATTCCAATTTTGCAAAGTCCAATGCTTACCTGAAGAAAGCCTTGGAGTTAAAGCCAGGGGAAGACAAGTACGAGACAGCTCTTCAAGATAACGAGGTTATTCAGACAAACGAAGCCAATGTCATTAAACAACTTTCCGACCAAACTTGATTTATGAAAAATGTATCTTCAAAGGTGGCTGAGGCGTGTGTGCTCTCTCTTTCTTTGCTCTGTCTCCTGCCATCATGCGGGACGCAAATCCAAATGACGGAGGCTGTTCCGGCAAAAGTGAACTTGGGGAGAGACACTACCATGTATATCAATGGCAACAGTGACGGAGACAGGGGAATCGCGGCAGCCATACGTGACAAACTGGCGGCTGATGGCTACTACAAACTTCCAGGGCAGGGCGGTTCGATCCGTTCAGCATACATGGTTATCTCAGGTACTGGCGTGGAGATAGACAAACCAACAAGAATTCCCCTGTTAAGCTCAACAATTGACATATCCAATGGAAATCAAAATGTTTACCACAGAAACTATGCGAATGCTTTGACTAATAACGAGGGAAGCGCGCTCAGAGCGGTTGATACGATTTCGAGGACTGTGGTGCATGACATCAGTCCTCACGAGAAGAATTTGTACGTTCGCGTTCGCGGTTCAAAGGAGAATCCAAGTGTAGAATTGGGAGCCAAGGCTTGCGCGGCGGGCAATTGGGAACAGGGAGAAGTCTACGCAAAGGAAGCTCTCCAGCAGAAGCCCGATGATCCCGAAGCCTTGTTCCTCATGGGGGTCATTGAGCGCAAGAAAATGAATTATGCTCAGTCCACCGCCTACTTCACAAAAGCGGACACGATAAAGCCTTCCGGTAAGTACAAGAAAGCCATTTCAAAAAACAAAGTCATGGAGCAAAACGACAAATATACCATGCAACAACTCGCTGGTGAATAATCCTTCCAACCAACCTGACAACCATGAAAATCACACCCATATTCTACGCATTGGCCGGGCTTTCATTGCTCGGAGCAACCACGGCAACGGCAGCGCCGAAGCCGGTGATTAAGGCGGCAGCTGAAAACAAGCTGCCGGAGATTTGGCAAAATGTGCCGGCGGCGCAGAGACTCTCCCTTGTACGCGCAGCGGAGATGGATGCCCTGCGCATCCTTGCAGAGCGCATTGCCGGACTTTCGCTCGATGAGGAAAGCACTGTCCAGGACCTCGCTGCCACGAGTGACACGGTGCGTGGGGAACTGGCAGCGGTGCTGCGCGGCGTGAAAACCACGGAAGGCCCGACCTACCACGATGACGGTCGCGTGGAGGTGGTGCGCGCCGTGAAGATCAATCAGCTCGTGCGTACGATTACCGAGAAACAAGGCGGTTCTACAAAAGTGACCCTCGACAATCAGCAAGATACGCTGGATGCGCTGGGCAATGCTGCCATCCCCGGTTCCCTTGGGCAAAAGCGCATTCTCGCCAAGCGCGCGGCGGAGATGGATGTGTATCGTCGTCTTGCGGAACGCGTAGCGGGAGTGCAGATTGTCGGCGAGACCACACTGAAAGACTTTGTCGCGAGTGACGACAAGCTGCGCGCCTCTTTCAACCATACGATCAAGTCGGCGGAGATCACTTCCATCGCTTTCAATGATGACGGTTCGGCCTCCGTGGAAGCTACCCTGAAAATTGGGCCGTTGGTGCGCACGATTGTGAAACAGAAGTCGGCGCAAGGGAATGTGCTGAAGGTGGAAGAAAAAACGGAACAAATGGAGATTACCGAAACCGGCAACGGCGCCCCCACAGAAGAGGGAGCCGATGGATCGTCCGCTCCTTCTTCCAAGGAAGTGGATACGGTGATTTCCTCAGTTCTGGCTGTGTCACCTGCTGTGGAGTAAAAACGAGATGATAAACGCCATGAAAACGTCTCATCTCTTCTTTTGCGGAATAGCCTTGGCAACGCTTGCCGCTTGCAGTAGTGACAAGGCTGAGGCTCCGAAGCTCCCGACAGCAGCAGCCCCCGCTCCGGTCGCCGCTCCTTCTGTAGCCTCTGCTGTGCAGTCTGCCGCAAAAGCTCCTGTGCAAACCGCTGCCAAAAAACAAACCGCGACGGCAAAATCCGCCGCGAAAAAGGCTGTGAAAAAGGTGACCCCGAAGCCCGCCGCTCCAACTAAGGAGACGATCCGACAGACGGAGGAAGTCATCAGCACGCAAACGATCGTCAGTTGATTGAAACCCTATGAAACGCTCTCTCCTTTTTCCTCTCTTCCTCGCCTGCGTCGCTGTGGTGCAGGCGGGGGAAGACCCCTTCGCCAAATTGGCTTCCTCCCTCGTGGAACAGCTGCCGCAGAAGGATAAGCCCATCAACCTCGGAGTAGGCAACTTTGTGTACGGCGATACGCAGATGATGTCCCCACTCTCCACCACCATCCGCGAGGAGTTGGAAATCGCTCTGCCCAAGTCGCACAAGGTACAGATCATCACCCGTTCCGGATTGGATGAGCTGGAGACGGAGGGAGAGTTCCAGGCAACAGATCTCGTGGAACCCGGCACGGCTGTGTCGAAGGTTGCCGTGCAGGGTGTGGAGGGCATCGTTCGCGGTCGCTTCACCTCGGATGGTTCCACGGTGACCCTCTACACAGAGATCGCTTGGCTGGAGAGCGGGCGCATTACTAAGGACAAAGTGACGTGGCGCATCAATGAGGTAGCCGCTCGCGTGTGGCCAAGCAAATCTGCCTCCGAAGTTGCCGCGCGCGTAATGCCGCAGAACTTTGAGCAGTCCAAACAAGGGATTGCCGAGGTAGAGGCCGGCGCCGAGGAGGTGACGAACAATGCCAAACTCCTGAATGTGAAGCAGGAGATTCCTCTGCAGCTGCGCACGGTGGACGGTGAGCGCGTGTACCAGGAGGGGGACACCGTTGCTTTCCGCGTGAAGGCGGCGGAGACTTGCCACGTCGTGGTGATTTGTCACCAGAGTGACGGCACCTCTGTGGTGCTCTTTCCCAATCAATTTCACAAGGACACGTTGATTGAGGGCGGCAAGTGGGTGGATATTCCCGGTACGCTCAAGTCCGGCTTCGAAATCGAAATCGGCGAACCTTTTGGTTCGGATGTCGTTCAAGTCATCGCCTGCACCAACGAGAACGCCCTTCACAAGGAGATCAAAGACCTCGCCGCTGCCACCACGAAGGATGATCCCTATCCCGTGATGACACGCGGCATGAGCATCAAAAAAGCTAAGGCTGCTTCCAAAGCCGATCTTTCCAACCAAACTAAATGGGGAGAGAAACACATCATCGTGAGTACCTTCCCGAAAGAATAAACCAAACAATTAGAGAAATACATCATGAACAAGAAACCAGAGTACGTGGTTACGAGTGAAACCACACGCGTAGAAGAAGGCCGTCCGGATTTATGCTGGATGGATATTGGTGTTGACAAACTAGATCGCTGCTGTGAAGCGGATGAGATTTATTATTTTCAATACGATATTGGCGGAGAGCAATTCGAGTTCTGTAAGGAAGCATGCGAATTGAGAGATGCCTTTGTCAGGGAAGATGTCTATAAAAAGACGAATGCGGGCGGTACATCATATAGCTTTTACCTGGACTATCGAAAGGGTGCCATCTACAAGAGCGAAACGAAAGGGCATTCCCCTGTCATTCTTCTTAACCCTGTGGGAGAATTGCACCTTCCCGAAAGAATAAACTAAACAATTAGAGGAACCCATCATGAACAAGAAAGCAGAGTACGTGGTTACGAGCGAAACCACACGCGTAGAGGAAGGTCGTCCGGATTTATGCTGGATGGACATTAATGTCGGTAAACTGAATCGCTGCTGTAAAGTGAACGGAGTTTATTCTTTTCGATGCGACATTGGAGGAGAGCGATATGATTTCTACACGAAAGCATGTGAACTGAAAGATGCTTTCGTCAAAAAAGACGTTTACAAAAAGAAAAATAAGGGTGGCATAGCATACAGCTTTTACCTGGACTATCGAAATGGTGCCATCTACAAGAGCAAAACGAAAGGTCTTCCCTCTATCATCACTCTTAATCCTGTGGGAGGGGAAAAATATCAAAGTGGGGCCCTTGTTTTATCAGAACTCCTGGGACAGACAAGATGTCTTGAGTTACTGGTAGAACTTGTTGCAAAGACCGCAATATGGGCACCACCTGTGTGTCATCAAAGTCTCGTCGGAAAAGGCTACGCAAAATATCCGGATGTTAGGAGAAAGAAGAATGGGGAGAAAAAAGGGAAAGTTCCTGGTGAAAATATCCGACTAGATGATAATACTTATCCTAATCGTCAGATGAAGGCGATGGGGAAGAAATTTTATGGGACGAATTTTAAGGATTATACAACCTGCCATATCTGGGAAGAGACCTGTTACGATACCAGGTATCATACTTGCTTCGCCAACCTTGTACTGCTGCCTTCAGCCTTGGCTTCTTTAAGTGATTTCTGTCCGGAGATCAAAGCAATTTTGAAATATCGTTCTTATGAACTTTATGGCTGGTTGCCGGAGGATGGAGAGATCAAAAAACCGAGGAAACCGAAATATTACCCAAATTGCTGGGAGGCGATACCGCGTGGTGCATCAGGAATCGATGATGAATCGTAGCATGTGCATCTCGACCCCAAAGTATTCACCGTCTAGTTTTCTGACGCGATAACGGAATCATAAAAAACGTCTCCCATAGTAGAATATCTTCTAATTTACTCAACCATGAAAATAAACTCCACGATCAAAATCGGAAGTGTTGCCTTAGCTACGCTATTAACTGCGCTGGTGAACTCCTGTGCTTCGCACAAAACGGGCGTTATTACGCCTATTAATTTGCCAAAAGTTCAGCACACGTTAGCCGCACCGAAGTCGCTAGAAGGGGCATGGATCAAATTGAGGTCGCACGGAGCTTCTTTTGGAACGCATACAGACTGGTGGTACATAAAGAATGGGGAAGCTTACTACTACGGCGATGAGACAGTAGCGGAAAATGGTCACCCAGTTTCGCCGACAAGCATGGGAACCCCCGAGTACGGATCGATGCGTATTCCTCACTGCGAAGATAATCTCGGACGC
>CANRNS010000099.1 GCA_947632055.1 uncultured Akkermansia sp.
TCTAGCATGCTTTGAACTTCTTGGCACCCTTTTTTGTGCCAAGAACCTGTTGCATTTAATTTTGCAATCCACATTTTTCCTGCATGCTGCAAGCAGATCTTGACGAGGAGGTAGGATATGTGGTAGCGTCTTGCACAGATGAACAGCACGAAAAAAACACGATGCCAAAAAGGAGGAAAGCCGCAGCCAACGCAAGGCTTCCTGTTCCGCGCAATCAACCAACTGTTTCCCCTGCTCTGTATTACATTCGCTCTGTTTGGACCGATCGTGAGTGCAGCGCCCTGTGTTCCGCAAGTTGACACCTGCGGCGCGACTGATGAGAACCCGCGTTATTGGATTACTGCATCCTCCGGCAAAACACACAACAGCTCGTGCCGCTACTACAAAAAAAGCAAGGGACACGGCTCTGACACCCCATCCGGCAACAACTGCAAAATCTGCGGCGGAGCCTCGAAAGGCTGAGCGACCTATGACGCGCTCTCGGAGCGCCACTTTCTACAAAAAACGCGACTTTGTGCTTGCCATGCGCGTGAAAGTATGCTTTACTTGCCCCGCGCACACGCCGCCGCTGTAGCTCAGTGGTAGAGCAACGCATTCGTAATGCGTGGGTCGTCAGTTCAAATCTGACCAGCGGCTTCTGTTCAAGAAGGTGTGAGCGCTACCGGAAAGCCTCCGTAGCTCAGTTGGTAGAGCAGCTGACTCTTAATCAGTTTGTCCACGGTTCGAGCCCGTGCGGGGGTAAGCACAGCGCACAGCGGCAGCGGTGAGCTGTACCATCGGCAAAGCCTCCGTAGCTCAGTTGGTAGAGCAGCTGACTCTTAATCAGTTTGTCCACGGTTCGAGCCCGTGCGGGGGTAGATACATGGGGAGGGAGAACAGCCTCTGCACGAGACCGCCCCGCTCTGCTTTTACGGATGCGCGCACATGCCCACGGATATACGACTCAAGCGCAACTTTTCCATTATTGCGCACATCGACCACGGTAAGACAACACTTTCGGACCGCTTGCTGGAGCGCACGCACACCATTGCCGAGCGCGACAGACAGGATCAACTCCTGGATGCCATGGATCTGGAGCGCGAGAAAGGCATCACCATCAAGTCTCACCCGGTCACCATGCGCTACACGGCGCAAGATGGAGAGACCTATGAATTGAACCTGCTCGATACGCCGGGGCATGTGGATTTTTCCTACGAGGTGTCGCGCTCGCTGGCGGCCTGCGATGGGGCGCTGCTCATTGTGGACGCCGCACAGGGAGTGGAGGCGCAGACTCTGGCCAACATGCACCTGGCCATGCAGCAGAAGCTCGAAATTGTACCAGTCATCAATAAAATTGACCTTCCCGGCGCCAATCTACCCAAGGTGTATCGCCAACTGGAAGAGCTCATCTGCATTCCGCGGGAGGAAGCTGTTCTGTGCTCGGCAAAGGCAGGCATTGGCATTGATGAAGTGCTGGAAGCCATCGTGCAGCGCATCCCTGCCCCGGCGCAGGCAGGTGACGACAAGCTGCGCGCGCTGGTGTTTGATTCGGTGTACGATGCGTACCGAGGGGTCGTGTCGTATGTGCGCGTGGTAAGCGGGCGCGTGGCTCGCGGGATGAAGGTGAAGCTCTTTGCCACGCCGGATACCTTTGAAGTGAAAGAAGTGGGCGTCTTTACTCCCGGTATGCAGGTCGCGGACGAGTTGACGACCGGCGATGTGGGCTACATCATCGCCAATATGAAGAGTACCGCCGATGTGAAAATAGGCGACACCTACACTGACCTGCAAAACCCATGCGGCGAGCCACTACCGGGGTTCAAGGAGATCCACCCCATGGTCTTTTCCGGCATTTACCCGGTGGATGCGTCGGATTACGAAAACCTGAAAGCCGCCATGGCAAAGCTGCAGATCAACGATGCCGCCTTTACCTACACGGCAGAGAGCTCCGTGGCGCTCGGCTTTGGATTCCGCTGCGGATTCCTCGGGCTGCTGCACATGGAAATTATCCAAGAGCGCCTGCGCCGCGAATTCAACATGGATGTCATTTCGACGTACCCCTCCGTCATTTATGAGGTCACCAAAACGGACGGATCGGAACTCATCGTGGACAACCCCGGCATGCTCCCGGAAACGCAGGAAATTCAACAGATCCGCGAGCCGATGGTGAAGGTGTTCGTCATGCTGCCCAGCGAGTACATCGGCGATATCATGCGCCTGGTCATGGAAAAGCGCGGCGAAGTGGTGCATACAGAAACGATTGATGACACACGCGTGATGCTCACCTGTCGCATCCCCATGGCAGAAATTCTGGTGGACTTCAACGACAAGCTCAAGAGCATCACCCGCGGCTACGGAAGCATGGATTATGAGTTTGACGGCTACAACCCCGCCCAGCTTGTGAAGATGGACATGCTCATCGCCGGCGAACCGGTGGACGCTTTCTCCATGATTGTACACCGCCAGCGCGCAGAAGCGCAAGGACGTGAGCTGGCGCTCAAACTCAAGGAGGTCATCCCACGCCAGCTTTTCACCGTGGCGATTCAAGCCTGCATCGGCGGCAAAATCATCGCCCGCGAAAGCATCTCGCCCATGCGCAAAAACGTGACGGCAAAATGCTACGGCGGCGATGTGACGCGCAAACGCAAGCTCCTCGAAAAGCAAAAAGAAGGCAAGAAGCGCATGAAAGCTATCGGACGCGTCAACATCCCGCAGGAGGCTTTCATCAATGTCCTCAAGAGCGGCAATTGAACCATGGATATTTTGCAAGCCATTGTCTTGGGAATCGTGGAGGGGCTTACGGAGTACCTGCCTATTTCCTCCACCGGGCACTTGATAATTGCGCAATACCTATTGGGCATGGGAGAGAGTTCCGCCCTGAGTGCATTTGAAGTTTGCATTCAAGGCGGTGCTATTCTGGCGGTGCTGGGACTATACTTCCCGCGCGTGGCGCAAATGTGGCGAGGACTCTTGGGCAAGTGCCCGGAAGGACGGCGACTGATGGTGAATCTCATCATTGGATTTCTCCCCGCAGCCGTGGTGGGGTTGCTCTGCTCGCGTTTGATTAAGACCTACCTGTTTAACGCGTCCACAGTGATGGTGAGCTGGGCGCTCGGCGGCATTGTCATCCTGCTCTACGTGCGGTCGCGCAAGCATTCCGGTCGTGCTGATTCCGGCGCCCCGCTGGAGCAACTTTCGCCGCGCAGCGCGCTCGGGATTGGGCTGATGCAGTGCATTGCGATGTGCCCCGGAGTCAGCCGCAGCCTCATGACTATGCTCGGCGGCCTCTGCATGGGACTCAGCCTCACCGCCGCAGTGGAGTTCAGCTTCTTGCTCGGACTCATCACGCTCGGCGCCGCCACTTGCCACGATGCTGTTGCGCACGGCGCTGACATGCTGCAACAGATCGGGTGGGGACCAATGCTTATCGGCACTCTCGTGGCATGGGCGAGTTCCATCGCAGCTGTCAAGTGGATGGTCACCTTCCTCCAACGCCACAGTCTCTCCCTGTTCGGCTGGTATCGCCTCGCCGCTGCGGCGCTCATGCTCTTCCTCATCACGCGAGGTCTGAGGTGACAAGCCTGACCAAGGCAACCGCATTTTCCAAAGCGATTGCCTTAGTTCTGTTCGCCCACCTTGACACCCCGAGAAGCATATGCTAGCATAACCGTAGCAATTTACACCCCAACAATGATCGAACACACCATACGCGGGAAAAAGGTTTTTGAAGATGAGATAAACGCCCTGCGCAGCATTGGAAAACAGCTGGATGATTCATTTAATCAGGCTGTGGAAGCCATGAAGAGCGCCGTCGAGAGCGGGCATAAAATTATTGTGGTAGGAGTTGGAAAAAGCGGTTTAGTGGGCAACAAAATTGCTGCGACTCTCACTTCCACCGGGGCACCATCAGTTGTGCTGGATCCGATGAATGCCATGCACGGTGACTTGGGCATTGTGCAGGATTGCGATGCCTGCATTGCCATGTCTTTCTCCGGAGAAACTTCCGAACTGCTCACGCTGCTCCCCTTTCTGAAACGCTATGACATGCCCATCATCGGCATGACCGGCAAGCCAAAATCGACTCTCGGACAGCTTTCGGATATCGTGCTGGACACCTCGGTACAGCGCGAAGCCGACCCGTTAAATTTGGCGCCGACCTCATCCTCCACCGCAATGCTCGTGATGGGGGACGCACTTGCTGTGGCACTCTTGGAGGCAAGGCATTTCACCAAAGAGGATTTTGCACGGAGTCACCCGGGCGGCTCTCTTGGTCGGGCCTTGCTGACACGCATAGCGGACATTATGCGCAAGGATATGGCTGTTTTGCGGAGTGAGGCTACAGTAATGGACTGCCTGGTGGCCATAACCAAAGCACGCAGTGGCGCCTGCGTGTTGACCAAGGAAGACGGAACGCTTGCAGGGATTTTCACGCACGGCGATTTCGCACGTACGTTCCAAACCAACCCGGACTGCGGGGCCTTGCCCGTCGCGCAATTTATGACGGCCTCGCCCGTCTTTGTGCAGGCCGACCAACTGGCTGTTGCAGCAGTCAAAACGCTGCGTGATCGCCGCATAGATGATCTCGTGGTGCTCGATGCGCAAAATCATCCTGTCGGACTGATTGACACGCAGGACCTCGTGCGGCTCAAACTTATCTAACCCGCATGACTCCGCTACCCTGCAAGGCAAATCTCACGCCAATGCGTTTGTCCTGACGGAGCGGAGAATATGCGATAAGCTAGCGAGAAGGCTGCTGATCGGGAGGCGTCGGTTGGGATGAGCGCGATGTCGGCGCAGCTGAGCGGCGCCGACCGGCCGCTTTCTTGGACGTCAAGCTCAGACGCACCTGGAAAGCTTTTTGAGGCTGCTCAGCCCATGCTTCGCAAGTGAGCGTGCCCGTGAGCGTGCCATCCTTTTCCAGAGAGAGCAACAAAACACTATCCTTTTTGTCAAAGACCTCCGCCGTGGCTACGTCCGGATCGTAACGCCCATTGTAAACACGCACGACGCAGGGGATGGACTCACCGCTCTTTTTTGCAGCCTCGCAGCGACCCACAACGCGTAACTCAACTTGGGGAAGCTCCGAATCGGACAGCGTTCCGATGAACTGCAACGAGTCGACAAACTTTTGCGCACGTGAAATCCGCAGAGTAAACCTCCCAAAGTCATTCTCCCTTTTCCACTCGCCCGTATAAGTAGCCGAATCGTGAAAGAACTTGGCGCAGGTTGACTCCCATTCCTTGCGACTTTCCTCAAGAGCGACGGTCTGTTGTTGTTCCTTTTTTTCTGCTTCATCGCGGCGAGCCTGCGCCTCAAGCATCCGAGTGCGAGCTGCCGTCTCACGTCCTTCAATATAGGGCTTGGCCTCCGTGTTGAAAGAGTCTATCTTTTCACGCAAGAGAGCTCGCTGTTTTTCCTCGAATCCATCTGTCACAACCATCGCATCTTTGGGGAGAGCCCTCTCCGGAACGAGCGGCAGTAAGCTGCGCAAAGGCTGAGTGTCAAAGCTAATATCATTCATCACCCACCGGTCTTCTACCCGTGTGGCAACCAGCGAGGCCGGGATCTCCACGGCCGTATGGGCAGGCGTGCGTAAACGATAAATCGGGCGCTCCGCCATCTGCTTGATCTCATCGGCGAGATTCTGCAAATGTTCCGGGAGCGGTTTGGCTGCGCGATCCTCCTCAGTGATCCAGCCGGCATCGGCTCCCACCTGCAACAAATAAGCAGATTCCGGCAGCATGGCTCTGTTCATCGCGTCATTTATTGCCTTACGCTCAGCATTAAAAATAACCGGAGACTCTTCTACATTGTACAGGTTCTCTTCCACGCTGAGCACAGCGCGCGCGGTCACCAGCACACTCCCATCCTCCCGGCGCGTACAGGACATCTGCACATCGTCGAGCTTCACCATCGGAAAGTCTGCCAACAACGGCAACAAGCTGAGCCGCACATCCTGCACTTCCGGCTCGGCCGACACTACCGGGTGCAACGGTATGTCTTCACCCTGCTTCTCATCGGCAGACTGCTGCGTCTGCTCATCCTTACACCCCGCAATGACAAGAGAGCAGATTACTGTCACTGCCATCAACATAAATCGTTTCATCCCACCGATGCTTCCGCTCGGGAGGGCATTACTCGCCGTGTGCACTTCGTTCATCGTCAAATTGATTAAAGTCGAGTTGATTCTCCATCCGATAATATGCCGGGCAAATAATTCCCCGTGCGCTCCCAATGCCGCAATGCGATCCCCGCATAGAAAGCGATGAGCAACAACAACACGACGTACACTACCGTGAGCCGCGATCTGCGCTCGCTCGCGTTCCGGTTATATTTCTTAGCCAGCTTGTTCAGCTCAACGCCGCCAACTTTCAAACCGCCAGAGCCTGCAGCCGCCGAAGCCTGACCGGCAGAAGCAGTCTTCATCACTCGCACCTTTTTCACTTGGGGCTGACCAGAGGCCTCCTCCGTTGCCGGTTGCTGGGGCACAGTCACCACACTCTCCGGATCCAGCATGATGCATGCCGCACCAAGCACATATTCCTGCCCCGGCAGCATATATTCAGCCTGCACAGGACAACCATTCCGCAAAGTGCCGTACTGACTCTGCATGTCCTCAATCACGTAACCTTGAGCTTGGCACACGATGCGAGCATGCAGGGGTGACAAGCCCCCCACCCCAGGCAACTCCAGCTGGCTTGGAGGCGAACTGCCCACCACCACTTCTTCTCCCGGTACTACCGGCAGCTCATAAGTGTAGAAATGATTTGGCTCCCTGACGAATAGACGTGGCATAGCCTAACAGCGTCAAGTATGCCACAACTCCCCCTACCCTGCAAGGCAAATCTCACTCAAACCGGGGCGAACCCACCTCCGTCCCAAGAAAAAGCGATCCCAGCACACAGTTATCGACGTATCATGTAACATAAACCATTGATTATTGACGAATGACGATTTATTGGTAATGTGCCCGTTGCTCATTTTTATAAATCATAAACGCGGGCGGGTGAGGGCTTGAGAGCCATCATCATGACCGCTTGTTGTCATGATGATTGGTGTGGCTCAACAATGATATCCTTAACATGAACATTTTCTCTGTTGCTTCACTACTCTTCAATGCGTATGTCCCGTAATGCCTCAAAAATAAAAGTCACCGAAGCCCGATGCCTCAAAATAAACGGTCACCCAACAGCATAGCATTTT
>CANRNS010000100.1 GCA_947632055.1 uncultured Akkermansia sp.
CGGCAGCGTGACGGTGGACGGCAAGTTGCGCATCGATGTGGATACTTCCGCATTGGTCGATGGGACAACGGCTCCTGTTTCCGGAACGCTGACAGAAGTGGGTGAAAACGGCAAACTGGAGGTGCACAACGATGGCAAAAGGGTGCCTCATCATTTCGAACTGGGCTTGACGGCGGGTGATGATGTAAACACGGAGGCCCTGCAAGACAAGGTGACGCTGAGCGGCATCGCCTTTGTCTTTGACGATTTGTCTGAGGTAACGGTAGATGGAGAGAATACAATCACCGTGACGACCACAGAGGCTCAGGACAACAAATTGGAGCGCGTGATGCCCGGCGTCGGCAAAAACGGACGGGCGGGCGCGGCGATCATGTGGAATTCCCTCAAAGAAAAGACCCAGAACGGCGAGAAACCGGGGGTACTCAAGGATCAAAACTCGGACTACGCAAAACTGGGCATGGCTGTCATCAGCATGATGGAACAGGGGAATGGCGGCGAGATGGAGCGCACGCTCACGGCCGTGGCTGGACCTTCCATCGCCACGCTGACACCGGCTTTGGCGGAGGATTTGCACCGCCAGCTCCATTCCATCCGCAACCGCACCACCTCGATGAACGGTGAGGAAGTCATCGACAGTTACGATTCCTTCCCCATCTGGAACATGTGGATCAATGCCGAGGGCGCTTACCACAAGCTGGATGCGGACGGCGACCTGCCCGGCTACTCCCTCAACAACTGGGGCGGCACACTGGGACTGAACGCGGATGTGAGCAAGCGCACGACCCTCGGTCTGGCTTTCACGGCGATGTACGGCGACTTGAAACCGGATGCGGCCGACAGCGCCAGGGGCGACTTGGACACGATCTACCTGAGCGCCTTTGCCCGCACCATGCGCGGAGCCTGGTCGCACACCCTCGTGGTGAGCGGCGGTATGGCGTACGTCAACCTGAACCGCACGGTGAACTACGGCGGCGGCAGCTACAGAACGCATGGCTCCACCGAGGGCAACACCTTGGGCGCCCTGTACGAATTGGGCTACACCCGCCTGATGAATGAGCGGGGAAGCGTCGCGCTGCAGCCTGTCATGAATGTGGAGTACCGGCACGTGGGGCTCAAGGGCTACACGGAGACGGGCAGCGATGCGGGCTTGAGGGTGGATGACATCGACCAGGATCTCCTCACTTTGGGCATGGGCGTGCGGCTCCAGTGCGTGGTGAGCGAAAACGCCTTCAAGCGCGACTCCATCTTTGAGGCGCGAGTGTTGTTGAAAGCCGATGTGGGAGACCGCTCCGGCAAGGCGAGGACGAGCATCATCGGCACCGGGATAGGGGCCGAGGTGGAGAGCGCGGAAGTGGGAGCCGTAGGGGTGGAAGCGGGCGCCGGGTTGACCATCCCGCTGGGGAGCAGCAACGGGAGCATCTTCATGGACGCCTCGTTCGAGTACCGCGAAGGCTGGTCGAGCCTGAACGCCGCCGTGGGCTACAAGGTCGCCTTCTGACGACAGGCAAAACACGAACCACGAAACAAGCGCATGAGGACATGCGCTTGCTTTGTGTTCCACAGAGTGCGCATCTCTTTTTGAATGAGATGTCCATCATTTTTTTCGATTTTCCTCAAAAAATCTCGCTCCTCGGACCTTGAGAACACCCTCTCATGAAAAATACGTCCGAACGACAGCGCCCCATGGAAAGCTGCATTGTCTTTGCATTCAGTGCTTTCCATTCGTTATTGCGGCATATCGCTTTCAAAAAGAGATAAACTACGCAACGCGGATGGGCGAACACATGCGTCATGCACGTGCCGCCGTGGCCATGATTCATCGTCATTTCGCATCATGAAACTCCATTTACCTACCGGTCTCCGCAAGGCTTTGCTGGCCTGCCTTGCAGCGTTTGCCGTGACTCTGCCCACGACCCTCTCCTCCGCCTCCTTGGGCGCAGGATCTGTCATCGCATTCATGCTCGTTCAAAGTAGCGTTCCGGTCCATGCCGCCGAACTCACTTGGAAAGGTGGAGAAGGCGTTGTTTGGAGTGTGGCAGAAGGGAATACCGGATGGAATGACGGCAACGCGTCATTCGCTGCAGGGGACGATGTACTATTCCCTTCCAAGTCCGCCGGTGAGGTTACCGTAGGCGAAACTGTTAACCCGAATGATATGACCGTCTATGGTGAGTATGTTTTCAGCGGTGGTGGGATTACTATAGGCGGCAGCTTGACGCTCTTCGGCAATGCCTCCGTAACGTTCAAGAATAGCCTGAGCTTCACCGGACTTGACGCGCATATTAGCGGCCCGGGCTGGGTGTATGTGGAAGGAAGTATCACAGCTTCTAACGGACTCACGGTGCGAGACGGCAGTACGCTGTTTATCGATAGCGAGAAAGACGCGAACATATCCGGCGGCGCACTCAAGGTGGAGGCAAGTGGAACCGTCATCACCAAGGTAGTCAGTAGTGGCAATAAGTTTCATTTCAGGAGTGGAATTGAACTGGATGCCACCGGAACTATTATAGTAGATGGTGGTAATGAAGATGGAACACGGACAGACATAACCTCCGGGACGTGGGGGGAAGGAAAAATCAATTCATCTGCCACTAGTGACAACCCCGGACATGGAACCCTGGTATTGAAAGGTATTGATGGAGAAAACCAAAATGGTATGCTAGGCTTTTTGGGCGCGCGGTTTGAGGAAAGTGGTACCTCAGATGCGGCGGCAAAACATGTGGACGTCTTGCGGTTGGAAAACACGACGATGAAAGTTGGCTCGTCCACATGGCAAAAAGTGCTCACAGCCATTGGCGAGAAAATTGAGGTAGATGGAGAGAGTTGCATCAGCGTTGGTTCCCCAGCTGCCGTTCGGCATTTACCGGGTGAAATAGTATTTGAGGGCAGCTCGGATTCGACTCATGTCTCCTTGGAAAATGTGACCGAGCGTGATGCTTTCACTGTAACAAGCAAAGTCACCCTGAAAGGGGAAAACGCTGCAGGAATAAAGACACTTGCAAACATCACCCTCAGCGGAGATCTTAACATGGAGGGAACCGGCAGCTCTAATGGCAAACTCCGTAAAACCGGGGACGCCAAGCTGATCATCAGTGGTCCAATCACTGCCGGGAAAGATGCGGAAATAGATGTGGAAACGGGCACGCTCGATCTGCAAAGCGACTTTGAGGGACATGTTAAACTGAAAGAAAATTCAACACTCGAGGTCAACAACGAGGAGCATGCTGTTTCTATCGGCAGCTTGAGCGGCTCCGGTACGGTGGAAAATAGTGGAGCGGAACACGATTCGCCAACCATCACGATCACCGGCGGCGGAGGCAGCAGCACGCCGGAAGCATTCTCCGGAACGTTGGACGGCACTGGCAGCATCACCGTGAGTGAAAGCGGCTCTCTTTTCTTGGATGGAGCTAAAACCGGTGACGATGCCGCATGGACAGTCACCGTGGAGCAAGGCGGGCATCTGGACGTCCGCGCGGCGGCTAACAGTGAGGGAAGGAAAGCAGATCTTGGCGATGTGACACTGGAGAGCGGTTCAAACTTCACGTACCACTACGATCAGACGAGAGACTCTGACAGCGTGGGAGGAACTCTGGTGAAAGGCGAAGGGGACGGCGGCAAAGCCAACCTGACGGTCGAGCTCGGCGAGGAAGTGCCGGAGGACCTTTTGGACGGCAAAGCCTCTCTTGACGTAGGCGACTTCACGTGGGGGAAAGATGGTTCTATTACCGATAGCGTGAACGGCCAACTCTCGGGTCTGTACTCAGGCTACTTCAAAGGCGAACTCGAGGTTCAAGATGAGACTGGGGAGAAGAAGATTGTGATGGAGGTGACGAAGCAGGAGAACAACCAGATGCGTCATGCGGGGCAAGGCAAGAATGCGGCGGCGGGCGCCGACGTGTTCTGGACCTTGGCGGATCCGACCACCGCCACAGGGCAAGAACTCATGACGAGAAAAATCAGTGGAAGCGACCTGTACAACTTCACGAAGAGTCTGCTCGAACAGAACAACGCCGGAATGAACCTCGACCGTCAGTTGGCGGCGGGCATCGGCTCCTCCATCGCCACACTGACCCCGGCTTTGGCGGAGGATTTGCACCGCCAACTCCATTCCATCCGCAACCGCACCACCTCGATGAACGGTGAGGAAGTCATCGACAGTTACGATTCCTTCCCCATCTGGAACATGTGGATCAATGCCGAGGGCGGTTACCACAAGCTGGATGCGGACGGCGACCTGCCTGGCTACTCCCTCAACAACTGGGGCGGCACACTGGGACTGAACGCGGATGTGAGCAAGCGCACGACCCTCGGTCTGGCTTTCACGGCGATGTACGGCGATTTGAAACCGGATGCGGCCGACAGCACCAAGGGCGACCTGGACACAATCTACCTGAGCGCCTTTGCCCGCACGATGCGCGGAGCCTGGTCGCACACCCTCGTGGTGAGCGGCGGTATGGCGTATGTCAACCTGAACCGCACGGTGAACTACGGCGGCGGCAGCTACAGAACGCATGGCTCCACCGAGGGCAACACCTTGGGCGCCCTGTACGAATTGGGCTACACCCGCCTGATGAATGAGCGGGGAAGCGTCGCGCTGCAGCCTGTCATGAATGTGGAGTACCGGCACGTGGGGCTCAAGGGCTACACGGAGACGGGCAGCGATGCGGGCTTGAGGGTGGATGACATCGACCAGGATCTCCTCACTTTGGGCATGGGCGTGCGGCTCCAGTGCGTGGTGAGCGAAAACGCCTTCAAGCGCGACTCCATCTTTGAGGCGCGAGTGTTGTTGAAAGCCGATGTGGGAGACCGCTCCGGCAAGGCGAGGACGAGCATCATCGGCACCGGGATAGGGGCCGAGGTGGAGAGCGCGGAAGTGGGAGCCGTAGGGGTGGAAGCGGGCGCCGGGTTGACCATCCCGCTGGGGAGCAGCAACGGGAGCATCTTCATGGACGCCTCGTTCGAGTACCGCGAAGGCTGGTCGAGCCTGAACGCCGCCGTGGGCTACAAGGTCGCCTTCTGACGACAGGCAAAACACGAACCACGAAACAAGCGCATGAGGACATGCGCTTGCTTTGTGTTCCACAGAGTGCGCATCTCTTTTTGAATGAGATGTCCATCATTTTTTTCGATTTTCCTCAAAAAATCTTGCTTCTCGGACCTTGAGAACTCCCTCTCATGAAAAGAATGTCCGAACGACAGCGCCCCATGGAAAGTTGCATTACCTTTGCATTCAGCGCTTTCCATTCGTTATTGCGGCATATCGCTTTCAAAAAGAGATAAACTACGCAACACGGATGGGCGGACACATGCGTCATGCACGTGTCGCCGTGGCCATGATTCATCATCATTTCGCATCATGAAACTCCATTTACCTACCAGTCTCCGCAAGGCTTTGCTGGCCTGCCTTGCAGCATTTCACAACGTGTCACGCACCGTATGCACGGGCGCCGCTATGCTCAGCATGGTTGCCGTGGCTTGGGCGGACCCCCTGACGTGGAACGGAAGTGGCAATGCGGTCACGCTCTCCCCTGAACCTGTTACGACGGAAGGAGGTTGGGATAAAGATGCCGACACTCTGGCAGATCAAGACGTTGTGCTCAAGGGCTCCGGAAATGAGCTTCTCGTCACGGTCACGGTGCAGGGCGACGATGAAGATCACACCCTGACCTTAGATTCTCTCACTGTGGGTAGCGGAGAAGGAAATTCCCATAACTATCTCTTCGAAGGTGTACAGCTCAACATCACCGGTGATCTAATCTTCCAGGCGGGGGCGGGGGGATTTACCCAGCTTAACATTGAGGTTCTTGCTAAGAGAATGGTCATAGAGAACGGTACGGTGACGTTCGCGGTAACGTCCGGGGTGACCGGAGCGATGACGTTGGGTGAAAATGCCACGCTGAGAGTTACGAATGGTGCCACTCTGACCGCGGGCGGCTTAGATGGAGGAGGAAATGAAGCGGTAGTTAAGCATGAGAATGGTGCAGCTGCCACACTTTGTCTAGATGTCGTACAGGGGGAAATGCATGAGTTTACGGGAAACCTGAGCATCACGGGTAAGCTCAAATTTGAAAAGCAAGGAGCGGGTTCCCAAACGTTGAACGGAACGGGGAACGTGGACATTGGCTCGATCACGGTGACCGGCGGCACCCTCTCATTCAACAGCACAGGCACAAGGGCCTCGATGTGGGCCGGTGTAGGAGATGGAATCACGGTGGGCAATGCAGATGCGACAGACACCACCAATCCATCCACGCTTGTGATAGGTGATGGTATCTCCACATTCAAAGTGTATGGAAGCTTGACGGTACACAAGGACGGCGTGTTAATTGTGGAGCATAATATGCAGACAGATAGTGGTGATGCAACTCTTCAAATCGACGGCGGGACGGTGTGGGTGAGGGGAAACATAGTAGTTGATCATGAGTTCGGATTCACCACCACAGTCAGCAATGGGGGCTTCCTGACAGTCGAAGGGGATATGAATGTCAATAGTACCAGTACCGTTGATGTCATAAGTGGTGGCCGTTTAATCGTCAAGAAACGCCTGTCAAATGGTACTGGAAACTTTACCGGGAAATTGACGGTGAACAGCGGCGGTCAAGTTACGGTGGGCGAGGCGTTCAAAGATCAACTTGCGAGTAATAATGATGGGGACATTTGGTGCACCGGCCTGTCAGTTGATGGAGCGGGAAGTTCGGTGACAGTCTACGGTGGACTGGCATACAACACCGGAGATATTGATGTGACGAATGGCGGCAGTCTGGATGTCAAAAAATCTATTGCTAGCAGCAATGCCTATAGTTCTGGAACACGAAGTCTCAACATTGGCGTGTCAACTGTCGATGGGGAAGAGACGGTGAGTTCAGGGAGCGTATCCGTGGGTGGTGATGCATACTTTGGGAACGTCACCATCAAGGGGAGTAGTAGCAGTCTGAATGTCAAGGGCAAATTTAACAGCTCCAGGCTTGATGTGAACGATGGCACGGCCACGCTGAGCGGAGGGGTAAATGTCAGCAATGCCGTTACTGCCAACGGTGGCAGCCTAATTCTGCGCCCCACAGGAGAAAGCAACAACATAGGCTCCCTCTCCGTGGGGGAAAGTGCTCAAGTCGAGCTGGATCTGACGGAAGAGGGCAGCTCCCTGACGATCGGCTC
>CANRNS010000101.1 GCA_947632055.1 uncultured Akkermansia sp.
CGCCACTATTTTACCCCTCTCTTCTCATGACTTCAACTTTTTCTGTCATCTGTTGCATTTAATCTTGCAATCCACAAAAAAAATTACATTTTAGGATATTTTTACCCGACCTCACCATTGTCTGATTCCCCGTAATCGTCAACCGTAACTTGAAAATCGTAAATAGCGACCGCATGTCCCATACAGTTGCCCGGGCCTTGCGTGTAGGGTTTGACATTTCCCCGGGGGCGGGGTAAACTGCGCGGCGTATGAACACGAGCGAACAGTACCGCGTGGCGGACATGGCCATGAAGGATTGGGGACGCAAGGAAATTGCGATCTCAGAGCACGAGATGCCCGGACTCATGGCTTGCCGGGAGAAGTATGCCGCGGCACAACCACTCAAGGGGGTGCGCATCACTGGTTCCCTGCACATGACGATCCAGACCGCCGTGTTGATCGAGACGCTCACAGCGCTGGGGGCCGAGGTTCGTTGGGCGAGTTGCAATATCTTTTCCACTCAGGACCATGCGGCGGCGGCTGTTGCAGCGGCCGGGGTGCCGGTATTCGCATGGAAAGGTGAAACGGCCCGGGAGTACTGGGAGTGCACGTGGAGCGCGCTTTGCCACCGGGATGGGAAGGGTCCCCAGCTTCTGGTGGACGATGGGGGCGATGCAACGCTGCTGCTGCACCGCGGCTACGAGATGGAGCGGGGCGACGACTGGGTGAACACGCCCGGCGGAAGTGAGGATGAGCAGGCGCTCAAGGACCTGCTGCGCCGCATCGGCAAGGAGACTCCCGGTATTTTTCAACGCTGGCTGCCGGAGGTCGTCGGCGTGTCGGAGGAAACGACCACCGGTGTACACCGCCTTTACCGCATGGAGAAAGAGGGACGTTTGCTCTTCCCCGCCATCAATGTGAACGACTCGGTGACCAAGAGCAAGTTTGACAATTTGTACGGTTGCCGGGAAAGCTTGACGGACGGCATCAAACGAGCTACGGACGTCATGGTGGCGGGCAAGGTGGCGGTCATCTGCGGTTACGGTGATGTAGGCAAGGGCTGCGCGCAGGCTTTGCGTGGACTGGGAGCGCAGGTTATCGTTACCGAAATTGACCCCATCTGTGCGCTGCAGGCCGCCATGGAGGGCTACCGCGTGCTCACGGTGGAGGATACCTTGGGTGTGGGCGATATTTATGTGACGACCACGGGCAACTGCGACATCATCACCCTGGAGCACATGCAGAAGATGAAAAATCAGGCTATCGTGTGCAATATCGGGCACTTTGATGATGAGATACAAGTGGCCCGACTCCATTCGGCGCCGGGGGTTGTGCGCACCAATATCAAGCCGCAGGTGGATAAGTATGCTTTCCCGGATGGGCATGAAATCTACCTGCTGGCCGAGGGGCGTCTGGTGAACCTGGGTTGCGCCACGGGACACGCCTCCTTTGTGATGAGCAACAGTTTCACCAACCAGGTGCTTGCGCAGGTAGCTCTCTGGGAACGGCGCGCCGATCAGACCGAGCCGAGAGTGCAGGTGCTGCCCAAGGAGTTGGATGAGGAAGTGGCCCGGCTGCACCTCGGCAAACTCGGTGTGCATCTCACCATCCTGACCGAAAAGCAGGCGAATTACTTGGGCGTGCCAGTGCAGGGGCCTTTCAAGAGCGAGGCCTACAGGTACTGATGTCAGGAGCCATGGATCCGCTGAGTTACAAGGACGCGCTGGATTGGTTGTACGCCTCGCAGGTGTTCGGCATGAAGCTGGGCCTGGCCGGCATTTCCCGATTGCTCGCTGAACTGGGTGTGGAGCGGCCGCAGGCCAGGGTGATGCACGTGGCCGGCACCAACGGCAAGGGGTCGGTGTGCGCCTTTGCCGAGTCGGTGGCGCGCGCTGCGGGGTACACCACGGGGCTCTTTACCTCGCCCCACCTCGTGCGGTTCAACGAACGCATCCGCGTAAATGGCGCCAGCATCCCGGATGCCGATGTTGCAAGGCTGATAGCCCGTGTGCGGCGCCAGGTGGCGGGCTGGGAAACGCCGCCCACATTCTTTGAGCTGACGCTGGCTGTGGCCATGCTGTACTTTGCCGAGCAAAGGCCCGACCTCATCATCTTGGAAACGGGTATGGGCGGCAGACTGGATGCCACAAATGCCCTGCCGAAGGATGTTGCGGTCATTACTCCCATCGGCATGGATCACACGCAATACCTTGGTTCCACTCTCTACGATATCGCCCGTGAGAAAGCTGCCATTCTCGCGTGGCACCGTCCGGCTCTCACTGCCCCGCAGCAGCCGGATGCCTTGCGCGCCATTCATGAGGCTGCGGCTGCCTGCCATACCGAATACCGTATCATCGCTGAGCCTTGCGAGCTGCCGCTCGGGCTCGTCGGCGCCCACCAGAAGCTCAATGCAGCTTTGGCTCTGGCAGCCTTGCGCGCGGCGATACCGCATTTTCTCTGCTCGGAGGCGCAGCTGGCGGAGGGACTGGCAAGCACGCGTTGGCCGGGGCGATTTGAGGAAGCGCTGCCCGGGGTCATCCTTGATGGCGCGCACAACCCGCCGGCCATGCGCACTCTGGTGGACACATGGCGAGCAACGCACGGTGAGGCTCGCGCCTGTTGCATTTTTGCCGGGGCGGCGGACAAGGATTTGATGGAGGTCCTCAAGATTTTATCTCCGATCGTTGATCAATGGGCGCTGCCGCCCGTTCAATCTCCGCGCATCAAGCCTCCGGCTGAACTTGTGACGCTGGTGCAGCGCGTATCGGAAGCTCCCGTAAGAGTTGCTGCCACTCTGGAGGAGGCTCTGAGGACGCCCCGGCGCCCGCTGCTGATCTGCGGCTCCTTTTTCCTGATTGGAGAGTGCCTGGCGCTGCTGCAGCATAGCCCTGATTTTCGGGCGACCGGACAATAGACGTACTCTGCACTTGCACGCGTCGAGGGACGATGCTATTCTGCCCGCATGGATATGTTGGGTGGAGCCTTTGGCGCCGAGCTGCCGCACGTGGGCAACTTCCCGTACGCAGAGGGGCAGCGCTGCGCGTACGTCAACAGTGGGCGCACCGCGTTGGAGTGCATCTTGCGCAGTATGCCTCGGCGTCCGGCGCGCGCCTTTGTCCCGCGTTTCACCTGCGATACCGTGCTGCAGCCCTTTGCGCGCCTCGGCATCCCCGTGCTGCGCTACGAGATGCGCGGTGAGTTGTTTTCGGAGGCAGAGCCGCAGCTGCCGGAGCTGCCCGGGGATGAAGACTTGCTGCTGCTTACCAACTATTTTGGCATGAGCGAGCCCGCCCGCATGCGCGAGTTGGCGGAGGCTCATCCCGGCCCCTGCGTGGTGGATGCCGCCACGGCTCTTTACGCCCCGCCGGTAGACGGCGCGGCGTGTTTTTACAGCCTGCGCAAGTTTGCCGGGTTGCCGGATGGCGGGGTGGCCGTGGCGCCGTTTCCCCTGCTGTTGCCAGAGCGGGAAGACCGCTCCGCGCGGGCAGCCGTTGCTCTGTGGCAACGCGTGGAGTTGGGCGCGGAGGCTTCCTTGCCCGATTTCGAAGCGTTGGAGAATCGGCTGCAGGGCGAGCCTCGCCGCATGAGCCCCCTCACGCGCGCCTTGCTCGACAGCATCGATTGGGAGCACATTGCGCATCGTCGGCGCGAGAATTATGCGGCTCTGCATGCACGCCTCGCGAGCATCAATCGGCTGACCTTGCCGTCCGTCCCGCCGTCCGCTCCGTTCTGTTACCCCTTTTTGTCCGGCATCCCGGGGTTGCGCGATGAGTTGGTGGATGCTCGCATAGCGCTTCCTTTTCTGTGGCCGGAGGTGATTCGCGATACGCAGGCGGAAAGCCCCGCCAATCGCCTGTCGCGCGCTCTGTTGCCCATGCCCATTGACCAGCGTTACACGCCGGACGCATTGATCGCCCGTCTGGGTCCCATTTAGGGCAAGCGCATGGGGGAGGCATCGACAAGGAAAGAGATTTTCCCCGGCCGGTCGAGCGCGCCTTTTTCCTCACTTCCTAACGGTGATGGATTCCCCACTCAAGTTAGGTCATAATGAGCCGCATGAACCCAGAAATCGCAGAAAACCTCAACGCGCAAATTGGCCTCGAATTCAATACCGCCTTCCTCTTCCTCTCGCTTTCCGTTCAGCTCAAAGAATATGGCATGCGCGGCGCCGGCCGTTGGATGCGCTCGCGTTACCACGACATGTGTGAGCACACTCTGCGCATTTTGGATTACCTGGAGCTGCAGCGCATCCCGGTCGTCATGCCTACCATCGCTCCTGTCGATTACGCCTGGGATTCCCCGCCGGATCTCTTCCTCGTGGCGCGTGAGCATGCCGGGAGAATCACCGATGCCATTCACCGTCTCATCTCCCTTTGCCGCCGGGAGGCTGACTTTGCAACCGAGCAGTTGCTCATGCCGGGCGTGCGCTCACAACTTTTGATGGAAGCGCGCCTTGCCGACGTTCTGCGCGATTTGAAGCGCTGTGGGCATGATGCCTCCGCCCTGCTTCTCTTCGATAAAAGTCTGCGCTGAGTTCATGCATGGGATGCCTGAGCCTTCATTTGTCACGGGACTTTTTGCCGGGTCTCCTTTTTGAATCCTTGCAGAGCGCGATGCGCTACTCGCGTCACCTTTTCCGATTGCTGCGTGTCTTGAATGCCTTTCGTGCAGCTCTCCCGCAGGGGCGCTGCAACAATCCGGAAACGGCGTTTACGATGCCTGTCGCGTTAGCAAAAGACGCAGTTCGGCAGCTGTGTGGACAAGGGGGCAGCCGACTGTCGAAAGATCCTTTCCTTGTGCATAGCCCCAGTCCACGAGAATGAGCTGTGCTCCGGCGGCGCGAGCCGTAGAGGCATCGATGAGGGAATCGCCTACCATCGTGAGTTGCTGCGGGGATATGTCCCAGAGCTTGGCGATGTGCAGCAGGGCGTCCGGCGCAGGCTTGCGGGGAAACGCTCCGGTGTGCCCGATGATGGGTGAAAAAACGTGCTTTCCCAGGACCTCCCGCACCATGTCGTAGGTAATTTCATGTTGCTTGTTGGAAAGAACAGCCAGGTGCGCGCCGTCGTCGGCAAGCTCGGTAACGAGCTCGGCCATGCCGGGGTAAGGTTGCGGGGCTGTTTGCCGCCAGCAAGCTGAGTATTCTCGCCGGAAATGCGCAATCAGCTCATCCACCGGTTCGGCGGGTGCGCTTGTCTCATCATTGTACCCCAGCGCTCGCGCACAGAGATTCCTCACGCCGCAGCCGATGATGGCGGCTACCCGCTCCTGAGTGAGGGCGGAACGCCCCATGCAGGCCAGCGCGCAATTCAGTCCCACCGCAATGCCGGGCATGGAATGCACCAGAGTGCCGTCCAGGTCGAATACGATTGCCGCCTTCATCAATGGGTGAAGCCGCGTTCTGATTCCTTGAGGAAACGCAGCAGTTTGCCCACGTAGGGGTTGCTGCCGTATGTCTCATCAGCTGTGATCGTGGCGATGCCTTCTTCAATGTTTTCTCCCTTGTGCAGGAAAAGTTTTTTGTAGGCAAACTTGATGGCGCGCACGTCGTCCTCCGGCACGCCGCGACGTTGCAGGCCGATGCTGTTCACCGCGCGCACCGCTGCGGGGAAGCCTTCCACAATCATGTAGGGCGGCACATCCTGCGAAACGCGTGCGCAGCCCCCTACCATGGCGTGCTCCCCCACGCGCACAAACTGGTGGAGCGCGGCAAACCCGGATATGATGGCCCAATCCCCAATGTGGCAGTGTCCGGCAACTCCCGCGTAGCCCGAGAAGATGCAGTGATCGCCCACCACGCACTCGTGCCCGCAGTGGCAGTTAATGAGGAAGTGGTTGTTATTGCCAATGACGGTTTTTGTCTCCGGAGAGGTGGATCGGTTGATGTTGCTGTTCTCGCGGAAGACATTGTCATTGCCCACTTCCAGATAAGTGGGCTCGCCTTTGTACTTGAGATCCTGAGATTTCAGCCCAATGACCGCAAACGGGAAAAATTCATTGCGTTCTCCGAAACTTGACGGCCCGCCCAGCACCACATGGCTGTGCAGCACACAGCCTTTCCCTAGCTTCACGTGCTCGCCTACCACGCAATACGGGCCAATGATTACGTCTTCTCCTATCTCTGCCGTCGGATCGACAACGGCTGTCGGGTGTATCTGTATCATGCCAGGATTCTAACCGTTGCAACCGGATCATTCAAGGAAAAATGCAGCATAACCTCATTTATTGTGCCTCCAGCGAAATTGACCGAGGCCCCATTTCTTGTCAGGATTTGTGCATTTGTCCTTGCTATCCACAGCCCTCTTCGGCTTGCTCTCCTTTCCTTGTTCCACAGCTTGCTCATCTCTTTTCAAAAGAGGTGCGCTTTTCGCGGTATCAATCAGCTTATAAATTCGGTATGACACAAGAAAAAACGCTTTTTCACTTCTTAAAAAACGAAAATGTGTTTTAAGACATGATTCATTGATAATAAATTATTAGAGCTTCTATAACAAGCGCATCTCCTTTGAAAAGAGATAACCCTTCTTTTGTGCCTATTATTGATTGTTTATCAATCTTTAAAAAGCATCGATCCCTTAGGGATGCATCCATGGAGGCCTTTGAAATTTTTTTCGAAATTCTGAAAAAGATACTGGACATCTCCTTTGAAAAGAGGTATGCTGAAAATCCCGCGGAAGACGCACACGTGTGTCGCGCGCCCCCGCGGTCCCAACCCATCAGCATCATGAAACTCCACTTACCTACTGGTCTCCGCAAGGCTTTGTTGGCTTGCCTTGCAACCCTCGCCGGACGCCGCTGTGTGCCTCAAACAGTATGCACGAGCACGGCGGTCCTCGGCGTCTTTTTGCTGATGTGGTCGACTGCCGATGCCAACTCGGCGCAGGATTCTTCGCTCCCATCTGCTTCTCTTGCCCCTCTTGCCAACTCCGAGGACGAACCCTCTGCTGATCTCCCTCTCCTCGATGATGAGGGTGACTACGGAATTATGCTTGTCGACAATGAGGATATCCCTCTGGATGGAGGAAGCTACACCATCGACAGCAACCAAGTCACTCCGGGGACTGAAGGCGGAGATCCAACGACCTTTGGTTCTGAGGATACGTTGTACTTTAATTTTGGCGGAGCTGTAACGGCAACTTTTTCAGCGAGCCCGAATCTTGC
>CANRNS010000102.1 GCA_947632055.1 uncultured Akkermansia sp.
ACGCATGTGTCCGCCCATCCGCAGGACGCAGTTTATCTCTTTTCGAAAGCGATATGCCGCAATAACGAATGGAAAGCACTGAATGCAAAGGTAATGCAACTTTCCATGGGGCGCTGTCGTTCGGACATTCTTTTCATGAGAGGGAGTTCTCAAGGTCCGAGAAGCAAGATTTTTTGAGGAAAATCGAAAAAAATGATGGACATCTCATTCGAAAAGAGATGCGCAGCTTGTGGAACATGAGAGCGATAGGCGGAGTGGGTTTATGGAAGATTTGATGTCGCAAAGAGGAAATGGCAAGTGGGGTATTTTTATGCGGTTGCGCCGGGTATCCTGCTTTTTTCTTGCTGAGGGGAGAAAAAAATGGGATAATCCAAACGGATGGAGTACGAGCTCATCATCGTAACCGGGGCATCCTCGGGGTTGGGAGAAGGCTTTGCGGAGGCATTGGCCGGCAGGACGCGCCGCATGGCGCTGGTGGCCCGCAGGCGGGAGAGGTTGGAGGCGTTGGCGCAGCGCATGCAGGCTGTTCACCCCGGCGTTGAGTTCCTGTGCATGCCGTGCGATTTGTCGCAGCCGACCGAGCGGGAGCGTCTGCTGGAGAGCTTGAGGGAGCTTGCTGCTGGACGTACCCTGCTGGTGAATAATGCGGGGCTTGGGGACTACGGGGAGCTGGCGACGGCCGCTCCCGACAGGATACGACAGCTCATGCAGGTGAACATGCTGGCGGTGGTGGAATTGGCGCACGGGCTTCTGCCGCGCCTGCTGCAGGTGGGTGGAGACATCATCAATATCGCCTCCCTTGCGGCGGATGTTTTTCTACCGGATTTTGCCTTGTATGCGGCGAGCAAGGCTTTTGTAGCGTCTTTTTCCGAGGGATTGCGGCTGGAGGTGTTCGACAGGCGTGTGCGCGTGCTGGCCGTGTGTCCAGGGCCGGTACACACGGAGTTTGGCGCGGTGGCGCAACGGGCCGGGTATGACAGGGGGGATGCGCCGTTCAAGTCCTGTTTTTACACGCGCGTGAGTGAGGTCGTGCGCAGCGCCTTGCGTGCCTTGGAAGCGGGGAAAGCGCGCGCGTATCCCTCCGTCAAGGTGTGGGTGTGTGGTTGGCTGCTTCGGAGTTTGCCTCTGTGCTTGCTGCGAGCGATGTTGGCGTGGCGTCCGAGACGCGTGAAAGCTCAACCGGGAGGGACAGCATGAATATCGAGTGGTTTAGCAAGTTACGCTGGTGCTGGTGCGCGCTGCTATTGGCGGTTGCATTGGTGGCGGCGGCCTTGTGCACACCATACCCGGTGCAGCTGGTGCGGGCGCTGCGCGAGAAGCCGGCGCCCGTGGTGCGCGTTGTCGAGAGACGGGTGGAGGTGCCGGTGGAGGTGCGTGTAGAAGTACCGGTGGAGGTGCCGGTGAACGAGGGAGATTCCGCCGCGCAGACGGCCCCCCGCGCGTGGGAGCCGCAGCGTCTTGTCCCTCGTGTCCAGCTTGCTCTGCCGCCGTTTCCGCCGGTGCTGCCCGAGAAACTCAGCAGTGGAACGTTTGAGCAGTTTACGGCGCTCAGCAGGGGGCTGCACTTGCGCAGTACGCTGACATTTGCTCCCGGCAGCACGGCGAGCAGCGATCGCAAGAAGGCGCAGGCTTACCAGATACGGCTGGGGATGCAGCTCATGCTGCCGCACGCGGCGGATGCGCACGAGTTGCTCCACGCGAATCCGGAGCTTCCTTCGGTATTGCGCGACTACAATAACCTCATGGAGGGTGCGCGCGTTTCTCGTTGGTTTCATTCCCTTTATTTACACAAGCAGAACCAGGCTCGTCGGGCGCTTGCCTCGCTCTCCCAGCCCATGGATCGGCACAACTTTTACGATACCGATACGATTTTGGAGCTCACGGCTCCGGGGTCTCATCGTCGTGTGCTGTGGTTGCAGGCGGATATGGATGTGGTAAGCGATGGCTCAGATGGCGACCGTCTCCCTATTATGCCGGAATCCATCCGAAGGAGTGATCATTACCAGCCCATGACCTCGTACCGTTGGCGAAAAAAGACCAACACGCCCAACCCCTTGCTGCCCGGGTGGGAGGCCCGTCTGGCCAAGCTGCTCAAGGAAAAGCCGCGCAATGCGTCTGCTATTGACAGCGTTCGTCGTGTGATTTGGGATATCAAGCGATACAGTTATCTGCTGGCACAGTACGATCCGTTCATTGTGGTGCCGCTCGTCATGAAGGAGGGACGCGATGAGAGTTTCCGTCCGCAGCCGGGCGACTATGCCGTGGTTGTTGTGGGCAACAAAGTGTACCCCGCCCTCGTGGGGGACTACGGACCGCGCTACAAGGCGGGTGAGGCCTCTCTGCGCCTCGGCAAGCTCATCAATCCCAAGGCGGATGTGTACGCGCGCCCGGTGTCGTCATTGGGAGTCTCTTACCTCATTTTCCCACATACTAAGGAGCCTGAAAATGGTCCCATTGACTACCAGAGGCTCAACAGCCGCTGCCGTGAGCTCCTGGATGAGTTGGGAGGGTTGGGACCGGACGCGCAATTTGTGGAGGTCGAGGATCTGCTGGCGCCTAAGCCCGTTCCCGGTGCGCAAAAAGCCGTTGGTGGGGAGGCTCCCGCAGCGGCAGAGTCTCGAAAGACGAACGGCTCCGGAGAGACGGCTGAGCCGAAGCGCCCCGCAGAGTCGAATCCCGCACCGAGCGCACCGGCGGGTGAGCCGGAGCCTCCATCCCCTTCTGAGCCATAACCGTAAACTGATAACCGTAAACTGTCATGATATCTTTCTTACGTGGAACCGTTGCCGAGTCACTCCCGCAGAGCATCGTCGTGGATGTGGGCGGCGTGGGCTACGAGGTGATTGTGCCTCTTTCAACGTACGATGCGCTCAACCCGCAACCCGGCGCCCAGATCAAGCTCAAGACCCATTTGCATATTCGCGAAAACGCCCAGGTGCTCTACGGATTTGCCACCGATGAAGAACGCGATATTTTTCGTCTTCTCGTAGATCGCGTGAGCGGTATCGGTCCCGCCACGGCCATCGCGGTGCTCAGCGGCTTGCGCGTGAACGAGTTTAAGGAGGCCGTGGTGCAGCAGGATGTCCAGGCCATTGCCCGCGCTAAGGGTGTCGGCAAAAAGACGGCGGAACGCATCATTCTCGAATTGAAGGATAAAGTGGGTCTCGCTTCGACCTGGGAAGCTCAGCAACAGGGAGTCACTTCCCAGGCGGCAGCCGATGCTGAGCTTGCTCTTGTAGCGCTTGGCTATAAGCAGGTTGAGGCTCGCAAGGCCATTGCCGCTGTTCTCGAGAAGGATCCGGAGGCGGGGGCGGAGAGGTTGATACGGGATGCCTTGCGGCAAGGGTGAGCTAAGGGTGAGCTAAGGGTGGGTGAGAGCGAGAAGGGGCTTGCTCGTGGGGGAAGAATATGGTAGGATTTTTCACATGAATGATTTAACAAAGCCTTTCAAGCGATTGCCGGTGGCGCTCATCGGTACGGGGTCGTACGTGCCTGAGCACAGGTTGACCAATTCGGATTTGGAAAAGATGGTGGACACGTCCAACGAGTGGATCGTGGAGAGGACAGGGATACGTGAGCGCCGCATAGCGGCTCCGGACGAGAAGCCCAGCGACATGGCGACTCATGCGGCACGGAGGGCGATGGAGGCGGCCGGGGTGAAGGCGGAGGAGATCGATCTCATCATTGTGGGTACAGTGACGCCGGATACCTTTACGCCGTCGACGGCGTGTTATGTGCAGGCGAACTTGGGTGCGGTGAATGCGGCGGCGTTTGACATATCGGCGGCGTGTTCCAGCTTTTTGTATGCGCTCAAGACGGCTGTGCAGTTTATAGGCTGCGGGCAGGCGCGCACGGCGCTCATTATTTCATCCGAGAAGCTCAGCCACATTGTGAATTGGGAGGATCGGTCCACCTGCGTGCTTTTTGGAGATGGGGCAGGGGCTGCCGTGCTGCGTACCGGATCAGGCGAGCCGGGAGACAGCGCGATATTGGCATCGGATATCGGGTCGGACGGTACGTTGACGGATCTGTTGTTGGTGCCTGGCGGAGGCTCGGCGATTCCCACGACGGAAGAAAATATTCACGAGAAGCTCTACACGTTGGCGATGCGTGGCAATGAAGTATTTCGTCACGCAGTGGCGCATATGAAGGACTCGGCGCTTTCGCTCCTTCAGCGCACGGGTATCAAGCCCGAGGATATTTCCTTGGTGATTCCTCACCAGGCCAACTTGCGCATCATCAATGCCGTCACTCAGCGTTTGGGCATTCCTCCGGAGCGCGTCTTTGTCAATTTGCAAAAGTACGGCAATACGTCCGGCGCGGCCTGCGCCATCGCGTTGGATGAGGCGATTCGCGCCGGGCGCGCCAAGAAGGGGGATATTGTCCTGATGGTGACTTTCGGGGCTGGGCTTACATGGAGTTCGGCAGCTATCAGACTCTAGGGAACCGGCGAGCGGATGGAAAAATGCGTTTGCGCGTGCAGACGCATAATGGGCTTGCAATTTGGTAGACATGAGGTACAATGAGCGCTCCTTTAACATTACCCCAACATGGAGATCACGCTTGAAAAGAAAAATGATTGTGAGGCAACGCTGAATGCAGTAGCTACGGCGGAAGAAGTGCAGGCGTTGCGCAAAAAGATGCTGGCGAGTTACGGGCGGAGCGCGCGCGTGGCTGGATTTCGTCCGGGAAAAGCGCCGACAAGTGTGTTGCTCAAGCACTACGGTAAGGACATCGAGGAGTCGGTGAAGGAGCAGCTCGCCGATGAAGCGCAGCGGGAGATGTTCAAGGAGCATCGGGATCTTAAGATGCTCAATTTTCCCGATATAGAGGTGAAAGAGGCAGAGGGAGGCGCTTACGAAGTGCATGGCAATTTGATGCTCTTGCCTTCCTTTGAGTTGCCGGAATACGAGGGAATCGAGGTGACGGAGAAGAACACGGAGGTGAGCGATGAGGAGGTCCAGGAAGCCCTTCAGAAGTTTGCAGAAGTCAGCGCAACTCGCGAGCCGGTCGAGCGCGCCGCCACGGCGGAGGATACGGTCGTGATGGATTTTAAAACCAGCGTGGAAGGCAAACCCACGGCCGAGTTTTGCGGCAAACCGGTCGGCTTCATGGAAGGACGCGAAGATTACCGCCTTTCGCTCACCGATACCTATGTGCCGGAATTGTGCGCGGGGCTGGTGGGCGCTGTTTCGGGGGACCATCGCGACATCACCGCCAAGCTCCCCGATAACTTCCCCATCGCCGAATTGAAGGGCAAGGAAATGCAGTTTGCGTGCGAGGTGAAGCAAGTGCTGGAAAAACGCGTGCCGGAGATTACGGCGGAACTGTTCGAGGAGGTGATGCCAGGCAAGAGTTTGGACGACGTGCGCGCGGCAACTCGCGAGAGTATCAAAGTGGCCAAGGAGCATATGAATGAGACGTCCAAGGCTGATCAGATTACCGATAAGCTCGCGGACCAATTGAGCTTCCCCCTGCCGGAGAGACTGGTGGAGCGTGAGGTAGAGAACGTGGTGCAGCGTAAGGTATATGCGGCTATTCAGGCCGGCAATTTTGAAGCCTCCAAGAACCCCGACAGCTTCCGCGATGAGGCCCGCACGGAGGCCGTCCGTGCTCTGCGCGTCTACTTCGCGCTGCAGGAGATCGCCGACAAGGAAAATATTTCCGTGAGCGATTATGAACTCATGGCCGAGGTGACGCGCATGGCGCAAAGTGAGGGTGAGCGAAACGTCAAAGCATACATCCGCAAGTTGCAAAAACAGCGTCGCATCACGGGCATTCGCCTCGGCTTACTTACCTCCAAGGTGATGGAGTTGCTGGCAAAGAAAGCGAAAGTGACGGCGGCTGACGGGAGCTCCGAAGCATAAAAACTCAGACCGCCCCGAGCTGCCGTCCCCGCATGGTTCCATGCGGTTGCTCTCGACAAGACGCCCAATGGTCCCGTGCAGGGCGCTCGCAAAGCGTTTGCAAAAGGGGGCAGGGGGTGGGTTTCATGCCAAAAAACTGTTGCCGTTCATGTTGCGATTCACAGCCGTAGCGTAGCACATCCGCCCCAAGAAAAAGCATCCCCAATGGGTGGTTAACGGCATATTATGTAACGCAAAGTATTGATCATTTGCGATTTGTAATTTGTGAAATTCGGCGAGCAATGCTCGCAGTGCTTTTTTTGGTGAGGGGTGTATGGTTTTTGGAGTGACTTGGTGAGGGTGGTGTGGTGGGAATTGTGGCGAGGGAGGCGGGGCCGGGCAGCACGGTGGAGTCCGGCTTATGCGTAGCGGCTTTGATGAAGGTGAACATGAGTCGGCCATCCCTGGCGAGGCCGGCGCGCACTTTGCCGCCGCTGCGCCAGCGCACAAGGGAGAGGCCGGGGATTTCGCGCGGCCAGAGGTCGGAGTCCCCGCGCTTCACGGGCAAGGCCATGGCGTGCCCGGGCTTGGCCTGCACTCTGCCGCCCAGCAGGCGCAGGGCCACGCCGCGGCGATACACAGACACCTGCGCCCCATCCGCACCGGCGGGGGAGACTTTGGTGAGCTCTGCGGCTTGCTGCCAGAAGCTTTTCCCGCCGCGGCGCAGGAAGTTTTCCTGCACGGCGCGCTGCACACCGCCTGCGGCCGCCAGGGAAGCCGCCGCCGGATTAGCAAGCCCGGGCGGCAGCGCGCGGCTCAGATCGGAGGAGAGCTGGACGGAAAATTTGAGTGTGGATTGCAAGATTAAATGCAACAGATGACAGAAAAAGTTGAAGTCATGAGAAGAGAGGGGTAAAATAGTGG
>CANRNS010000103.1 GCA_947632055.1 uncultured Akkermansia sp.
GTAGTCAGGAAGCCCTTGAAGCCGCCTCCGGCTTTGCCCACGGCGGTGGCGAACTTGCCGATGCCGGTGGACAGGGTTCCGACGCCCTTTGTCACCTTGCCCAGCACCAGGAGCACCGGGCCGATGGAGGCAACAATGGCGGCGTTGCGCATGAGCTGCATCCGCTCTGCCTCGTCCATCTCCAGGAGCCGATCCAGAAAATCACTGATACCATCCATGGCCTTACGGAGCATGGGATTGAGGTCGTCGCCCAGCTGCTGGCCGAACAGCACAGCCTTGTTCTTCAGGTTGGTGAGCTGGCTGGCCGTGGTGGCGTACCGCTTGTTGGCCTCGACAGTCAGGGCGGTATTCTCCTCCCATGCCCGGTTCGCCATGTCCTGCGCACGGGCAAAAAGCTCGTTGGCGTTGACGGACCGGAGCAAGGTGTCACGGAGCCGGATTTCGCTGATACCTATTTCATTAAGGACAGCGATGGAGCTTTCACCGGCCTCGTCCATCTGCGCCAAGCGAGTGATAAAGAGCTGGAAAGCAGCGGCAGGGTCAGACTCAAACAGGGTCTTGAACTGATCCTCCGTCACACCGCACACGTCGGCAAAGTCGGTGAGGGCCTGCCCGCCAGTGGCACAGGCCACCTCCATCTTGATCAGGGCCTTGGACAGCGAGGAACCGCCCATCTGCGCCTGGATGCCCACGGAGGACAGGGCGGCTGCAAAGCCAAGCACCTGTGCTTCCGTGAGGCCCACCTGTTTGCCAGCACCGGCAAGTCGCTGGGCCATTTCCGCGATGGGCTTCTCGGTGGTGGCGAAGTTGTTGCCCAGCTCAACGATGGTGGAGCCGATGTTCTGGAACAGCCCCTGGTCGGTGCCCATGACGTTGGCAAACTTGGCGATAGAAGTTGCCGCCTCATCCGCCGACAGATCTTCGCAGCAGTTGCCAAGGTCGATCATGACCTTGGTGAATTCCTGTAGGTGCTCGTTGGCAATGCCCAGCTGACCACCGGTGGCCATGACCTCGTTGATGGTGGTCGTGGAAGCTGCGATCTCGGTGGACATCTCCTTGGACGCCTGGGCCAACTCCGCGAACTCCTCCTCGGTCGCCTCCACGGTCTTGCGCACGGAAGCGAAAGAGGACTCAAAGTCTAAGGACGCTTTGACGGATGAAGCCGCCAGAGAAACGATAGGGGCGGTGACGTACATGGACAGGGACCTGCCGACCGTGATCATGGTCTGCGACGCCCTCGTACACCGGGCACCGAACTCCTCCAGGGACTGTCCCGCCGCGGTCCACGCAGACCTGGCCGTTGCCAACTCCTTGTTGGTGCTGCGGATGGTGGCCTCCGTATCCTTGAGCGCCGCCTTCGCCTTGTTCAGCTGGGTCTGCTGGGTAGAAACGGCGTCTGCTGCATTTTGGGTCGCCTTCTGGAGCGCATCGTTCTGGCCGGAGAGCTTCTTTACATCATCCGACGCCTCTTTATACTGAGCGTCCAGCGCATCCAACTGGGCCTTGGCCACCTGGGTGGTGAGGTTGTTCTCACCCAGTGTGGTCTTATAGTGCTCATAGGTGGCAGTGGCGGACTGTACCTGCTGGGCAAGAGCGGCCTGTTTCTGCTTCGCCGCATCCAGCCGAGTGGCATAGTCCACCTGGCGCGTGGTGCATTCGGTGAGCTTGCTGGTCGCCTGAGCCAGCGCCCGCTCATACTGCCCGACCACATCCTTCTGGAGCTGGAGCTTCCGCTGCAGCATGGTCAACTTGGCGGACAGCCCTTCGGCGGTCTTTTCAAAGCCGGTCACACCCGAAGCCGCCAGCTTGAAATAGCTCTCCGCTTCTTGTATCTGCTTATTGACCGATTTGATGTTCCGGGTGAAATTCTCGGTGTTTAGGGACAGCGACACAACAAGGTCGCGGAGGGAATCGGGCATCTATCTCACCTCGATGCAAAAAAATCCCAGCAGGATCAGCTTGCAATCCTGTGGGATAGTGGGTATAATAAAAGTAAGGAATCCGTGGTTTTCCTTGGAAGGAGGCAATTTGACATGGAACTTGCGAAAATCACAAGCAAAGGACAGATCACCCTGCCGATCACCATCCGCCGCGCACTGAAGCTGAAGGATGGAGACAAGGTCGCTTTTGTGGAAAAGGATGGCCAGTATGTTCTTGCGAACCCGACCATGCTGGCGCTGCGGGATGCGCAGGACGCCTTTGCGGGGCTGGCAGACGAGCTGGGCCTGACATCAGAGGATGATGTGGTCAGCCTGGTCAAAGAGATCAGAGCAGTGAAGCAGGACCACGTCAATGGAGGGTAATCATGGGACTCATAATCGCTCTTCTTCTCATCATAGGCGTTGTGCTTATTGTCACCGGGATTTTGCGCATCGGCTCCGGAGAGGACAAGCCGCCGCAGCGTGACGAGGAAAGCCGCATTGAAGTGGTGTACCGCGTTCCTTCCTCCCGCGAACGGCGAAACCGAAAGTAGCGCCAGGGATTGAGCCGCATCAGGGCTTCAGGTTTGGCCACACAGTGTCTATATATCCGGGCTTAGGCTTGGAGTCCTTTTGTTTCTTTCTAGCTCCCCAAGCCCGGATACGCAAAAAGCCGAGCAGATCGCATTGATCTATCTCGGCCATCCGCCAGTCGCTCTCCAGCAGAGAGTTATAAGTGGAGTATATGAAATCAGGCAGCGTCATGCCGGAGAGGTCGTCTCCTCCGGCACCGCCGCCTTCGTAGGGAACTCGTTCAGCACCTCCGTAGTCTGTGTCTGTACTGCCATGAGCGCCAGTGCAACGTCGTGCATTAGCCTGTCAGCGGGATAGTAGTCCAGTACATCATCCGGGGTGAACTGGTTGTTGAACAGGATGCAGAACCAGTGGATCATCGTGTCTATGGCGTCCTTTATGGACAGTTCCATTGCATCCGGAAGCGTTTCGCCCTTGATTGCTGCATTTGATATGGCAACAATGCGACCATACATCTTCGCAGCAGGCTCCATCTCCCGGAGTGCACGTCCGGTCACAAAGTCCACGGAGTATTTCTTTCCGTTGAGCGTACAAGAGATCATAGGTGTTCCTCCATATAAGTGGTGCAACTCAAAATATAAGTTGCTATTTTCCTCCGACCAGTTATAATAAGGGGGAGGATAGCGGCAAGATCAGCTATCGTGTGCTGTGAAGCAACAGACTGGGTCGGTATTCAGCCTGTTGTGGAGCACTACCGAGGGTTATGCGCAACCTCAAACCGACTAGATTCCGGTTCGCCGGGTTGAAGGAAAACGCTTGGGGCCTTGCTTGCGCAGGGCTCCTTTTAATCATCAATCTCTTCATCTACATAGAAATTCCCCGCTGCGCTATGCAGCGGGGCTGTTTTCATGTTGTGTCAGAGTACCTTGGAGTAAGAGTCACAGAGGCTGTCCAACATGGGTCTGGCCTGCAGGGCAGCTATCCACTCTTTTGGCAAGCCTTCCCATCCGTAGGCAAGACCGGCAAGACCGCCTGCGACATCTCCCGTGGTATCTGTATCCCTGCCGAGGTTGACCGCTCGCAGTACGCAGCCTGCGTAACTGTCCGTATTGAGCAGGCACCACAATGCTGCCTCCAGCGTGTTCACCACATAACCACCGCTCTTGATCGCGTCCTCCGGCAGCGCCTTCAACGCCGTCACATCTCGTATGCGATCCCAAACGTGCAGGTAGTCCTTATACTCCGGTATCTGTTCATAGAATGCCAGAGCGTACTTTGTGCCGGAAGTTATGGCCTCTTCGGTCCCCCGCTGGATGATCTGCTCGGCGATCTGCAGGTATATGCCGCAGGCCATGACCGAGATGGGGTGAGCATGAGTCAGGCTGGACACGATCTGTATCTCCAACATGGGGCGGCTCATTTTGTACCAACCGATGCCGTACTCCCCTCGCAGAAAGAACAGCAGCGGCAAGATGCGCATCAGGGAGCCGTTTCCGTTGTCCCTCTCACCGGTCCCGCCGCAGTCCTTCGCCCGGACACCTCGCAGAAAGCGAGAGATTGCAGCGCCGCAGGTCCCACCGCAATCAAAACAAACACCGTGGGGCGTGTACTGCCCTTTCTCCCGCCAGTCGGCAAACCGCCGCATGATATCTTCCGGGTCCAGATGGCCACACGCTGCCACGCTGGCCATCAGACACAGGGCCATGCTGGTATCATCCGACCACGTTCCTGCAGGCTGCCCATGAAAGCCCCCGCCGACCATCTTCGTTATGGGGTTTCGCCGGAGGGTTTCCCGATCTTGAAACTCTGCGGGTACGCCCAGCGCGTCGCCGATGGCCATACCATAAACTGCATTTCTTATCATTTTGCGTCCCTCCTCTTTATTCCGGCTCGACCTCTAGGCAACGTTGCATGAGCCGCTCAATGGTCCCATCCTCGGTAAACTGGGTGACGGTTCCCTCGCTGACTCGATTGCGCCGGAAGATCTCTGTCAGGTATGTGCAGACCTCTGAAAAACTAAGCTGGTCAATTGGTTTTTTGGAAACAGCCTCGAAGTGCAAAACATGGTCACGGTCCAAGAACTCGGCTTTGTGAATGCACACGTTGAGCTTCCTGGTGGTGGGGTCGCAGTACAAATAATCGTGCCATTCACCGGCATCGTGGGTAGCCAGCAGGTATTCTTTTGCAAGCTCCTGGAGCTCATTCATTTCTGTCACCTTCTCCTTCTCTTTGTCGGCATGGCTTCAAGCGTCATGGAGAGAATTCTCCCGGACGCATCCGTTTTGATCTCATGTACCACAAATCTTGACCCGGAATTAAACAGGTACTCATATTCATTGTTGCTCATGGTAACAGGCTCAACGTACATGCCCGATGTCCCTTTGCGGACATAGATTTTATAAAGCACCTTGTCGGGACCTGTCCACGCCTTACTCTCCGTAACAGCCGCCGACATGAAGCCCTTGTCCGTTACTCTTTTCCCGATTCGTGACCGGAGAAAATTCGCGTCGGAAAGCTGATCCTCTTTACCACCCAGTAGGTTTGCCGTCCAGTGAAGGTTTGCACCTCGATACACGACGAAGTCCTCAGACGCTTCCCATTTAGCCAGGCCAGCTTTTGCCCCCTGAATAGCCCGCTGAACAAAATCCGGAGTTGACCCCGATTCCCTCAGCGCCGCATTGATCTCACTATACAGGGAACTGGTATACTCCTCGATGCCACTCCGTTCAGCACTGCTTAAGATCTGATTCCAGCGTGTCCAATCAAAAGAATTCGCCATGTGCCAAGCATCGGCGTCCATGTAATTCACAAACTCACGAAATCCCATCAGGCGAGGATCACGACCAAGCTGGCCATTAACCAGAGAGCCTGCCGTCTGCCTGTGGCTTGCACCTCCTCTACCTCCCATAGCTTACCTCTGTTTCCGCGCAGAAGCAAGCAAGGAGTGATAGGAGCCGTGCTTTTCGATAGGTCCCGTACAGTCCTCCGGCACGTCACCGAAGAATATGATCCGCTCTGGCTGGAGCCGCACCAGCATCTCCTGGTAGCCCAGTTTGAACAGCCGCCGTGCTTCTCGGCTCTTCTGCGTGCCAACGGACGACACAGACACAGTGCCTCCAATTGGTTCGCCGTCAAAGCACCAGCTATAGGACCGCTCATCACTCCAACAGATGGAAGGTACGACCGTTATCCCTTCCCGCTGCCAGCAAGCAGCAAGCAGGTGTTTTCGCCAGTGATTGTAGATCTGGACGGCAGGCGGGTAGTCGGTGAACAGGCTGAAGTCCGGGGACATGACAGCTTTGTACTGGGACAGTAGCTGGGCATATCTCACGGGGTCCTTCCAGGCCCGCTCGAAGAGGTAATCATCTATATAAAAATGTACGCCCTTATCTGCCCGGCTCGTCGCAGTCAGGGCGCAATTAAACGGTATCCAGGTCAGGTCGCTCACCCCATGGACGGGCGACAGTTGCGGGATGCAGTATTCCCCGGCAGCCTCGAAGTCGCCGAGGTGCAGATTGTGGCCGTTGCGCTTGAGGGCCTCCAGCGACACCGCGCTCACCTCCAATAGAGAGCAGAAACACACCTCTCCGGGCGGATAGGCCGGGAAAAGTGTGTTTCCGCAGGTATAATCCAGCAGCTGAAAAGTGTGTTTCTCTGAGAGTCTATCTCAGTCTCAAAGCTGTAAAGTGTGTTTCTGCGTGTAGTTAAGGTCTCGCTATTGTGTTGGTGTGTGCTTACGGGGAGAGAGTCAGCCCGCTCAGATCGTAGGTCGTCACCGAGGGGATACATCCCTTCTTCTCGGCATAGAGCTTGATCTTCTGCGTTTTCTCGTCAGAGACACGAACAATGAGCTGCCGGTCGTCATCCTCAAACTTGTGCCTGCCGGGCTTCTTCACCGCCCCCACAAGCTCATGGTAGAGGGTCGCGCCCTCCTCCCCACTCACATTCAGCACCAGGTAGTGGCCTTCCTGCTCAGTCGGATCGCCGGAAAAATTCGTGAAGTCGGTCACATGCAGCAACGTGCCGGATATAGCGTTCTCCAGGATGGTGATGCCATCCTGGAGTTCACT
>CANRNS010000104.1 GCA_947632055.1 uncultured Akkermansia sp.
TCTAGCATGCTTTGAACTTCTTGGCACCCTTTTTTGTGCCAAGAACCTGTTGCATTTAATTTTGCAATCCACAAAAACAACGTCCATGCGGGAAAAAGCTTGACAAGGACGTAGCTTTAGGATAACCTGCTGCCCCGTATCCGCTTAGACGGATATCTATTCACACTTACCACATATTATGCGTTCTGTCACTGTTCGTAAAGGAGAGCCTATAGATCGCGCTCTTAAGCGCCTCAAGACCAAGCTGGATACTGAGGGTATTCTGGAGGAGATGCGTCGTCGGCGCGCCTTTGAAAGTCCGATGGATGAAAAACGTCGTAAAGCACGTTCTGCCAGCAAACGTAACAAGGTGAAATGGCGCTTTACGAGCAAGGAGGAGATCCCCGCTTCATCTGTCACCCCTGCTGAGGGCTGATTGCTGCGATATTCCCCGGAGGCAACGATGCGGTGCGGCTTTCTGCTCTCGGCTGAAAGCCGCATTTGTTTGCCGCCGCCTTTCTAAGTTGGGCTTGTCATGAGCAGGTTACCGTGGTAAGATAGAGGAGTATGGCGAGAACAGCTATTATCAGCGATATTCACGCCAATTACCATGCCCTGAGCGCGGTGATTGAGGATGTGCGCGCCATGCAATGTACCGACTTGGTGTGCCTGGGGGACGTAGTGGGTTACAACGCCTACCCGTCCGAGTGCCTGGACTACGTGCGCGAATTGAATTGCCCCGTCGTGAAAGGCAATCATGACGAAGAGGTGGTGTCCCCGTCTAACGCCCGAATGAACCCAATCGCCCGCAAAGCGATGGACTGGACGCGCAGTCAGCTGGACGAACCCCGTCTGCGCTGGCTCTCCCGCCTCCAGTACCAGCGCATTGTGCGCACGGATACCGGCGTCTCTTTCTCCATCGTCCACTCCTCGCTAGATCACCCCAAGGCGTGGAATTATATCATCAATGCGAGCGATGCCTCCAACAACTTCCCTCGCCAATTTTCTCATCTCTGCTTCCACGGACACACCCACACGCCCAAAGTGTTTGTATGGGATGGTCAGCATGCGGCGGAGGATGACGAGAGTCTGCATCCTCTGTATATGGAAGGGTTCACAGAATTCCAGCCACTTCCCGATCTCAAATATTTTATCAACGTCGGCTCTGTGGGGCAACCGCGTGACAGCGATCCGCGCGCAAGTTACGGAATTTACGATTCCGACCTCAACCTGATCATCATCAAGCGAGTTGAATACGACATCACTGCCGCACAGGAAGCTATCCGGCGTGCCGGACTGCCCGAGTATTTAGCAGAGCGCCTTGAAAAGGGCATCTGAGATTATGGAGCTTTATAGCAACCTGTTGAACACCTGGTAGAGCACAGTCATGACGGGAATAATAAAAAATATGCTACTTATACTGCTCTGCTTGGCGGGAGGTACCTTGCTGGCGCTCATCCTTGTGCCCAGTGAGCTGGAACAAATGCGCTGGGAAGTTTCAGGCATGCCGGAAAGTTACCCTCTGGAGCAGAAGTTTCGGCCTATTTTACTTCTGGTTCTCTGCTACATCCCCTTGTTGGGGGCACTCGTCTACGCAATGATGGGCACGATGGATCGCTACATGAGCCGAACTTTCATCAACTATTTCCTCCTGTGTACGGCCATTTTGCTGCTCATCTATATGTTGGCGGATTTTACGGATAACATGGAACGATTTCGTACGCGTTTTGATGCCCCGCTGCGACAGGCTTTACTCTTCTACGCCTCGCAAATCCCCATGTTCCTCTACCAGATACTGCCTTACACCATCATGATGGGAGCGCTTTGGTGTCTCAGCAAACTGTGCGGCTCCAGCGAGCTTACCGGCATGCTGCAGAGCGGACGCTCGCTGATGCGCGTCTGCATGCCCGTATTTTTATATGCAGCACTTGCCGCGGCGGCTTACGGCATTTTTGGCTTTCATTGGGCGCCCAATGGCTCTCTCTATCGTCAGATGCTCCTCAACCAGGAGAGAGTAAAGGACGATCAACCGGCCCCCATCATCTACCACAGCGATGCCTACGCGCGCATCTGGTGCGTGGATCGCCCGGCAACCTTCCAAAATCCCGGTGAACCCATGCGCGACCTCACGATTGAGCAGTTTGACAAGAAAGAAACGGGAAAACTTCTCTTTCAAATCAAGGCGGAGCGCGCTGTCTGGGATAAAGCGAATTCCACATGGACTCTGTTCAATGCCTACACGCGGCAAGTCACGTCTACCGAGGAACGACCTCCGGATGAGCAATATGCCAAACGATTGGTACTACCCTTGGAGGAAAAGCCATACCAAATCATCGCCCCAACCCAAAATAACCGCATTGATGCCATGGGCACCTCCGTGCTTTATAACCTCATCCATTCCGGTGCCGGGTCACGACTGGATCGCTGTCGCTACCGCACTGAGTGGCATGTGCGATTGGCGCGCATTTTTAGTTGTTTGGTCCTCGTGCTGTTGGCGCTACCAAGCGCGATCACATTTCAACGCCGAAGCCCAATGAAAGGCATAGGCATTGCCGTGCTTCTAGCAGCGCTCATGCTCTTCTTGTATCGCGTCTTCCCCTCACTGGGCGAATCAGGGCACGTCCAAGCGTGGATCAGCGCGTGGATTCCCAATGTCATTTACCTGCTCATTGCACTCTACCTTATCCATAAGAATCTCGCACACTTCTCAGTAGCAGAGTGGATGCGAGTCAAATTAAACGGAGCGCCATGAAGCCCCCTCGCGCTGTCATCTTCGATTTCGATGGTGTACTCATGGACACGGAATGGGCGATTTTTCACTCATGGGTTGCTTTATACCAACGTGAAGGCTGCACACTCACGTTGCAGGAATATAAAGATTGCCTGGGCGCCGGGTACTCCCGCTGGGATCCGGCAGCTCATCTTGAAACCCTAACCGGCAAGATCTACAACTGGAAGATTGAAAATGCGGCTCGACAAACTGCCATAGAACGCGCCCTGTCCACTCAAAAACTCATGCCGGGAGCCGCAGAATTGTTGGTGTGGTGTCGTCAGTACGGCATCCGCATGGTTGTTGCTTCATCCTCTTCGCGACAATGGGTTTCCGGATGGCTGAATCGTCTCGACGCGACGCATTTTTTTGAACGATTGTTTTGCCGCACAGATGGCTACGCCGTAAAACCTGACCCAGCGCTTTTTCACGCGGCGCGAGAGTACCTGGGACTCGCATCAAATGATTGCCTCGTCATTGAAGATTCGGAAAATGGCGTACTCGCGGCACGCCGTGCCGACATACCTTGCATCGCCATTCCCAATCAAATGACTGCACATGGTGATTTTTCCTTTGCCACTGCACAACTGCCCTCTCTTTTGGCCCTGCTCGACCTGTTGCGCGCGAAGGACTAAAAACGCTGCGAATATCCAATGGACATACTCGCGCTGCCGCCATGCTGACGAAGTTCGGCAATGAGCCGCAACTCGAGCTCCCCCATACCCGCGTTGACATTGACAGCAGCGGAGGTCAGAACACCAAATGGGCTCATAGCCCGGCTCCGTATAGTTTCTCGCAAAGAACTGCCGTGAATGAAACCTGTACGCACTCGGGCTTGCGTAGGGCCCATATCGCCCACAAACATGGCTGACAACTGCCAGCGGCAATGCGATTCAAAAAGGCTACCCGCACCACTTCGACGAAGCCCCGGCCCAATTTCCACACATGGCAAATGCTGGCGTCCAACACGCAGAGCGGCATCGCTGCCGGACTCACAATAGCCACCCCACGCGGCGTACAATGCGGCGCAATGAAGGAATATCTGCAGCTCCCCGGTCGCGGGGGCTGCACGGGGAATAGCGTAGGCCGTTTCATAGCTCGCGCCGCAGGTAAAGCCACGAGTCCTGCCTGCTGTTTTGTAAGACACGCCGGGCGCAGATACGTTGCGAATCACATGCGCTTCTGCGACGCCACACTGGGCCGCGAGGGTATGCACCCACGCGTTACTGCGCACGCGATAATAAGCCCCCAGATCGTATAAACTCAGGTCTGCCCGCGCCGCATCAGCTGAATCCGCCTGCCAATTGCCATAGTTGGCCAGGAGACGGCACCCAAAAATCGTTCGTGCATTGCAGGTTTGCCAACCGCAACTTCCTCCCCACATCATCAGTTGGTAACCGCTATCTGTGCCTGCAGAGTTACAGTGCGCATAGCTCCCCGTTCCGTGGATATTCCAGGTCGTACCCGCACATGAATCGCTCATCGAAGCGGGCAGAGAAAGCAAATTGATGCGAGCTTGTTCCCGAAGAGCGAGAACAAGCGCGGGGATGGCAGCCCCGGCTACGGCGGAGGAGAGCGAGTCAGAGTCAGTTTTATGTCCGTTGCTGATGAGAAATTCCTGTGAACGGAGAATGGCAGCCAGATCGCCCTCCGGCGCATTGACTTGCGGATTGAGCTCCACAAACGTTGCATCCAACAGAGAAGCTCCTGCCCGTCCATTAAAACTCTTGGCAGCCTGCCGGTGAAACACTTCGCTTTCCGGTGTAATAAAGTTGCCACTCAGTACCAGACGCCCGTCATCCTTGCGAAGCGCCGCCGTCTTGCCAAAATATTTCTCAAGCAGGGCCTGAGTTGCCGAGTCTAACTGTGGCATACCTTCCACGTGTTCTGCCAGCACAAACTCCAAGTATTTGCCGTAGGCGTGCTCAATGTCATCGTCCATACTTACGATATGCAGGGCAAGCACACAATTTTCCTCAAACTGCAAAGCCCCCTCTACCACGCCATGTCCAACCGAACGCGCATCAGAAAGCATATCATGGCACAGGCTGAGCGAAAGCTCAAACTGACTTCCCCCCGAGAAATGCAGTTGCTCAACGCAAAAAGGTATGTTGGCGCTGCCTTGACACAGTTCAACACACAAAGAACTCATCGCGTCCACGTCTAAATGGTGCAGGTGAACTTGCTCACCCACTCTGGCATGCAGCGAACTATTGCGGAGCACCATCTCGCCCTCAAAATCATGCAAGGCGTCTAAAAATACGTGTGAACTCTGGAGTAAAAGAGATCCGCTCCCCTCCAACTGCTTGGCATCTAGTAACGCATCAACCAACTCAGCACGAGCCTCCAACATCTGCCAGTCGCCTATGTTGCTGATTTGACCATGCAGCTCGACTACCCCAGGCCCCGCGAGAGCGAGAGAACTGCCTCGTGAGTTCCAACCATGCAACATCACAATGCGTCCATCATGCGCCTCGATACGCCCGGGACCCGACACCACTGCACCTTCCAGTCTCAACTCACCCGCACCTTCCTTGATGATCGCGTGCCCCATCGCATGCAATTCACTGGTAATCCGACCTGTATCGCCCGCACGCCACACATTGATGGAAGTATCATCGGCCAGTGTCAGTCGTCCGCTCAATACAGCTTCATGACCATCTGCTCCCTCCATGAGCAAAGCTCCCTGGGCATGAGCCTCACCTTCATTCAACCAGCCTAAGCCGGAGAGCACCACATCCCCCGTGTAGCTTGCGCCATTCATCAACCCGAATTGAGCGCCGTTCTTCACCCGCAACTGTGAGAAATTCAACTTTTCTGCGCCACGTCCACGCGTTGCCGTAAGACAACCGCTGCGCAGCTCGATGGCACCGTGATATTCTCCGGGGAGCGCCTCATTCAACTCATGCGCAGGGAAAGTGCTCAAATCCATCACAATAAGCGCATGCTCACCCGCTACAATATTCCAATCCATGATTGTCACCCATGGAGCGTAGAAAACTAGTGTGCCATTCAAAAAGAACTCGCCTACACTCACACCGCCACCCGTAGGAGTCATAGTCACCGTTACCCCATCAGCCACCTCAATCATCTCACTGCGCACGTGGTCAAAAATCAGAACATCACAATCCCGTTCAAAAAGCAAACTATCCCCATTCGAAAAAAACTCACCACCGCCTAAATCAGCCCCTTCTCTCCACAGCAAATGCGGCACCTCCACCCGTTTCACATCTGGTAAACATGATTGTTCCTCCTGCGCGCTGCACCACATATTTGCTGCTGCAGCCATCACCATTCCCACATCGCGTATTATTCGCAAGCTTCTTGCCCCAATTGTGGCTTCTCCATGCATTGCTACCTCGCGTTGTCATACAATCTAATGGTCTTCTTTATTCTGAGACTGCAACAAGTCCATGTCTTGTGCAGTATATGTTTTATTTTTCTTCCGTTTTCTTCGCTCCATCCATACTTGACACTCCCGTGGATCTGTGGCACAATGCCCCCACCGTGCGGCTCCGTCGTTCAATGGATAGGACGAAGGTTTCCGGTACCTTAGATGAGGGTTCGATTCCCCCCGGGGCTAGCGTGGAAATGTGGGGTTAACTCTGATTTTTTTGGGTCAACCCAAATTTTTGGGGTCAACCCAAATTTTTGTGGAAAGAGCGTTTTTTGGTGAACAGGGGGTCAACCCAAATTTTTGTGGAAAGAGCGTTTTTTGATGAACAGGTGGGAGCATTCCAGCAGGACCCTGAGACGA
>CANRNS010000105.1 GCA_947632055.1 uncultured Akkermansia sp.
ATCGTCTCAGGGTCCTGCTGGAATGCTCCCACCTGTTCACCAAAAAACGCTCTTTCCACAAAAATTTGGGTTGACCCAGACTTTTCGCTCCGCTGACTGATGAAAAACCAAGCCCGACCGGTTTTAAGCGGTCGGGCTTGCGATAGGGCTACAGGGACTCGAACCCCGAATAGCGGTGCCAGAAACCGATGTGTTGCCAATTACACCATAGCCCTGACGGATGGCCGGAGTATAGGAGAGCGAGCGCAGAATGTCAAGCCGATTTTGAGACGGAAGAACAGAAAATCCTGATTTTGCCGTGCTTGAAAAGATGAACGTGGTTTGCCCTAGCTTGCGCGCGCGAACCGTTCGGGAGCTTTCAGATCGTCATTGGATGCGTTCCTTGGTCATTGCGGGTGGACAAGCTCAAAGAGCTCCTCAGCGGAGAGATGAAGAAGCAATTTTTCCATGCCGCCGGCGAGCAGGGCATCTGCCATAGACGATTTGCGGTGCAGCATGGTTTGGATATTCTGCTCGATGGTGCCGATTGAGATGAAAGGATGGATGAAGACGGGGTGCGTTTGCCCGATGCGGTGAGCGCGGTCGCTGGCTTGATTTTCTACGGCCGGATTCCACCAACGGTCGAAGTGAATGACGTGGTGAGCGCGGGTGAGGGTGAGGCCCGTACCGGCTGCTCGCAGAGAGAGCAGGAAGAAGGGCGGTCCGCCCGGCGCTTGAAATTGCTGCACGAGACGCTGACGTTCATGGATGGGCGTTTCCCCGTGCAGCATGAGACCCGGCGTACCGAAAACTTCCTCCAGAAAATCGTGCAGATGAGGCATGATGCTGCGATATTGCGTGAAGACAAGGCAGCATTCGCCGGCATCGCGTATCTGCCTTGCCAAGTGTCCGAGTCGTTGGAATTTGCCGGAGAGAGCGGGGTCGTAATATGATTCGCCGAGGTATTGCGCGGGATGGTTACATATCTGTTTGAGGCGGCCGAGAATGGGCAGGATGAGCATGAGTCGCGTTTGGGCATTTTGTTCCGCCAGCACGGCACGCAGGTTTTCCACCTCTCTGGCGTACAGGCGGGCTTGCTCCGGGGTCAGCAGACAGTAGGCCGGTTGTTCGGTTTTTGAGGGCAGCTCCGGCAGGAGCGCGGGGTCGCTCTTGACGCGGCGCAGCATAAAGGGACGCACCAAGCGCCGCAGAGGCGTATAATTGTCCCCCATGTCGCGTACCATGGCATTAAAATCTTTTTCGGAGCCGAGCAGACCGGGGTTCAAAAACTCAAAGAGGCTGCGCAGCTCGGTGAGTGAATTTTCAACCGGAGTTCCGGTGAGCGCTACACGCCGCGACGTACGCAGGCGCAGGATGGCTTTCGTGCGTTGTGATTGGGGGGATTTGACGGCTTGCGCTTCATCGAGAACGACAGCCTGCCAATCGCAGTCAGCCAACGCAGATTCTCGGGTGGCAATCCCGTAGGTTGTGAGCGCGACATGAGCGCGGCGTACGAGCCAGCCGGGGTTGGAATGCAAGAGGCGAGAGTCTGTGCGGGACAAGGCATACGGGTGCAGCATCGTTACGCGCAATTGGGGGGCAAAGTGCGCGAACTCATGCTGCCAGTTGGTGAGCAACGAAGCCGGCGCGATGATGAGCGCGCAGCCGATTCCCTCCCCCAGTTTACCGACATGTTGCAAATGCGCCAGCCAGGCGATGACTTGCAGGGTTTTGCCCAGCCCCATGTCATCCGCCAGACAGGCGCCAAAGCCGGCTTCAGTCACATGGGTCAAGAAGCGTACTCCCTCCATCTGGTAGGCGCGCAGGGTGTCCTTCAGCTCCGGCGGCAGGGCGGGGGATTCATTCGAAAAGCGCAGGTTGCTCAGCGCCAACGCTAATTTGGCTCCAGCTGCCACACGCACGCCATCCTCTACCGGCGGCAACTTTTCGGTAGCATTGTTGCGCCGCCCCATCAGGAAACGCAGGCCGGAGAGCAAGGGAATGCCGGAGTGAGACATGCTGACCGCTTGCATCCAGCTGTCCATAAGACGCTGCAGACGTTGTCGATCGAGCCGCACCCATTCGCCACGGAAGCGCACAAGTTCTTCATCACTGTTGCAGAGTTCTTTCCATTCTTCTTCAGTGAGGTGGTGGTCACCCAGCATCAGTTGGGGGGAAAGGTGGAGCAGCGAGTGGATGTTCACGGAAGGAGAGGCTCCCGGTTTGCTGGGAGATGTCTGCGGGTCGAGCGTAATCTGCAACTCCACGCGCGGGGGCTCGGTTTTCCAGAGATTCACCATGCGGGTTTCGATGCCAACTTGCTCCAGCACCGGGATTGTGCGCAGGTATTGCAGCGTGCGCCGTGCGGTCCATGCGCAGGGGCGGTACACCTCGCGCGAGTTGATAAGCTCGCGCAGAAAATCATTTTTTCCGGCAGCAGCTTGCAGAGGCCGCAGCAGAGCGAGCAGGGCCTCGCGGTCATTGGCCAGCATGCTTGCCGCGTGTCCCAATGGCATATGTCGCGCCTTGCCATCCTGCCCGACTCGGTACACAAAGGTGGCCAGGAAAGCAAAGGGAGCGCTGTCCGCATGTTCTCCAGCATTTTCGGCCAAATGAAAACAGAGCAGCCCGAGTTGCTGCCATCCTTCGCCCAGCCTGCAAAGCCACTCCATGGGAGAACAGGTCTCGCGCTCTGCCAGCTCCGCCAGGGCGTCAGGCAGTCCCCCCAACCATTCTCCGAGCGTGCTGGCGTTCACTTCGCCCGCAGCCAAGGGGGGCATGCTGTCCAGCAACTTGGCCAGTTCAGAACGAGGTATGGGTGGTAGCGCTTGCTCCCCGCATCGTAGCAGGCGCAAATAGCGTGTCATGCGCTCCCGCGTGCGCTCTCGCAGCCAATTGAGAACGGGCGCGGCCGAGGGGGGAGCGCCGTAGCGCAGCAGATCCAGCAGACCGCGCGCGGGCGAAGTGGCAAAGGCGTGTTCCAGGCGCGGCTGGGCTCCATGCGGCAGAATGCTCAGCGAGCCATCTGACCGAAGGGCAAGTTGAATGATGGGCTGGGCGGACACAGAAGGGGATCAGAGTTTTGGCACAGCGTTGAGCAGTTGTTGAGTGTAGGGGTGCTGCGGGTGGGAGAAGACTTGTTCAGCATCGCCGTATTCGACAATGCGCCCACGTTGCATGACAGCGATGCGATCCGCCACATGATGAACCACCAGCAAGTCGTGCGAGATGAAGAGCATGGTGAGCTCCATCTCGCGCGTGAGCTTGAGCAGCAGGTTGAGAATCTGCCCGCGAATCGATACGTCCAACGCGCTTACCGGCTCATCTGCCAGCAGCAGTTTGGGGCGCGGCGCAATCGCTCGCGCAATTGCTATGCGCTGCCTCTGTCCGCCGGAGAACTCGTGCGGGTATTTGTACATGTGCTCCGGGCTGAGACCCACTCGCAGCATGAGCTGCGCCACGGCGTCTTCGCGCTCGCTGCGTGTGAGGGATTGCCGTCGGGTGAGCGCTTCCAGCAATGTGCTGTAGATGGTGAAGCGTGGGTTGAGGGAGGCGTACGGGTCTTGAAAAACCATCTGGAAATCGGGGCGGCGGTGGCGCAATTTTTGCGCGGGAAGGGAGGAAAGCAGCTCACCGTCCAACTCAATGCCGCCGGAGGTGAGAGGCTGCAGCTGCATCACGGCGCGCGAGAGGGAAGACTTGCCGCAGCCGGACTCTCCTACCAGGCCAAGAACTTCGCCCTTCTCCAGCGTGAGCGATACGCCGTCAACCGCCCGCACGATACGTCCGGTTGCTCCCCAAGCGGACTTCACCGGGTAGTGCACGTGCACGTCGTGGAGTTGCAAATAGGGCATGGCGAGCAGATTTCAGGAGGGGTCAAGCGCGTAGCGCAGGGCAGCCGTCGCGGCGAAAACTGCGCTCTCCACCCGTAGGATGATGGGTCCCAGACTCACCGGTATATATCCGGCGGCGTTGCCCTGCTCGTATTCTTCGGGGGTGAAGTCTCCCTCCGGTCCGATGAGCAGCAAGGCCTCGCACACTCCCGCTGCACGGGCATCTTCCAAGATCTCTCGCAGCGGGTACGACCTCGGCAGAATGGCGCATTGCAAGCGAAGCTCCGGCAAATCATCCCGTTGCAGCAAGTCGGCGTAGGGCAGGGGAAGCTCAACAGTGGGCAGGGTGTTGACACCGCATTGCTTGCAGGCTTCCAGCGCCGTGCGAGTCCATTTTTTTGCTTTGGCGGCAGCATCCTCGGGAGTGAGCCGCACAATGGTACGTTGTGTAACGAGCGGAATGATGCGCTGCACTCCCATCTCCACGGCCTTTTGCACGATGAGTTCCATGTTCCCTCCTTTAGGCACGGCAACAGCCAGCGTGATACGCGCTATGTCCGGCATGGGGGGCACGAGTTGGCTGACAACTGCCGAAAATTCATTGCTCTCCACCTGTTGGATGCGCGTTCGGGCAGCTTGGCCACATCCGTTGAAGATCTCGCACTCATCGCCCGTGCGCAGTCTCAGCACGCGCAGGGCATGGTGGGCTTCCTCTCCTTGCACTTGCAGCAAGGCCCCGACCGCAAAGTTCGGTATTGGGAGGAAGCAGCGGTGCATGGCTATTTCATGTACTTGGCGGCGCGGCGCAGGAAGTCAGTCGCATCGGGCTGGTTGCTGCTCTCGAGTGTGGCGGTGAAACTTTCCAGCGCCTTTTTCTGAGCAGAGTTGAGTCGCGTCGGAGTTTCCACCAGGATTTCCACCATCAGGTCGCCACGACCGCCGCCCTTGAGTGCGGGCATACCCTTGCTGCGTACGCGGAAGATTGTGCCGCCGGAGGTCCCGGCCGGCAGTTTAAGCTTGGCTGCGCCATCTGGCGTGGGTACGCTGAGAACGCCTCCTTGCGCCGCCAGGGCAAAGGGCACCGGCATAGTGCAGCTCAGATCTTTGCCGTCGCGTGTGAAAATGGCGTGAGGCTTCACTTCGATAAATACATACAAATCACCCGTTTCGCCCCCGCGCAGTCCGGCATCTCCATTGCCGCTGGAACGCAGTTTGGTGCCGGTATCCACACCCGGTGGGATATGCAGCGTGATTTTAACGTCCTTGTGCACGCGCCCCTCGCCGTGACAGCTGGAGCATGGGTTGCTGATGGTTTGACCGAGACCGCGGCAGGTGGGGCAGGTGCTTTGCTGTACAAAAAAGCCGCTCTGTCGGGTGACGACGCCCGACCCATGGCAGGTGGGACAGGTCTTGTAACCTTTGGCTCCATCCTTGGAACCGCTGGCATTGCACGCGTTGCACGGTACAAGACGCTCGATTTCCAAGACCTTGTCGCAGCCCGTCACGGCTTCGTCCAGTGTGATATCCAAGTCGTAGCGCAAATCCGATCCCGGGCGTCGCGGGTTTGCTTGCCGTTGACGTCCGCCGCCAAATCCTGCCATGCCGCCAAACATTTGAGCAAAGATGTCCATGGGATCGGTAAAGCCGCCAAATCCGCCGGCGCCGCCCATGCCACCCATGCCGCCGTTCTTGAAGGCGTCGTGTCCCATGCGATCGTACGCGGCGCGTTTGTCTGCATCGCTCAGCACCTCGTATGCTTCGCCGATTTCTTTGAACTTAGCCTCCGCTTCCTTGTTGTCCGGATTGCGGTCCGGATGGTATTTCATGGCGAGCTTGCGGTAGGCTTTCTTGATGGCGGATTCATCAGCATCTTTCGCCACCCCGAGTACTTCGTAGTAATCCTTAGCCATAGTTGCGAGTAGGTGTTAATGAGAAGCTCAATGTTGCTCCGCAGGCGCTGCAGCGGTTACCACATTGACGGGCCGCAGCAGCTTGCCGCGCAGCATATATCCCGGGCGCAAAATGCGCAGGACGGTCCCTTCCGCCTGGTCAGAGGGTTCGCTTTGAATGGCCTCGTGCAGGTTGTGATCAAATGGGATGCCCGGTTGTGCATCGATGGGTTCGACTCCTTGCGCATTCAGGAAATCCTGGAGTTGCTTTTTTACCATTTCCATGCCGATATAGATCATGGAGCCTTTCTCTTTTTCGGCCATCTTCATACCCATCTCAAAGTTGTCGAGCACGGGAAGCAGTTCCTCCAGCAATCCGCGAGTTGCATAGCGTGTGAACTCATCGCGCTCCTTCACGCATCTCTTGCGATAGTTGTCGTATTCGGCAGCTGTGCGCATGGCCAGCTCACGCCATTTGGAGAGCTCATCGGTGGCAGCTGTCGCCTCCTCCGGGTTGGATTCATCGACCGCCTCGGCGTATTCTCTTTCGGGCGCGGGGGCCTCGTCGCGCGCGCAGGAGTTTTGCGTCTCCGGCTCATCAGTGGGCTGCTGCGGGCGATCGTCCTTCTTTTCGTCATGTTCGTCTTGCATGGGCGGGATTATACAGACGTGCCGAGTGTACGTCAATGGCCGGCTGTGACATCGATCACGTGTCGCATTGCCTCAAAAATAAAGTCACCGAAGGGTCGCCAAAAACGGGAAAAGAGAATTTCCTGAATGCTTGATGC
>CANRNS010000106.1 GCA_947632055.1 uncultured Akkermansia sp.
GCCACTATTTTACCCCTCTCTTCTCATGACTTCAACTTTTTCTGTCATCTGTTGCATTTAATCTTGCAATCCACAATGTGGATGAATTGGCAGAGTTGAGAGTACTCCCAGTTGGTAGACCACTGCAAACAGGCAAACGCGTGGCCTCATGCGGTTGCCCTGGTGGTATATTGGGCTCTTTCAAAAAAGATCCGTGGGCTTTTTTTCCTCGCGGCCTTCGAGATAGTTGACATTGCGACTGACTCCAGCGCCGTAGGGAGAAGAGAGGCGTACATCTGGACGACTTTTGAGTAAGTGTCCCGAGCGATGGCGAAACCAGATGAACCCCAGTACTAGTGCCGTCAGCCCCAGCGCGCCGACCAGCGCGGCGGCAAGGGGACGCATGGTTGGGTTGTTGAGCACCTGCTGCAGCTCATCGCTGACGGTTACTTCCTCCGCCTCCTCATCCTCGTGCATTTGAATGGGGATGAGTGGTACTTGCAGGTCTGAACGTTGTTCGAGCGGTGGCAGTTGTTCGGCTACTGGAATCAGACAGGTGTGAAGCTGCTGCACTGCCGCTATAATGCCTTCCACCCCGCCCCCGCGTATCAGTGCCTCGCGTCGCACTTGGTCGAGCCAGGCATGACGGTCCTCATCCTTCAGATCCATTTCGTGGTAGCCGAGCTCGACTTGCGGGGTATCACCCATGCCAAACATGAGCATCACAGCGTATTCCCCGGGTTGGGCAACGCTACGCGCCAGAGTCCCGGCTGATAGTTCCATAGGTATGTCTTGTCCCGAGCGAAAAATAGCCACATAGAGATGGTAGCCCGAGTTCGCGTTCACAGAACGCAGTATGTAGTCCACATCGGCGCGCGCCGGGGCGTCCAGCAGTGACTGGGGGTCGAGGAGGCTCTCCCCCCGCGCGTCCAGATAGCCTTGGTAGAAGCGTTTTGAGATGCGGCGGGCATTGGCTTCCTTGTTTCCCTCCTCTTTGGCAGGCGGTGGCGGGCTGGCGGATGAGTCGGCAAGCATTTTGTACCCCGCCGATATTTCTCCGGCAAGCAATCGGCGGTAATCTTCGGAACTCCACCGGGGAGAGGTTTGCGGGGTGGCTGCCCTGCCGACTTGCTCGGGTGGGGACTCTGAGGGTTGTTGATCTGATGTTGTGGGGGGCTGGGCTGTTGACAAGCTGCTTGCCAGCACTCCCAACCCCACCAGGGCGATTGGCAACATGGGGGATCGGCGCATGCGTTTGTTCACGCTGTACGACCGCGCGGCAATTTGGCCTACGGCTGCCTTCATCACCTTGCGCAGTCCCACGGCAGTGGCGCGCTCGCGGAAATAGAGGCGCGCTCGGCTGATGCTGCTGTTGATGCTGTCCGGGTTGATGTAGGGATCCAGCATGTAACCCCATGTGAAGCAAGCCACCTCCAATTGCACATCTAATACGAGGATCAGCATCCATTCTTGCCGCACGGGGGGAGGGTATGGATGCACAAAGTCGCGGATACGCTTCCTCAGTTGCTTGCACCACGTGACAAATGCTCCCGGTTCAGCTCTTTGCTCATCATCGTGTCCCCCTCTGCGCCCCATGGACAAATCGGCATCTTCTATGGCCTGCACGGATTCGCGTTTGCCGAATGACGGGTGGTGGATGACCGCATGGTTGAGCGCCCAATGCGCGTGGGGGCGAAATTGCTTGACTTGCCCGTGCGAGGTAATAAAGATTCCCAGCGCGACGGGAGGTATATTGCGCTCCATATCCTCCAGCGCCTCCATCAGCTCGCGCCGCTCATGATGGGTGAGAATCCCCGCTTCATCCACCACTCGAGTAAATTCTAAGGGCTGCGCGCCAAACACGGCCTCTGCCCTCTTCAGGCTATACCCGCAAACCGGACAGCGCTCTGCTGCGCCTGGATGAATCGTCGTATTGCAACTGGGACATATGGGCACGTACTCCTTATATCCTATTTCCTCCTCCTCGTAAAGTGAAAATGTCAGGCACCCAAGGCAATGTGAATTGCAAGGACAAATGCAACATACATCGAAAGGAGTTGAGATGTAACGCGCGGGAAAGGGCTAGCAAAATTACAGGTTAGGTTAGCAAATTAGCGGATGGGCAGGGGGAAAAATGAAGAAAATCAATGAAAGATCGTTCAATGACTAAGTTTATTAAACACCACCCAATACTATGAAACATCAAGAACCAAACAGCGAGGCGGAGGAAATGCTGAACGCCATGGGCGCGGCATGGTTCATTGCTCACACGTACTACAAGAGAAAGCTCAAGGAGCTCTCAAAATGGGAGAAGGCGAAGGTGGACGTCTTTAACAAGAGCAAGGCTTGCCCCATAAGGAGTACATACGTGCGGTTGCCGAGATGCGGGAGAAGAAGCTGCACATGTGGTACGACGAGGAGCCGGTGGTGGCATTCGGCAAGGGGTATCGGGTTTGCAAGGAGTGGTATGGGAAGAATATGGAGAGCATCGAACGATGGATGAAGATGCGGGAAGAGCGGGGAGACTTGGAGCAGAGGAAGCCCAAGGGAGGGGAGAAGATCGGAGAGATTGTGCAGGGGAGGTTTCGGGACATGCTTGCGGAGATCCACGACAGAAGGCTCGTGGAGAATTTGTGCGACAAGGAGTATTCGCAGGCGTTGTTCGGGTTGTCGTACGCGGTGTTGATGCCTGCCGGGGGAGCGGAAGGGGGAGGGAAGCGCCATGTGAGCTACTACGTGGATCCCGTGAGGATATTGGGGAAAGAGTACAGGATATGCAACAACTGGTACGAGAAGAGGAACCGGAAGAAGCTGGAGAGATGGATCCAGAAGAGGAGCGGCGAGCGCATTTCTTGATACGCTTGCTTACGAGATACAATTTACGAGCAAACGCGTTGGTTTGAAGTGGGGAAGTAGAGGAAACTTTCCAATCGTTAGTTCGCGCCCTCCAGCGCGTTCACTTTCCAAATCATAAATCGTCAACGCTTTTGCGTTGGACGATGTGCCATGAATTACCATTGGGGGTGCTTTTTCCTGGAACGGATATGGTTGCGTGTACGTTGTGGAATATTTGCTTGACAGGCGGCTGTAGCGTGGTACACTTTGCCGCGAGCTGCGATGGAAACGCAGCGTTCTGTGTTATGAAAAAAGATCTGCACCCCGATTATCACCCGGTCGTCTTCGTGGATATATCCACCGGACGTCGCTTTGTAACCCGCTCTACTGTCAAGTCTGCCAAGACGGAGGAGATTGATGGAGTGGAGCACTATGTTGTGTCCTGCGGCATTACATCTGATTCGCACCCCTTCTTCACCGGTCGCAATCAGTTTGTGGATACCGAGGGCCGCATTGACAAGTTCCAGAAGCGATTTGGGGCGGTGCGCCGCGCCAAGAAGCCTACCAAGGCTTCCTGAGAGAACCGGCATGAACATGAGACTGGCCCGGGTGGTCTTATAACCTGCCCGGGTTCTTTTTGCCCTGAAAAGTAAAACGGATTGTAAGATATGAAAAATGTACTTGTAGTGAGTGGACATACGGATCTGGCGCATGATTCCGTGGCCAATAAAACGATTATTGAGACGCTGCAGGAGCTGGTGGATAGCGTCCAAGTAGATATTTTGGACGCCCTGTACCCGGACTTCAACATTGATGTGCCGACGGAGCAGGCGAAACTGGTGGCGGCAGACGTCATTGTTCTGCAATTTCCCGTATTTTGGTACCACATGCCCTCTTTGATGGAGCGGTGGATGGAGAGCTGCTTTGTGCGCGGTTTTTCGCACGGCAGTGACGGGGATAAGCTGAAGGGGAAGAAAGTGGTGCTATCCTTCACGACCGGGGCGCCGGAGGAGGCGTACCGGCACAGTTCGCCATCAGGATTGGAGATTGAGGACATCATCATCCCCGCTGTCAAGGCGACGTGTCGGCTCACACAGATGGATTTTGCCGGTTACGTGTTTACCGGCGGGGTGTCGTACGGAGATCGTAAGGATCGCAGCGCGCAAATTATTCAGAAAGCGCAAAGGCATGCCCAGCGTGTGGCTGAGCTCATTCGCGGTCTTTGACTCACGCAATGGTGCATCCGCGCAGCTCGGCAATGCGGCGGATGACTCCCTCGATGATGTTCGCCGGACAGGATGCGCCTGCAGTAATGCCAATGCGCCAAGTGCTCTGCAGATCCGCAGCTACAGGGGGCAGGGGTGTCGCTTCCTCGCGTCGTGTTTCGGGGTGATAGGCTAATGCATGGCTGAGATCCGGCAGGCAGGCGCTGTCGCGTACAAAATAGGTGGGCAGACGCTTAGCTGATATTTGCGCCAAGTGAGAGGTGTTTGAACTATTGTAGCCGCCGATGATGAACATGGAATCCGGTGCGGCATCCAGGAGATCCAGCAGGGCCTGCTGGCGGTCTTGTGTGGCGCCGCAGATGGTATCAAATGCATGGAAACGCGTGTCTACGCCATCCCGCTCGCGCACGGCTTCGCGCAGCATGTGTTGCAGCTGAGCGGTTTCTCCTTTGAGCATGGTCGTTTGATTGGCCATACCGATTTCGCTCAGATCCGTGTCCGGGTCGAAGCCAGAGGAGTGACAGCCGTGGAAATGTTCGAGAAATTGTGCTTTATCTCCGCCGTGTCGGATGTAGTCGCAGAGGATTTGTGCATCCTTCCGGTTGTATATGATGAGGAAGCGTCCGCGTCCGTCTTCACCGAGGGAGTGAGAGGCGGTAGCCATGCTTTCTTCGTGATGGACTTTGCCGTGGATGATGCTGGTGATGCCACGCTGGGCGTACAAACGCACCCTTTGCCAGACCTTCACGACATTGCCGCAGGTGCTGTCCACCAACTGCACCCCGCGTTCCTCCAACATCTGCCGCAACCTTACAGAAATGCCAAACGCAGGGATGATAACCACGTCCTCAGCCGTGAGATGTTCGCACCCTTTGCCATCAATGTTCCACGGTAAACGACGCACGCCCATGGAATCCAAGCTGGCGTTGACATCCGGGTTGTGGATAATTTCGCCAATCAACCAAATCTTCTTTCCCCTAAAAACGTGGCAGGCGGCGTAAGCAATTTCTATGGCGCGCTGCACCCCGTCGCAAAAACCAAAGGCGTTTGCCAGAAGAATTTCAAGTCCCGGTAAGGTCAGCCGATTTCCATTCGCGCGTATCCGCTCCACCAGCTCGCTACGATACTTCGTCACCTCAGCGCGCACCTTGGGCAGAACATCTGGCAACCGTACATTAATGCTTTTAGCCATGGTAAAATGCTCCGAAACGGCATCCCGGTTGTAAAAAGAGCCGGTTTGGGGGTGAAAGTTAAATCGTAAGAGTTTTATAAAAACCGGCAGGTTCCGATGAGGCAGGGACGGGAGGCCGCATGGGAGTATGGTAGCACAGGGGTTGAGGGGTGGAAATGGGAATATGTGTCATGGGGTGGCGGTGGAGGGGAAGTTTAGCGGACGAGGTCGGGGTGGGCGGCGCAGATGTCCAGCAGGCGTGCGGCGGCTCCGCAGGGTTTGCGTACGCCGTTTTCCCATTTGATGAGGGAGGAGGCGCTCACGCCGAGGAAAGTGGCGAAGTCTTTTTGGGACAAGCCGCGAGATTTGCGCAGGGCTTGGATGCGGCCGGAGGCGCCGTGCTGGCGGAAGCAGGAGGGTGTGACGATGAAGGCGCTGGGCTCGGGGAGCGGGGTGCCGTCGTCCAGGCAATCGGCTACATAGATTTCTGCGCATTCATCGAGGTTGCGGGCGACTTCGTCCGGGGTGTCGCCATGCGTGCAATCGCCGTCCAGATCCGGCAAGGAGCCGATGTAGCATTTGTCTTTGTCACTCCAGCGGATGAAGCGGGGGTAGCGGCGGGCGAGCGTTTGGATTTTTTTGTGTGTTGCTTTTTTCATCGAGGTATTCATGGGGGGTAAGGTTCCGGCGCAGCGAGTGGCAGGGAGGGATTATTCCCTCCTGCCTGTCGCGATATTCTTGAGAGCTTTTTGGACTTGTTTCTCGAGGTATAGATTTCGCATCGTCGCTGTCCTTGCCCGGTATGGAGACTGAGACGCCGCTGGCTTTGTGCTTGTATCTTCGGTGAGATCCTTTTCCGAACTTTGTGAGCTCGAAGCCTTTTCTCTCAAGTATGGCAACTAGGTTTTTGATCTTTGTCGCCACGCCCACACCTTACCCCAAACTTACACAATGTGCAAGTGTGATTTTCAAAAACGATCTCTCCACAAAAACTGGGGTTGACTCACTCACCCCATCCCCAAATCAATAAAAAAGCGCTCTTCGTATAATTTTGTGGAATGAGCCCACAAAGCAATTCCTCGAAGTCGGTAAAATACTCGGTATC
>CANRNS010000107.1 GCA_947632055.1 uncultured Akkermansia sp.
CTTGTGCACCGTCAACGCGCTCCCCTCATCGCTCATGGTGAGGCTCTTTACATAGGCATTCCCGGCATGGTCGGGCGCCCCCTCCATGTTCACACCCACAGAGACCTCGCCGCCGTCCAAAATGGTCAGAGCACCTGCGCAGTATGCGTAATTATTGTAGGAGTATATAGAATGTCCAACACTCAATTTACCGCCATTGCTCACTGCAATGTCGTTCGTAGCCGTCAACAGGCTGCCCTTTACTTCCATGAGGCTGTCTGATCCCTCTACCGTCACAGCGCCCGTCCAAGCGTCCATGTTATTGTGCTGACCTCCGCTTTCGCTTACGGTACCATCCAATCCGACATGAAGTTTGCCGCCATTCTCCACACTAACCGCCCCAGCAAAACCGGGATCGCCGCCACCAGCGCCCAAGCGACCACCAATGGTCACCTCACCGCCACTCACCGTGAGACTTACATTGCTACCAGATCCCAACCCAACCTGACCGTAGACGGTTAGCGTGCCACCGCTCACTTCCACGTTCCCGTTGCTTTTCAGGGCATAGGTTTGTTGATCAGGTATCTCGTCGCTACCCATTGTTCCAACGGTCACTGTACCACCGTTTATAGTGCCACCCTTCTCCAGATCGAGCATAGCCCCCCCGCCGCTAACGTTCACATTGATCATTCCTCCCTTAATATCGAGCGACTTCGCATACACCGCCGCCTCGAAGGTCTGTGTCCCTGTGTAACCTTCGTCCGTCGCCAAGGTCGGACCATATGCACTGGATGATCCATAACCTCCATTGAAGGTGCTCTCCTCACTCCCCACCAAGATCAGTTTCCCGCTCCCTGTGACGCTACCATAGCCATTAGCATCGCTCTTCAACCCGCCAACGGTCTGCTCTGCGTCTACGGCTAGGTTGAGTGCTGTGCCAGAGGTCATAAATTCAAGGATTCCCGTGAAAAGATTATGCTCTGTATCACGACCCGTAATGGTGAGAGTCGTGCTATTACCGCCAATGTGCTTCAGGGAGAGCTTCTCGCTCCCCCGCAGTCCTCCCACGCTGAGGGTACCAGCGGCATTACCTGTAATGATTGCCGCCTGCAGGGTTTCAAGATACCCGGTCGTGGTGGAATCACCGTCCACACGCACGGCAGAATTTCTCACACCATCTAATTCACCGTAACCAGTTGCTCCCAAGTGCAGGTTCCAGTTCCCGTTACCCGTATACCCAACCAAATATAGCTGTCCACATTGAGTAGCACCCTCATCCTGCCCGCCCACGTAAAAATCGTTCACGAGAACGTGATTGCCTCCGTCTGCGCCTTTGAGTTCTAAACGCAGACCTGCGTCACCTTCATTTCCTTTCAACACATCAATCCACAACGTATCAATGACTACATCAACATCTGCTTTGAATACGTATGACTCATTGTTCGGTACCGTTGCATATGTCGTCCCAACGATCTTGATACGTGCATTATCGCCACCTCCTGTCAGGGTAACTGTTTTAGGCCCGCTGGGGGGGACAACTCCTGTCAAATTGATTGTCTGATATCCATCTGTGACCGCGTAAGTAGTAGGAGCAGGAACCTGCGTAGCATCTGCAGGATAGTCGCCTGTAGGCCAACCGCCTTCCGCTTGAGCGAGCTGAACCATGGGGGCGGAGAGGAAGAACAAGGAAGCCCAACCGGAGGAGGAGGCAACAGTTAAGGAGACGGCGGTGAGACAAGCCATCAAGACGCGACGTAATCCGAGAGGCAAGTGAAGTTTCATAACGTATAGTCTGCGCGGTAAAACAAGTGTATATCTCTTTTCAAAAGAGATATACCTCTCATTAAGTCACAAATCATTGATGATAAGTATATTTATCTTTCCGTGGCGCATCCTTTTTCAAAGAGGGAAAGGGGTGTTTCTTTCATGTCATACACGTATTTCCAAGGCCCTTGAACCCCCGATCAGCGAATCTCTTTTGAAAAGAGATTCGCTACCATGTATCAATCTAATCGATTGCTCCTCATTTCTTTGGAAACCTCAATTTCCTTCTGACGCGCCAATGAGGATTTTTGAAAAATTTTCTTCACTTGGTGAAAAAAGAGCTGGACATCGCTTTTGAAAAGAGATTCGCGTTATGAAAGGAGGCGTATTGGTGGAGGAATAAGCCATGTGGGATGCATGGTCTGTGCAACATGCAATTCTGCTTGCTTGCGAAAGGAATGCGGGGTATAATGCACCGCCGAGTTTATGAATGAGACCATCGAACAGCAGGCGCTCCACTACCACGAGCAGCCGCGACCGGGCAAGCTGGAAGTGCTTCCCTGCAAATCATGTTTTTCCATCGAGGATTTGACGTTAGCGTATTCGCCCGGGGTGGCGGCGCCGTGCCGAGCCATTGCGGGAGATCCGGCGGCGGCGGCTCTGTACACGGGGCGGAGCAATTTGGTGGGCGTCATCTCCAACGGGACGGCGGTGCTGGGTCTGGGGAACATAGGGGCGCGGGCCGCGAAACCCGTGATGGAGGGCAAGGGGCTGCTCTTCAAGATCTATGCGGACGTGGACGTATTTGACATTGAGCTGGACGTCACCAAGCCGGAGACGCTCATTGAGGTCATCAAGACGATGGAGCCCACGTTTGGGGCGATCAATTTGGAGGACATCAAGGCGCCGGAGTGCTTTTACGTGGAGCAACGTCTGCGCGAAGAGATGAACATACCCGTGTTTCACGATGATCAGCACGGCACGGCGGTGATCTCCGGGGCGGCCTTACTGAATGCGGCGCACCTGACGGGGCGGCTGCTGCAGGACATGAAGTGCGTGGTATGCGGAGCCGGGGCGGCGGGGATTGCCTGCGCGAAGTTTTACATGGCGCTGGGGATACGGCGCGAGAACATCTACATGTTCGACTCGAAGGGGCTCATTCACACCGGGCGGCTGGACCTGCACCCGACGAAGGCGATGTTTGCGCAGAGCGAGGACTGCACCTTGGAAGTGGCGCTGCAAGGGGCCGACATCTTTCTGGGGCTCTCGCGCAAGGGGCTGCTCAAGCCGGAAATGGTGGCGAGCATGGCTCCCAACCCGATCATCTTTGCCTGCGCCAACCCCGACCCCGAAATTACCTACCAAGAAGCCAAAGAGGCGCGACCGGACTGCATCATGGGCTCCGGTCGAAGCGACTGGCCCAACCAGGTGAACAACGTGAGCTGCTTTCCGTACATCTTCCGTGCCGCGCTGGATATGCAGGCCACCAGCATCAGCGAGGCAATGAAAATTGCCGCCTCGCGCGCCTTGGCGGATTTGGCGCGCTGCCCGGTGCCGCAGGAGGTGATTGATGCCAACGGCGGCTTGCCGCTGGAGTTCGGGCGCGATTACGTCATTCCCAAGCCCTTTGACCCGCGCATGATCACCTACCTCTGCCCGGCCATTGCGCAGGCGGCCGTCATCTCCGGCGTGGCCCAGCGCGATTTGCCGGATTTGGAGGCGTACAAGACCGAGCTGCAGGAACGCGTCCGCCGCGTGCGCGAACGCACCCGCACCCTCGTGCAGAGTTTTTAAGGGTTCGCCCCGCAGGAAGGTCGGCAAGGAGGGGAAGCGCGCGGCTGCTAGAGCGTGAGCTGCAAACCGTCGTAGGCAGGCTGCATGAAGCTTGGCAGGTAAGCGGCCAGTTGGTCGAAGTCCACTCGGTGACCAGTGTGCGTCACGATTCCGCGCGCAGGCGCCAGTTCGCGCATAAGGGCGATGTTCTCGTCAATGCTCAGGTGGGTGGGGTGCTGCGGGAAGCAAAGGCCATCCATGGCCAGTGCATCCAACCCGCGCAACAGCTCGAGAGAGGAAGCGGGCATCTCCTTCACGTCCGGCACGTAGCCGAAGCTCGCCGAGCCCGCGCGCAGGACGTAGCCGTAGGTCTCGACAGAGCCGTGCTCCACGGGCACCGGCTGGACCGCGACATCGCCCACCTGAAAGGGCGCGCCGGAGTGACAGATTCCATCGGCCCGCACGTAACCGCGGTAGCCCCCGGGAGCAAAGGCCCAGGGGTACATCGTTGCGAGGCGCGCTGTACATTGATCGCCGGCGTAGATGGGCAAGCGACCCGCGCGTTCCCAGCAAAATGCGCGCAGATCATCGAAGCCCGCGATGTGATCCAGGTGCTCGTGGGTGCACAGCACGGCATCCACCGCGGACACGCCGTGGCGCAACGCCTGAGTGTGCAAATCCGGTCCGAAGTCGATGAGCAGCGTCGTTGCGTCCGTCGCGACGAGGACGGCGGAGCGCAGGCGTTTGTTGCGGGGATTAGAGGAACGACACACCTCGCACGTGCAGCCGATGACCGGCACTCCCACGGAGGTGCCACTGCCCAGGAAAAGTACTTTCATCACCGATATTGGGGATTGATTTCCGGCGGCATTATGCCATAATAGGCGAGCAACGAAAAGCAAATTATGCTCGCGCTTCTCAAGATTTGCAATCTTGCTTTGGTGGATGACCTCGTGTGGGAACTCAGCCCGGGATTTTTGAGCGTCACGGGCGAAACGGGCGCGGGCAAGTCGGTCATCATGGAAGGCATTTCGCTGGCGCTCGGTGAGCGGGCGGATAAGTCAGTGATACGGGCCGGCGCCGATCAATGTTCTCTGGAAGCCGTCTTTTCCCTGTCGAATACGGATGCCATCAACCGCCGACTGGAAGAAGCGGGAGTGCCCCCGTGCGAACAGGGAGAGCTGCTCATACGCCGCGTGATCACTCCCACTACGAACCGCCAATTTATCAACAACTCGCCGGTCACGCTGAGCCTGCTGCGCCAACTCAGCAGCGGGCTGGCGGATATGCACCACCCGGATTCCCCGCGATCGCTCACCTCGCGCGAGCGCCAGCTTGCCCTGCTGGATGCCTTTGCCGGCGCACAATCTCAGGTAAACGATTACGAAACCGCCTATCGCGCCTGGCTGCAAGCCCGCCGCGAACGCATGGAGCTGGAACAGAGCGAAGCCGCCAATGAGCGCGAACTGGATTTCCTGCGCCACCAGATCAGCGAAATTGAACAAGCCGCCTTCACCCGGGAAGAAGTCGCCACGCTGGAAGAACACTGGCAGCGCGCCCACAATGCCTCGCGCTTGCAGGATGCCGCCTCGCCCATTCTCGCCCTGCTGAGCGGCGACGACCAGGCGGCGCTTCCGCGTCTGCAGCTGGCGGTGCGGCGAGCCCGCGAACTGGAACGGCTCGACCCCGGCTGTGCGGCATGGCTCGCCCCCATGACAGAAGCCGTCGAATGCCTGGACGATGTGTGCGCCCGCGTGCGCGACTACATGGACTCGCTCTGCAGCGACCCGTCGGAGAGGGCGCGACTGGAGGAACGCGTGGCCTTATTCGACACGCTGCGCCGGAAGTATGGCAATGACTTTTCGACTATTTGCGAGCACTTGGAATCGTGCCGCAGCAAACTCGCCGCGCTCGAAAACCGGGAAGAGCGCCTGTCCGAATTGCAGCGGGCAGAGGAAAAGGCTCATGAGGCCATGGTGAAGGCCGCCCAGATCCTCTCGTCCAAGCGGAAAAAGGCCGCCCCGCTTCTCGAAAAGACTTTTCTGCAGCACGCCGAACATTTGGGCTTCCGGCAAGCGCTCTTTCACGTGCAGCTCGACGCCCTGCCCGAACCGGGCCCGCGCGGCGCAGAGGAGGCGGAGTTCCTCTTTGGCCCCAATCCGGGCGAACCGCTCAAACCGCTCCGCCTCATCGCGTCGAGCGGTGAATTGGCGCGCGTCATGCTCGCCCTCAAATCGGCCCTCGCCAGGCAGGATGATACGCCCTTGCTCATCTTCGACGAGATCGACGCGAACGTGGGCGGCGAAATCGCCCGGGCTGTGGGGATGAAGATGCTCGAGCTCGGCCGCAGCCACCAGGTCATCGCCATCACCCATTTCCCCCAGGTCGCCTCCCTCGCATCGCATCACTTCCTCATTGCCAAGCAGGTCACGGACGGCCGCAGCATCTCCGCTCTCACGGAAGTCAAAGGCCGCGCGCGCGTGGCGGAGATTATGCGCATGCTCGGCGCCTCCGGTCCCGCGGCGGAAGCGCATGCCCGCGACCTGCTGCGCCTCCGAAGTTCCACGACCGGCCGTTAGACCACGGCGACCTCCCGCGACGTCAGCCCGCGCACGGGATAGCACCGGGAGCGGGCGTATGCCCCACGTAATGCCTCAAAAATAAAAGTCACCGAAGCCCGATGCCTCAAAATAAACGGTCACCCAACAGCATAGCATTT
>CANRNS010000108.1 GCA_947632055.1 uncultured Akkermansia sp.
TTTTCCTCCAGCGTGGATACAATAGCTAGCTGCGCCAACGAGTCCCACTCTGGAATGGAACCGGCTGCTAACTCATCCGACACACGATTTTCCGGTATCCCGAGGATATCGGCTATCTTACGACGAATTTCTTCAAGGCCGGTGTTGTGTTTGACATATCTCATTGCTTTTAGCCTGGCCAGCCACTTGTACATTTTACCAAGACGTGCCTCAAATTCCTCTCTCGATATCTCATAGTAATAATCTAATTCCGTTTCGCCTATAATCCTGCTTCCCCAAATTTTTTGATATGTAACAACTTGCTTGTTTTTCTTTCGGGTATCATAGCGTAAAAACTTCATTCCAAGTTGTTCAAAGGCTATGCGTTTTACAAGCACGCTTCCCTCAATAGCTTCTTCAGGCGTAGCATCATGAGAGACAAGCCAGCTTCCCGATGTACACACAGAATCTTGCATATTATACAATCGCATGGTTCCGATTGCTTCTCCTCGTTTATTTTCTACTATGAAATAATACTCATCATCGAGCATTTTGTAACGCTTTAGGTACTCAACCTGCTTGTCTAAATTGTTTTCTGTTTTGTGAATGAAGCGTGATTTTTTTTCGTCTGTGCGCAGTGTCAGAATAAATGCCGCGTCGGATAATTCCACTTCACGCAGGTTGATATATTTTCCTTGGAGATCTTCAGATTTAATGGACTTTTTCATCTTTCTCTTTGATGGACCGTTGTCGATTGTTTTTCAGGTCGGTCTCATCACCATATCCATCGGTGAGAACCGATGGGACAGTGTATCTCTTTCCCAAAGAGATATACTGATTCTTCTGTTGTAATTGAATTATCATTAATATATTATAATTATTTTTATAGACTCCTATTTCTTTCATTTCTGTATTTTTCGAGAGGATGGTAATGTTTCGTATCCTGTTGCATTGTGGCAATTTGTTGATTATTTGTCTGTACATCTCTTTGGGAAATAGATGTACAGCTAAATCGTTATCTAAATAATTAATTTTCATAAAGTTAAAGTAAAACATCGCAAAAAAACAACCAGCAACTTTCCGACTAACTTGATCTTCTATGTGAAGGTCATGAGCGGTTGCTTCGTTGGTCAGAATACATCACTTGCCAGACAAAGCATAGTATGATATATTCCTCTCATGCCGAGAGTAGCCCTCATTCAACAGCTTAGCTCCCCGGAAATCGCGGAAAACAAGAGTCGTACAGAAGCGGCCGTCCGCGAGGCAGCGGCGGGAGGGGCACAGATTATCTGCACGCAGGAGATGTGCACAACGCCGTATTTCTGTCGCACGCAGGATTGTGCGGCATTTGATTGGGCGGAAGAAATGCCCGGGGCATGGGGAAAGAAGCTGCAAGTCGTGGCGAAGGACCTTGGGGTGGCGTTGGTTGTGGCGGGGTTTGAGCGGCGTGCACCGGGGGTGTACCACAACACGGCGATGGTGATTGATGCGGACGGCAAGTTCCTCGGCTTGTACCGCAAGATGCACATACCGCAGGACCCGGGATTTGAGGAAAAGTTTTATTTCACTCCCGGCGACACAGGCTACAAATGCTTTGACACCAAGTTTGGCAAAATCGGCGTACTCATCTGTTGGGACCAGTGGTACCCGGAGGCGGCGCGTCTCACGGCTTTGCAGGGTGCCCAGGTGCTCTTTTATCCCACGGCCATTGGTTGGATTCCCGGAGAAGAAGAACTTTACGCTGCCCAGCATCACGCCTGGGAAACTGTGCAGTGCGGGCATGCCGTGGCAAATGGTTGCTATGTGTGCGCGGCGAATCGCTGTGGGACGGAAGGGCAAACGACATTCTGGGGGCAGAGTTTTGTGGCGGATTACTGCGGTCAGGTCATTGCAAAGGCTCCCGTGGATGCACCTGCCATCCTGTATGCTGATTTGGATTTTGATGCCTTGGAAGACCACCGCCGCATTTGGCCCTTTTTCCGCGATCGTCGGATCGATTCTTACTCCCCCATCACCCAACGCTGGGGCGAATGATGTCCTTCTCTTTCCCCGACCTGCCCGTCAGCGCACACCGCCGGGAAATTGTTGCGGCGCTCAGGGCGCATCAGGTGGTTATTGTGGTGGGCGAAACTGGCAGTGGGAAAACGACCCAACTACCGAAGATGGCGTTGTTGGCGGCCGGGGACAGACCGGGCATGGTGGGCTGCACCCAACCGCGACGCCTGGCTGCGGTGGCAGTGGCGCGCCGCCTTGCGGACGAACTGGGAGCTGATCATGCAGGCATGGTAGGTTACCATGTGCGTTTTGACGACCACACCGGCCCGGACACGCGCATCAAACTCATGACAGATGGTATCCTGTTGGCTGAAACACAGCAGGATCCCGACCTGCGCGCCTACCACACCATCATTTTAGATGAAGCGCACGAACGCAGCCTCAACATTGATTTCCTGCTGGGTTACCTGAAGCTTTTGCTGAAACGGAGGAATGACCTGCGTGTTGTCATTTCTTCGGCCACAATGAATGCAGCGGCCTTTTCGGATTTTTTCGGCGGCGCACCGGTGATTGAGGCGCAGGGACGCACCTACCCCGTAGAGCTGCACTATATGCCGCCCACCGATGAACGCGAGGAGCTTCCCTCGCAGGTCCTGCGTGCTACGGAATGGATCACCCAGTACGATGCGAGTGGGGATGTGCTCGTATTCCTGCCCGGGGAGCGCGAAATACGCGACTGCGCAGATGCACTTGCCGGGCTTGACCTGCCCCGTACGGACATTCTGCCTCTCTTCGCACGTCTGAGTCTCGCAGACCAGCAGCGAATTTTCCGCCCCTCACCCGGTACACGCCGCATCGTGCTTTCCACGAATGTTGCCGAAACATCCCTCACGATCCCGGGAATCATGTATGTTATCGACAGCGGATTGGCACGCATTTCGCGCTACCTCCCCGGACGTCAAATCCAGAGTTTGCAGGTGGAGCCCATTTCCCAGGCATCCGCCCGTCAACGCGCCGGCCGCTGCGGTCGCGTAGCAGAGGGTGTCTGCATTCGCCTGTACAGCGAGCAAGATTTTAACACGCGTGATGCCCACACTGACCCGGAAATACGCCGCAGTGCGCTGGCTGGGGTCATCCTGCGCATGGCGGACTTACATTTGCCGCTGCTCAGTGAATTTCCCTTGCCCGACCCGCCGAGCGATCGTCTCATCCGCGAAGGCTACAAAACCTTGCGCGAAATCGGCGCCATGGATCATGGTAAACGTCTGACCTCGATTGGTCGGCAGCTCGCACGCCTGCCGCTTGACCCTCGTCTGGGCCGTATCCTGCTGGAAGCGCAGCACGAAAACGCCGTTCCGGAGGCGTTGGTACTGGTGGCCGGCATGAGTATTCAAGACCCGCGCGAACGGCCTTCCGAACACGCCGAGGAGGCTGACCGCGCGCATGCTCTCTGGCGAGATGAGGAGAGCGATTACCTGTCCCTGTTGCGGATGTGGCGCGCGATGGATGAGTTTCGCGAGGGACGCAAGCTGCGCCGCAACGCCCTGCGCAAGTGGTGCGCCTCCCATTTTATCTCTTTCACGCGCGCAGTGGAGTGGCACAATCTGGAGCAGGACCTGCGCGCTTCTTTGGCTCTCGCGTTGCGCTGGCGGGTGCCTCCCCTTCCTCCGGAGCATGAACAAGCGTCGGCGGACAGCATTCACCGCACCGTTCTTGCCGGCGCCCCCCTGCAGATCGGTACATGGAATCGCGAGGAAAAGCTCTACCGCAGCACGGCCGGTCGTTCCTTTTCTCTCTTTCCCGGCAGTGGCCTTTTCCGTCGCAGAAACCGAGCGCCTTGGGTCTTCGGCACAGAACTCACTGAAACCGGTCGCTTGTGGTTGAGGCGGGCGGCGGTCCTGAACCCCGCCTGGGTGGAGCAAGTTGCGCCTCATCTGTGCTCGTGCCATGCCTTCGCCCCAGAGTGGGATGCCAAAGCCGGCGTGGTGTACGCACAGGAGCGCGTGGTGTGCAATGGGCTTACCATTGTGGAGTCGCGCCGCATCAGCTATGCGCGCTACCACCCCGCAGAAGCTCGCGCCATCATGATTCGCGATGGCATCCTGCAGCAGAATATGCAGGGCAGCTATCCTTTTCTCGCGCACCTGGCCAACATGATGGAGCGCGTCGATTGCGCAGAGCACAAGCTGCGGCGTTGTGGCCTCGTTCGATGTCCGGAATCCATATACCACTTTTTCGATGAGCGAATCCCCGCTTACTGCACCTCTGAAAAGTCGCTGCGTGATTGGCTTTCCCACGCACTAGAAAGCGACCCGCATCTTCTCGATATTCCATATGAGGAGTGCGTCTACCCCGGTGAGGACAATGCCCCACCCGATCTTTACCCGGACGAAGTTAGGGCCGGAGGCGATTCCTACCCCATTTATTACCGCCATGCTCCCGGTGAGCCGGATGATGGAGTGACTATCGGCGTTCACATTGACCAACTGGATGCTTTTCCGGACTACCTGCCGAGCTGGGGCGTACCCGCACATCTTCCTCGGCGCGTAGAAATGCTGCTGCGTACATTGCCCAAATTCAACCGACAGCAACTCATGCCGCTTTCTGAAACCGCGCAGCTTTTTTGCGATGAGCAGGCCGGTCGCGAACCGCAACAGCACCTCCTGCGCGAGCTTGCCGACTTTGTGCGCCGCCGCACTGGTCGTTTCTGCCACCCGGATGAATTGGACGCCTCCCGCATGCTCCCGGAATATGTCACCAAAATTTGGGTGTGCGATGATGAGGGGCAGGAGCTCGCGCTTGGTACCGATGCTGAGCAACTGCGCGCCGCCCTCGCTGCCTACTGCCAAAAACGCTTCCATAAGCAGGCCGCACGTTCTTTCTCCTCCTCGCCGATGACTCGTTGGGACTGCGGGAACCTGCCGGAAACCGTGCCGGTGGGGAATGACATGGGATATCCCGCCCTCGCCGATGAAGGCAACTGCGTGCGTGTGCGCATTTGCCCCACGGCGGAGCAAGCCGAGTTCGTGCATCGCGCGGGTGTGCGCCGCCTGGTCTCTCTGCGCTGCGGGGATTTCCTGCAAGCCATCAAAAAACGGCTCCCCATCGCGGACGTGCAGGCGCGATTGGCTCTTTCCACGGTCGGCGTACGACCGAAAGAAAATGCCCAACTCTCCGTGAACGCTGCCATCGATGCGACGCTCGGTCCGCTTCCGCGCTCCGCAGAGGACTTCGACAACGCTTGCGAACGTGTGCGCGCCAACCTCTACGACACCCTCGCAGGCAGTATTTTTCGCGTGTGGCAGCAACTCGCCACTACGCAAGATGCGCTCAGCTCCTTCCGGTTTGCTTCCGTCGGCACTCCCGCGGCCACGCGCATCCTCAGCGACTTGGAACGCCAGTGGGCTTGGCTCACTCGCCCCGGATTCTTATGTGCCGGTTCGCCGGATACCCTTCCAGATTACCTGCGGTTTGTGCGCGGCATGAGTGAGCGTCTGCAGCGTCTCTCTCACCGCCCACTCGCAGATGATCTCAGCCGCCTCGCCAGCTTTGATGCCGCTGTACCCGCCGTGTTCTACGAACGATATGCGCATCACGCCGACTCCGCCATTTGGTTGCGTTACGCGTTGATGGTCGAAGAATGGCGCCTTTCTCTCTTTGCTGCTTCTCTCGCCATGAAGGGGCGAGCGTCAACGAAAAAGCTCAACAGCCTTGCTATCGAACTCGGCCTTGTTTAATCGACATCTTTTGTAGGTGCAAGTCAGCCCCATTTGAAGTATGACGACCATCTCGATACGTTGAGAACCTTCTGTCCGCTACGACTTTTCGTCCTTATCGCAGGAGCATATACATGATCTTTTTTTCTACGATCTTTCTTTGGAAAACCGGACCGTATATATATTGACGCGTTAACGACAATGCCATCAGTTGCCACATGTACCATCTACCTGGACAAGAAAAAATAATTCTCGGATCTCGAAAAAGCCTGTCTCGCTGACACCCATACCGAGCCCTTAGGATCGAAAAGCGCTTTCAGGAGATGATCTTCCGCTCCAAAATGAAAACTTCTCACAAGTCGTTCGTTCCCTCAACCGCTTAGAATGTCGCCTCGGCACTGAAACCTTTACCTCCACCTTCCGTCTCTCATGTGGATTGCAAGATTAAATGCAACAGATGACAGAAAAAGTTGAAGTCATGAGAAGAGAGGGGTAAAATAGTGGCG
>CANRNS010000109.1 GCA_947632055.1 uncultured Akkermansia sp.
CTAGCATGCTTTGAACTTCTTGGCACCCTTTTTTGTGCCAAGAACCTGTTGCATTTAATTTTGCAATCCACAATCCCAAAGGTCTTTTTGGAATACTTGATGTTGCACAATTCCCGCACAAGCCCCTCGTCCTTCTCCCATTTCGAAAGCTCCTTGAGCTTTCTCTTGTAGTACGTGTAGGCAATGAACCATGCCGCGCCCATGGCGTTCAGCATTTTCTCCGCCTCTCTGTTTGGATTTTGATGTTTCATAGTATTGGGTGGTGTTTAATAAACTTAGTCATTGAACGATCTTTCATTGATTTTCTTCATCTTCCCCCCTGCCCATCCGCTAATTTGCTAACCTAACCTGTAATTTTGCTAGCCCTTCCCCGCGCGTTACATCTCAACTCCTTTCGATGTATGTTGCATTTGTCCTTGCAATTCACAAAAGACCTTTGGGATACCGTATGCGATGCTGCTGCCGGTGTCAGAGAAGACATGGAGCAAGAAGCTGCACATGTGGTACGATGAGGAGCCGGTGGTGGCATTCGGCAAGGGGTATCGGGTTTGCAAGGAGTGGTATGGGAAGAATATGGAGAGCATCGAACGATGGATGAAGATGCGGGAAGAGCGGGGAGACTTGGAGCAGAGGAAGCCCAAGGGAGGGGAGAAGATCGGAGAGATTGTGCAGGGGAGGTTTCGGGACATGCTTGCGGAGATCCACGACAGAAGGCTCGTGGAGAATTTGTGCGACAAGGAGTATTCGCAGGCGTTGTTCGGGTTGTCGTACGCGGTGTTGATGCCTGCCGGGGGAGCGGAAGGGGGAGGGAAGCGCCATGTGAGCTACTACGTGGATCCCGTGAGGATATTGGGGAAAGAGTACAGGATATGCAACAACTGGTACGAGAAGAGGAACCGGAAGAAGCTGGAGAGATGGATCCAGAAGAGGAGCGGCGAGCGCATTTCCTAGTGCGGTTGCTTATAAGACACGATTGACGATTGATCCTTCCTCACACGGCATCTCAGGGATGCGAAAGCTCGGATGCTCGATGGAGCAAAGCAAGTCGCGAATTAGGCAATGATTCGTCCTGAACCTCACGCAGGAGTTGCTCCAAGATTTGTCCAATGAGGGGGCCCTGCGCGAGATGATGCTCCATGAGATCATTGCCGCCGATGGCGAGGTGTCGTACCGCATAGGCGGGAGGGGATTCCAATACCTCGGCGAGCAGCAGGGAGGCCGTGCGAGTTGCCAAAGGAGAGTGCCGGTGAAGCTTGTCAATCACGCCGCGAGCATTGATGATATGCTGCGCCATTTCTCGCGAGGTGGCACCGATGAAGCGTCGCATCTCCGGGCGCGTGACAGGCAAAGGAAGGGGCAGAAACTCCAGCAACGTGGTTACATAGCGCGCGGTGGAATTGTCGCTCTTCAGGTGAGCCAGGGTAGAACGCACAGCACGCAAGGGAAGCTGATGCAAGAGCATGGCCAGACGGTTGGGGAAATCTCCTGCAGGCGCCGATTGGACAGCGCGTATAGTGAAAGTCCAGCGATCCACGCCATCGACATCTGAATTCCCGACCAGTCCGGCGAGTTCCGGCAAAATGACTGAAAAAACTTCCGGAAAAGCCGTAAGCATATCCCCCGCTCCCGGGGCAATTAAAATGCCCTGCAATTCCTTGAATATGCGCTCGGCACTGATGTTTTCGAGCAACAGGCGGTTGCGGCGAATGGCATAGGCTGTTTCCGTTTCAATGCCGAAGCTCAAACGAGCGGCAAAGCGCAGGGCTCGCAAGATACGCAAGCCGTCTTCCTGGAAACGCACGTCGGGTTCACCCACGCAGCGCAGGGTGCTGTCAACCAGATCCTGCTGTCCGCCAAAGACATCCACCAAGCCATCGCGATCATTGTAGGCCATAGCATTGATGGTGAAGTCACGGCGAGCAAGATCATCCTGCACGTGTGGGACAAAGCGAACGGCATCGGGATGGCGATTATCGGAGTAGCCTCCATCGGTGCGGAAGGTAGTGACTTCCACGTTGCGTCCATGAGAACGCACGGTGATCGTACCATGTTTTAGCCCAGTCTTAAACAGACGCCACTGGCGAAAAACCTGCAGCATCTCGTCCGGCGTAGCATCCGTGCATACGTCCCAATCTGTCGGCTTTTGCCCCAGCAAGCTGTCCCGCACACACCCGCCCACGACATAGGCGGAAAACCCCATGTGTTCCAGCTCATGGATGACCTCGGCAGCGTAACTGGGAATGTGGATAAGGGACATCGTAAAAACACGGGAGGAACGGTCGCTCCTCCCGTGTGGTAAAGGATAGACGCTTCTCCTTACTCCTGCGGAGGGGCAGTCGGCTCGGAGTAATCGATGGCAGCCAAGGACTGGTAAAGGCGCCAGCGGCGTTTAATATCGCTTTCCTCCAAGGCGAGCAACTGGTCGAAATGAGCCTTGTTGTTCTTGGCCAGCAGGCGGAAGCGGTTTTCGCCGAGCAGGGCCTCGCGCACGTCCTTCTTGGGAGCTTTACTCTTGAGGATGAGCGGGTTTTTGCCCTCCTTGATGCGATCAGGATTGAAGTTGTAGAGCAGCCAGCGCCCGCAATCTACGGCGTCTTTCTGGTGGTCGAGTCCCTGGGCCATGTTGATGCCGTGGTTGATGCAGTGGCTGTAGGCAATGACGAGAGCCGGGCCATCGTACTCCTCCGCTTCCAGCAACGTCTTGAGGGTGTGTTCATCATTGGCGCCCATAGCAACGGAAGCGACATAGATGTTGCCGTAGGTCATGGCCATATAGCCGATGTCCTTTTTCACTTGGTCCTTGCCGCGGGTGGCGAACTTAGCCACGGCAGCGCGAGGGGTGGATTTCGAACATTGACCACCGGTGTTGGAGTACACCTCGGTGTCCAGCACGAGTACCTTGACATTGCGACCGGAGGCGAGGATGTGATCCAAACCGCCGTACCCGATGTCGTAAGCCCAGCCATCGCCGCCGATAATCCAGACGGACTTGCGCACCAGGTAGTTGGCCTGAGCTTTGAGGGCGGCCAAATCCGGATTTGAACCGCAGGCCGCCTTGATCTGTTCCACGGTCTCGCGTGCCTTCGCAATGTCGGCTTCACTCTTCTGCGGGTTGTCCAGCAGGCTTTGCACGAGGGCCTCGCCAATCACAGGAGCTGCAGCATGCAAAAGTTCCAGCGCGTATTGCTGTTTCTTATCCAGCGACACACGGAAGCCGAGGCCAAACTGGGCATTGTCCTCAAAAAGGCTGTTGCACCAAGCGGGACCGCGTCCTTCTTTGTCGTGGCTCCACGGGGTGGTGGGCAAGTTGCCGCCATAAATCGAGGAGCAGCCAGTAGCGTTGGCCACTACCAAGCGATTGCCAAAGAGCTGGGAGAGCATCTTGATGTATGGGGTTTCGCCACAACCGGCGCAGGCGCCGGAGAACTCAAAGAGCGGACGCAAGAACTGCGCATCCTTCACCTTGTCGCGCCCCACAATCGTACGATCCGGATCAGGCAAGTCATTGAAGAACTTCCAATTTTCCGCCTCCGGTTTGAGCGCCACGGAGGACGGAGTCATCACCACGGAACCCGTCGGACACACGTGTGTGCAGAGAGTGCAGCCTGTGCAATCCGACGCCGAAACTTGGATGATGAACTTCTTGCCCTGCCAATCCTTGTGCATCTTTTTGGCATCGGCGCTCTTGAAGCTCGCAGGAGCGCCCTCGAGATTAGCCGGATCAGTGACTTGAGCACGAATGCAGGCGTGCGGGCACACCATCGTACATTTGCCGCATTGAATGCAAGTTTCCGGGTTCCACACGGGGATTTCCAACGCGAGGTCGCGTTTTTCGTACTGCGTGGTGCCGGAGGGGAACGTACCATCGCAAGGCATTTCAGAAACTTTGACGTCATCGCCGTTGCCCGTGACAATCTTGCCGAGCACATCGCGTACAAAGGCAGGAGGGTTACCCTGAAGAGGCGGCGGAATTTCATGACCGGTGATGGAAGATCCGAGAGGCACCTGGTGCAGATTTTCGAGCGTAGCATCCACGGCGGCTATGTTCTTGGCAACCACCTCTTCTCCCTTCTTACCGTACGTCTTCTTAATGGCCTCCTTGATGTAGCCGATAGCTTCATCCGCCGGGATAACGCCGGAAAGTTTGAAGAAGCACGTCTGCATAATCATGTTGATGCGCCCGCCCATGCCAGTGGCTTTGGCCACCTTGAAAGCGTCGATGCAGTACATGGTGATATGTTTGTCGAGGATCTGCTGTTGCATACGTGCGGGCAGAGAGTCCCAGACTTTAGCAGGCTCCACGGAGGTGTTCATGAGGAACGTGGCTCCAGGCGCGGCATTTTGCAGGAAATCAAACGTGTTTAGCAAACTGGGCTGGTGCAGCGCGATAAAGTTGGCGCTGGTAATGAGATAGGTGCTGTGAATGGGCGTAGTTCCAAAACGCAGGTGCGACACCGTGGAAGAGCCGGACTTCTTGGAGTCGTACACGAAGTACCCTTGCACATACAGATCCGTGTGCTTGCCGATAATTTTAATGGCGTCCTTGTTGGCACCCACAGTACCGTCGGAGCCAAGACCATAGAACATGCAGCGCGTCACGGTATCGCTCTCGGTCGAGAAATTCGGATCGTAGGTGATCGATTGACCGGTCACGTCGTCCTCCACACCGACGGCAAAGCCGGTCATGGGCTCATCCTTGGTCAACTCATCATACACTCCCTTTACCATGGCAGGCGTGAACTCTTTGGAGCCGAGGCCATACCGGCCTCCCACAACCTTGGGCAACGCAAAGGGCAACGCCCCGCGCACCGAGGCGTCTGCCAACGCTTGCAGCACGTCTTGCAACAACGGCTCGCCCTGGCTGCCCGGCTCCTTCGTGCGATCCAGAACAGCGATCTTTTTCACACTCTTGGGCAGTGCGGCGATAAAGTCTTCTGCCGGGAACGGACGATACAAGCGCACTTTGAGCACGCCCACGTCTTCCTGGAGAGCCTGCACGGTTTCCCAGCATGCCTCAGCGCCGGAACCCATGATGACGATGACGCGCGTGGCAGTGGGGGAACCCACATACTCCACCAAATCATAATAGCGTCCGGTGAGATCGCCAAACTTCTTCATGGCTTTTTTCACGATGCCGGGCACGGCATTGTAGAACCTGTTGACGGTTTCACGACCCTGGAAATAAACATCCGGATTCTGCGCAGTGCCACGCACGACAGGAGCATCCGGAGTGAGGGCGCGCGCGTGGAAAGCATCCACGAGCTTTTGGTCGATCATGGCCCGCAGCGTGTCATCGGAAATATCGGCGATCTTGCCGACCTCGTGCGAGGTGCGGAAACCATCAAAGAAGTTGATGAAGGGCACGCGGCTTTCCAGGGTGGCAGCGTGGGCGATGGCAGCCATATCGGGAGCTTCTTGAGTGTTGGCGCCGCAAAGCATCGCAAAACCGGTGGCGCGGCAAGCCATCACATCCCCGTGATCGCCAAAGATGGAAAGCCCTTGCGCCGCTATGGCACGCGCTGCAATGTGGAAAACGCACGGCGTAAGCTCACCGGCTATCTTAAACATATTGGGAATCATGAGCAGCAAGCCTTGCGAGGCCGTAAACGTCGTAGCTAACGAACCGGTTTGCAGCGCTCCGTGCACGGCGCCAGCCGCTCCAGCTTCACTTTCCATCTCCACAATGCTGGGCACCGTGCCCCATAAGTTTTTACGATCCACTGCCGTCCATGTCTCGGCAGATTCTCCCATGGGCGAGGAAGGAGTGATGGGATAGATGGCGGCTACCTCTGAACAACGGTAGGCAACGGATGCCACAGCTTCATTGGCATCAATAGTGCTGTATGTAGTATTCATGGTGTGAAATATTGGTGCGGCAGGCTCAGCGGCACAAACCGGTAGCGCCCGCTCCTGTCATCACCCTGACTCTACACCCATTCCTTGCCAAAATCAACTCCAAAAGGCGGTCTGCGTATGAAAAAATGGGGTCACCCAAATTTTTGTGGAAAGAGCGTTTTTCGATGAACAGGTGGGAGCATTCCAGCAGGACCCTGAGACGATAATTTT
>CANRNS010000110.1 GCA_947632055.1 uncultured Akkermansia sp.
TAGCATGCTTTGAACTTCTTGGCACCCTTTTTTGTGCCAAGAACCTGTTGCATTTAATTTTGCAATCCACACTTCCGAAAAAAAAGGTTGAAGAAGCTGTCGATTTCTGGTAAAAGAGGACAGGCTTAATCATCAAGCTGCCAGTTGTATCGATCCATGAGGTCCATAAAGAGACGAAGCACCCGGCGAGTACCTGCCTTCACACTCATTGAGCTGTTGGTTGTAGTGGCTATCATTGGCATTATGATGTCACTAGCATCCACTGTGTTGAGGGATCCCGGTACCGGACGCACCCTGGACTCCGGCGTTGATTTGATGGCCAACATGATTGAGGAGGCGCGGGCAACAGCCTTGGGGAATGATACCTACACGCGCCTCGTCATCGTGGATGACCCGGCCGACACGACGATCAATTCCCGTCATCTCCGCTACATGGTTGTCCAGATGCTTAAACGCAATCTGAAGGAAAATGGCTCATACGATGGGAGTGATGTTTCCGTTCAGGGCAAGTGGGTTTCTACGTCTGCCGGGGCCATGCTGCCCGCTGGCGTATATTTCTCTCCCACGTTCAGCAAATCCCTTTCCTGGGCGGGGGGAAGCCCGAACAAGATCGGCTCCAGCCGCGTCCTCGTTGGCAAGAAAAACAGGACACGCGCGTTCTATTTCGAATTCGACGAAAAAGGTCATTTTGTTGCTCCGGGATCCGATCCCTCGAACCCTTCTCAACCGCAGCGCATTGTTCTGGTAACGGCGCACCGCGGTGTTGGCAAGGGAGCAGTGGACGGGCTTGTGCCTTTGCAGAGGGATAAAAAGCGTCGTCCCATTGGCGTGAAGGGCCTTGTGCTTTGGCCTTCCGGTTATACGACGCCCCTGCGTACCCGTACACAAATCTTCGAGTAAATGTGATTCCCATCTATGAATAAAATTGACCAGCACAGCAGCAGGGGCTTCACACTGATGGAGACCCTTCTTGCCGTTGCACTCATCGGGATGCTCATATCCATTTTTCTGACGGTGTTTGTCCCGGCTCGCGGCATGATTCGAAAAGCGCTCACAAAGCAAGAAACAGATCGTGTGGTGGGCATCTTGCGCGCCGAGATGAACACCGTGCGTGAAAACGAACTCGCCAAAGGAAGCAATACTTCCGCTCCCGGCAAATACACCTGCGCCTTTGACAAGGGCTTTTACTGGATACAGGCCTCCGCCAAGCCCGCCACAACGGTGGTCATTTTTTCATATCGGGCTGACACATCCGCTTCGCAGCGGGCCGATGGAACCTTTCCTCCCATCCCGATCATGAAAAGTCGTCCGGGTAAGGACACCCAGCTTGTCTCCCTGGCTTGCACCATGGATAACCCCATTCATCGCAAAGATATCGTCCATGCGGTGGGTCCGGTTTTCCTCGTCAAGTTCACACAAATTGAGCAGGACGGCACCGGCCAATACAGATTGAGTCGCACCCCCGGCGTTATCGCCAAGGCTTCCTCCCCGCAAAAATATTTCTCCAGTGATTCCGATCAGAATCCGTGGGGCGGAACAATCACCTTCCGGGCGGATTTTTATCTGATGGTGCCGCCCAACCCCGATCGCTATAAAAAACGTCCCTGGTCGCGCATTGGACGCCCCATTTTCTCCACCAACATGTCGATTCGACGCTGACTCGTCCCCCATTTTTTGGATATGACCTATCAATTTCCATGTATCCGTCGGCTTCGGAGCGCTTTCACTTTGGTTGAACTCGTTACGGCCATGGCTATCACCGCCATTTTGGTCATCGTGATTATGCAGCTTACCAATCAAGGCATCGCCTTGTGGAAATCGGTTGAACAGGACACAAGCACTTCGGTTGCAGCTCGCATGGCGCTGCAAACCATCGCGGATGATCTTGAATCCATCCAAGTGCGCTCAAATGCTCCGGACTATCAATGGTTGTTTGCCGAGGAAGATGGCGTGATGAGGGGGTTGCCCAAGGGTCTCGAAATTCCCAAGTCGGTGCGCTTGATCTTCTTCGCATGCCTGCCGGATCGAAATCCTCCCGTGAGCGCATCCGATTCCAAACGCAATGCGTACCGTTCCCTCCTTGCCAGCCAGCCTGAAACTCAGGGAGACGTAGGCGCTGTCTCCTATCGCCTCAAGTTTCGCGATCATATTCTCAACCTTCCCTCTCGCAAAGGCGACACGGAGACTTTTCCTCTTTTCTCCCTCTACCGCCATACGGTCAGTCCGCGCGATGCCTATGACCGGCTTCTCGGTAAGGACAACATCGAGGCAGGTTTCGCCCAATTTGAAACCCATGAGGGTGATGGTTTCCTCTGTGAGAACATCGTGGAGCTCAATTTGATCCTGAATGTTCAATATTCCAACTCTGAGGGAGGGGAAGGTGGTTCAGAAGCGACCTACAACATGAAGAGTGTGCCTGTGCTTTCCAGTATCGCAAAAAAAGGCGCAAATCGTTTTCGCCTTTATAGCAATTGGGCTGATGCAGAGGGCGCCAAACTTGAAAACGCTCGCATTGTCTCCGCTGAAATTTCTATCACCGTGCTTACCGAAGAAGGTGTGGCGCTCGTGGAACAAGTGCGGTTGGGTCAGCGCCGCCCTCCCAAACTGGAGGAGTTCTTCTCGCGCTACACGCATTCGTTCTCGCGTTCCGTCTCTCTTCCTCCGCCACTTTGATGCAAGCGCCCATGAATGCCGCAACAGAAGCGCTTGGATTGACGCAGCTTACCTTGTGGTTGGATCCTTTGGCACGTGGTGGCTACGAGAATATGGCCACTGATGAATTGCTGCTTGGTCGGTCGGAAGCTTGGCTGCGCGTCTATGGGTGGCGGGATAGCTGCGTGAGCTTCGGCTACTTTGATACAGTCGGCACGGCTCGCTCCATCTTCCCCGGGGCTGCCCATTACATTCGCCGCTGGACCGGCGGTGGCATTGTTGACCACCGCCATGGCGTCACCTACACGTTGACCCTGCCAGCTCCCCCATCGGACGCCCCGCCACTTCCTCCGGCCAGTGTGTTGTATGCTCACATCCACGGCGCATTGGCGCGGGCGCTTCAGGAAGCTGGCGTGCCTTGTCGCTTGCTTGCCTGCGATGCGCCTCCCGGCGGCCGTGCTTGTTGGGCAAGCCCGGTTGCGAGCGATATTGTAGATTCCGCCGGGCGCAAACTGGCCGGTGCGGGACAGCGCCGCTACCGTGGAGCCGTGCTGCACCAAGGCCTCATCCAGCAGTGCTCCCCGCTCCCTGGTTGGGAAACCCATTTTGCGCACTTTCTTTCGCCGCAGGTGAGCTTGCTCGAGTCGGCTTCTCCTTGGGAAGGTTACGAATCCGATCTCGCTGAGCTTTGCAGGAGCAAATACCTTGCCCCGGCGTGGGAGGATGAATCCCACGGCCGACGTTCCACCTCTTTTTACTGAGGATCACCGCGCCCGTGATCATTCCTCATGGCTTTGGATTGATCCGGGACCAGGGCAACCGCATTTCTTGATGCCGTTGCCCTGGATCGGGGGACGCCCCTGCGAGTCTTGTTGCCTTCGCGGGACAGGCTACTGAGCTCGCAGCAACATGCGCGCTCGGGCAGTGCGCAATCCATCTGTGATGGTCGAAGTGGAAAAAATCCACTCCACGCGCTCTGAAAGTCGTTGCAGGAATGCAGCAAGTCGCGACGCGCAGGGCGAATCTGTCACCAGAGGGCAGTTCATGGCGTTCACAAGGCGTGCAAGAGTCGGCAGGTGTATAGAGTTCACCGCGCCGCAGAATGGCATTTCACCCTGGGCCTCTGTGAGGATGCGCGCATTCAATGTCTTGTCGTTCCCCAGCACAAAATACTGCGAATTGAGCGTGACGGTAGGCAGTGCCCGCTCATTGGCCAGCGGAAGAGTTGGTGTGTAGCTGTCGGCTTGGTTTCCGAGCGCACGGTGTTCAATGGGTAGGGCGTGCACCAGGATGGGAGGCACCCCGAGTTTGCCAAGAACCCGCCCCGTACTTTCAAGAATTTGTCGCCAGGCATCCGAGATGGCTTGCCGGTTCCTCACCGCTGCACCCAGCGCCCATGCGTCTTCATCTTTCTTCAGTTCTGCGCCCACAAGCGCAAAGGGAGCTCCCAAGCCCGTTCCCAACGTGCCCAGCGCATCTCCCAGCGATTCGATGTCCCCCGCAAGCAGCCTCATATAATGCACCCACGCCTCCGTCGCACGGCGATCATCTTCGCGCAATGTCAGGGCAATGCCGCTGCACAGGGCGGGCAATTGTGTCATGAGCTTGTTGCGGCATGCTGCTGCATCCGTGAAATGTGAAACGGCAAAAGCGCTGCTCTCCATGTAAAAGAAGGTGCCTGGCGCGGTGGCTTGCGACACCAGACGCAACGTACCGGGTTCGAAGGTCATCCCTCGGGCTCCGGCCACCGTCTCGGCTGTCACCTCATTTCCCTGCTGCCACATTTGCATGGTAAGTGGTGTGCTGACAGCTTCCAGAGCGCTGGGGCAGAGCGCCAGGGCGGCCGCCCCGGCGGACGCCATCTCGTACTCTTGGCGGTGCTTGGGGTCTTCCATGGACACCTCGCGCAGTGTATTCACCACGGCCTGCGCCATGCTCAGACGATCCAGAATGGATGTAGCGCGCACAGCAGATGAAAGTGAGGCGCTCACCCATGCCGTGGCCAGCAAGTGGTGCATGTGCGGATCGCTGCGGTCTAATTTGGGTGAGTAGAGCATGGAAAAGGCAGGGGCGTCTGGCAGCGATATGTCGTCCGGGTTTTCGCACATCACACACACAGCCCCATGTTCCACCCTTTTGGTGAGCAGGAAGAGTTCGCGCTGCTCGAGCGCAAGCCTGATCTCGGCATCCTGTGGCGCCTGTCCGGTGATGAGTTCCAGCGCCCGCAGCTGCGACAGACGCAGGCCGCTGTACGCTCCGTGTTGCACGAATTGCACGCCTGCTTTCCGATCGGCAAACTCACGCAAAGCCTCGATCATTTGCGTGTGTGCGTCTGCAAAATGCTCTTCATGCCCCGGCTTGGGGGTCGCCGCGTAATAGACAGGGGCAGGGTGGAAACGTTCCAGCGCGCCTAACAGCTCGCCTTTGTTGATTTCCGTTTGTTTTCTGAAGGCGCGGTGTATGGCCGCCACGTATTCCGGTTTCGCCCTCTCGCACCAGCGTGCCTCGAGGCGTGCTAAGCTTTCCGCTCGTGCGGCATACATCAACATGGGCAATGCCATCGCCGGTGTACTCCCCTTGCTGCCGAACACAATGGCGGCGTCTGCCATGCTCTCCATACAGCGCGTCTGCTCCTCGCTCATCGTGCACCCGAAGAGCCGCATCAACTCTTGGGTGCCGGAACCCGCATCACGCAGGGCCAGCACAAACTCTGCCTCCGCCGGCAGATAGGCCAGCGCTGGCAATGCCTTGGCTCGCGCGCTCTCTTGCATGGGAACCGCTTTCGCAGGTGCGCTCAGTTGCGTGAAAATATCATGGGGAGTTTCGAGAGCGTGCCCGAGCGGTAAGGTCGCTAGAGCCGCCAACAAGACTGAGGGTGTTATAAGGTGTCGCGTTTTCATCGTCCGCTCATCTTACATCAGCCTGCTCGCCCCACGCAAGAAAATATAGATAACCGTCAGAGCAACTGCACATCCGTCCCAGGAAAAAGCAGCCCCAATAGCTAGTGAAGGACCTACCGAAAACGCTTAATTTGGGGTGTTAAAATACGCGGGACTGAGGTGGAATAACCGCAGTTGCGGAAGGAGGGGTAGAGGCAGGTACAGTCTCACGACATAGGTAACAGAAAAGTTTCAAAACATAGGTTACACATTTGATAGCAAAAATGGCATGAT
>CANRNS010000111.1 GCA_947632055.1 uncultured Akkermansia sp.
CTAGCATGCTTTGAACTTCTTGGCACCCTTTTTTGTGCCAAGAACCTGTTGCATTTAATTTTGCAATCCACATTTTGCGTGCGATTGCAATTTCTTTCTTGCATTCCTTGCCACGGCATGCTAACTTGTCTCGGAAGTCCAAACAGCTTTATGAAAACTTCTATTCTTAAGAAAACATATAAAAGCGGATTTACCCTCATCGAGTTGATGGTCGTGGTAGCCATTCTTGCCACACTTGCTTCCATCAGCTATGGCCCGATCCTTGACCACATGAATGATGGCGACCGTCAGAAAGCCAGTTCCAATATGAAGCAAGTTTTCGTCTTGCTTCAGCAGTTCAAAATGGATAATGGCAGCTTCCCATGCGATGATACCGGGGAGCGCTTGCAGGAGGACAATGCCGATACTGACTTCGGCGAGTTGAAGGGAGATCATTCCAACGCATACTTCCGCCAACTCTTCTTTACGAACAATGTGGGGTCTGAAAAAATCTTCTTTGCCAAATTGTCCGCCCCTGGACTCAATATTCAAGAAGAGGGTGATGAAAAGTTGGCGGGCGGCAAAGCCTTGACTCGCGGGGAGAATGCGATGTCTTACGTGATGCGTCGCGACCCGCAGGATGATAACGTGAAGATTGCTGTCAACAAGAGCAACGCCCCTCTTTCCATGTGTTCTGTGTATCCCTCCGACACGCCGTACCCCGGCGACAAACTGCGGATTGACATGACGTCCTTTCGCGGTCACTTCTTCGTGCTTTCTTGCGATGGATCGGTCAGTGACCAGGCGAGTAACATCAAAGAGTCTGATGATGACGAAATTGTCGGAGTGTTTAAGGAGGGTAAGGACGTCTTCCCGGAGGATAAGCGCGGCCGCCAAACGTCACCAAATTACCGGGTGCTTACTCCTGAAGGCTGAGCTGGTTAAGGCTTGAAATAAAAGTCCGGGTGCGTTCGTTGTTGGAACGCGCCCGTTTTTGTTCCCACAGCGTGCAAAAGCCGGGGTTAGAGACGTACGTGTCCTAATCAAATTTTCTTCGGAGTCATTGAGCCCATTTTCCATGCGTTTTCATGGACGAAAGAAGTTCGAGAATTCCGCCTTGCTTTAAGTTCGCCTCGCGCACGCGGTATGTTTGCTTTAAAATCGCAATTCGCAAATAATCAATGGTTTATATTACACGGTGCGTCGATAACCATCTATGGGGTCTTCTTTCTTGGAACGGATGCCGGTTAGAGGAGTCTGCCAAACACTTCCGATTGGCGCCCGCTTGCTTCCAGCGCTTGCAAACGGGAAGTCGGCAAATCGGTGCGCGGCAGTTGGGCGTAGTGCAGTCGGGTGCGAAAGTAGTCGACCGCACTTTGCGATACGGCAAAAATTCGTTTGAATCCCAGTTCACGCGCTTTCTGCTCCACAAAGCGGCACATGGCGCGTCCATACCCATGCCCTTCGTAGTTTTTTTTGATGAAGAGGCAGCCAAGTTCAGCGCATTGTTCTTTCGGGTAAGGATAGAGAGCCACGCAGCCCACGATGGTGTCGTCCAGCGTATGCACGTAGTAGCTGCCCAGGTTGTCATGTATGCTTTCGTAGGTGCGCTGCACGAGTTTGGCATCTGCCACACAGCGGGCGATCATGGAGAGAAGTTCGGGTATATCCTCCTCCTGAAGCGGACGAATTTCACGATAGGAGTCCGCGTGCACCATGGCGCCTACGCCTTCCTCAGAGAAAAGTTCGTCGAGCAGCACGCCGCGTTGCTTCCCATTCAGCAGGTGCACACGAGCCACCCCGCGACGGCATACTTCTGCTGCAGCCAGTAGTTCCTCCGGGTGAGAACACGGAAGGTCAACAGCATTTGCCACCTCGCTTTCAGGGATAGCAAAAATGGGTTGACCTGCGTGCGAAGGAATTTCGTCCGTTTGCAAACAAATGTATTTGGCAGCGCCAAGCTGTACGGCTAAACTCACGCTTCCCTCGTCGAAGCGTCCGCATGCGCCTGAGGCAACGATGGCCACTTGGCGGCGTTGGATAATTTCACTTACGCGTTGCACAGAGATTTGCCCACTGCTGAGTGGGGTGTGAACGGCTGCGGCATGCATCTCGCATTTGTCGGCACGATGCTGCAGAACTGAGGCATCATCTCCTTCTGCCACTAGCGCCAGACGTACGCCAATTTCATGCAATGCATCCGCATCGAGGAGCGCATCCACAAGCTCATCCGCCTTGAGTAGCGTGCGAGCTATGTGCACCACCACAAGCTTCCCACGGAAGTAGGGCACATATTCCAGCACAGAGCGTATATTCACAGCCATGCCGTGTCAGAGGGTGGGGTGAGGAGTCTCCGGGTTATCGGTTGGAGCTGTGCTGTCGGGAGAACTAGGCGACTTTTCTCGTTTGATGTTCACGAGGCGTTTTTTCCGATTGGGAAGCTGAATTTTTTTCTCTTTGGAAGGAGTCATGCCTTCAGGTATAGTTCCGGAGGCCGCTTCGTTTTCGGCTTGCTCACGCTCGTGAAGTTGTTGCAACTGCTCGCGCAGGCTCGACAGCAGATCGCCCTCCATTCCGCTCGCCGCTGCGAGTCGCGGTGAATCAAAATCGGACGGGAGTGAGGCAAGGAAGTCTTCAAAAGCGCTCAGATTAGTTGTGCTGCGGAACATACGGGCAATCATATCCAGCTGAATGTCCTGCATGAGGGTTTCGAAGAGGTTGTAGGCCTCTCGCTTGTATTCGACAAGGGGGTCACGCTGTCCCTGGGCGCGCAGGCGTACCCCTTCTCGCAAGGCATCCATATCGTTAATGTGGCGCTGCCACATTCTGTCGATAGCCTGCAGCATGATGCTGCGTTCCATTCGATCCACATAGTCAGGACGCTCACCGCTCACTTTCTTTTCGTAGAGTTCTTTGATGCGCTCGGCAACCAGTTTTTGGGCGTCTTGCCAGTTCAAATGGTTCAACCATGAGGCATCGCCTGCGGTGCCGATGGGGAAAACCGTGTTGAGCCATTGGTTGAGGCTCTCGGCATGCACCGCTCCATCGTGTTCATCGTCCACGTAGCTTTCGCACTTGAAAGCGAGCGCTTCCTCCAAGTTCTCATAGAGCATGATGCGCGGTTCTTCGCAGAGCAGGGCGTCGTTGCGCATAGCGTACACAATGGTCCGTTGCTGATTCATGACATCGTCGTAATCCAGCACGTGCTTGCGCCACATGTAATTGCGCTGTTCCACCCGTTTCTGAGCCCCCTCAATCACCTTGTTCATGAGTCGGTTTTCTACGGCTTCGCCTTCTTCCATGCCAAAGCGATCCATGATGCGCGTCATGCGCTCGCTGCCGCCAAAGTTGCGCATCAGGTCATCTTCAAAGGAAAGAAAAAATTGCGAGGCGCCCGGGTCCCCTTGGCGCGAGCAGCGCCCACGTAGCTGGCGATCAATTCGTCGAGCCTCATAGCGTTCCGTCCCCAGCACAAAGAGCCCGCCTAGCTCGGCTACGCCGTCTCCAAGCTTAATATCCGTGCCTCGACCCGCCATGTTCGTGGATACAGTGACAGCGCCACGCTGCCCGGCCAAAGCAATAATTTCAGCTTCGCGTTGGTGGTTCTTCGCATTCAGCACTTCATGCGGAATCTTGGCCATCTTGAGCATGCGTGAGAGGGTTTCAGACGCTTCCACGCTTGCGGTGCCTATCAGCACGGGCTGTCCCTTTTTATGCAGTTCTACAATCTTGGCCACCACGGCATTGAACTTCTCGCGGCGACTCTTGAAGATGAGGTCGTTAAAGTCCTCACGAATGCAGGGCTTATTGGTAGGGATGGGCAGCACGTCCAGCCGGTAAATATCGTGGAACTCTGCCGCCTCAGTTTCGGCGGTGCCGGTCATGCCCGCGAGTCGGCTGTACAGGCGGAAGTAGTTTTGAATGGTAATGGTGGCGTAGGTCATATTCTCCTCCTCCACGGTTACGCCCTCCTTGGCTTCTACCGCTTGGTGCAGTCCTTCGCTCCAGCGGCGACCGGGCATTTCACGCCCGGTGTTCTGGTCGATGATGATAATCTTACCTTCCTTCACCACATACTCTTTGTCGCGTTCGTAAATGGTGTAGGCTTTGAGCAGCTGGCTGGTGGTGTGCAGGCGAATGCCGGTTTCCTCCAATTTGCGCGTGAGTTCCTGTTTGCGCAGTTCTTTCTCGCGCTCGCTCAATCGCTCATCCTCATCGATATTGACAAATTCGGTGCCGATATCTGGCAGTACGAATTCCTCCGGATGCCCGGGGCTGATGAGTTGTCGCCCTTGCTCCATGAGGTCGGCGTCGTGCGTCTTTTCATCCACACAGAAGTAGAGTTCCTCCTTGAGCTTGTATTGTTCAAGTTTGCGGGGATCCTGCAACAAGAACATTTCGTATTTTTCCACCATTCGCCGGTACTCAGGGTTCTGCTGGCTGCGCATGAAAGCCCGGTTGCGCGGCATCCCCATCTTCACCTTGTAGAGACAGCGACCGGCCGCTTCCGCATTGCCCGCTTGCGCGTGCTCCATAGCTTCCGTCATGAGTCGGTTGCACAGCTCCACTTGCGCCTTCACCACTTTTTCAACGGTGGGTTTCAGCGCATCGTATTGCTGTTCCACTTCGACCACGGCGGGACCGGAGATAATCAGCGGAGTGCGGGCTTCATCAATCAGAATCGAATCTACCTCGTCGATGATGGCGAAATAGTGACCGCGCTGCACTTGGGCCTCGCGGGTGGAGGCCATGCCGTTGTCGCGCAGGTAATCAAAGCCGAACTCTGCGTTCGTGCCGTACGTGATGTCACAGGCATATTGTTCACGGCGCAGGTCATTTGGCATCATACTTTGAATGCAACCTACCGTCAGTCCCAGGTGGTTGAACAGCGCGCCCATCCACATGGAGTCGCGCTTCGCCAGATAATCATTGACCGTTACCACATGGACACCCAATCCCGTGAGGGCGTTCAGGTACACCGGCAGAGTCGCCACCAGTGTCTTGCCTTCTCCCGTCGCCATTTCGGCGATGAATCCTCGGTGCAAGGCCACGCCGCCCAGCAACTGCACGTCAAAAGGCACCATGTTCCACTCTGTGGCAGTGCCGCACACATCAATTGTTCTGCCGCACAGTTGCCTCGCCCCCAATTTTACGGCTGCAAAGGCTTCCGGTAAGATGGCTTCCAAATACTTGGCACGTAATTTGTCAAACTTCGGCTCGATGTCCAAGAAAGCCTTTTTCCCGTTCTCAATGGCCTCCGCCGTGGCCTCAACTTGCGGGAGTTTCGGGAAAAGGTCGCGCAGTTCCTCAAAGCGTTTGTTGAGGCGGGCGGCATACTCTTGCAACGCTTCTTCATCGGCGGCCATAATAATGCCGCGCGGCGGCATGTCCAGCGGCTTGAAGCGGTGCAGATACTGCTGCCATTCGAGTGTTTTTGCGCGTAGGAAGTCGGCATCCTTGTCTTGCCATTCCTTTTCTTTTCCCAAGATTTTCTTGACTACCGGCTGCAACCGGCGCACTTCGCGTTGGTTCTTTGACCCCACGATCTTATTGAGTATCCACTTGATCATTTTCTCGTCCTGGTTTTCTTTGTGCCTGTTGCCGCGCGCTTGCCGCGCGCCGCATTATACTCTTGCCATGTCTTTTTTGCAAGCCCATCGCGCGGCATGCAGCACGCCGCAATCGGACCGCATTGCCTCAAAAATAAAGTCACCGAAGGGTCGCCAAAAACGAGCAAAGAGAATTTCCTGAATGCTTGATGCC
>CANRNS010000112.1 GCA_947632055.1 uncultured Akkermansia sp.
ACTCTAGCATGCTTTGAACTTCTTGGCACCCTTTTTTGTGCCAAGAACCTGTTGCATTTAATTTTGCAATCCACAAGCGGATGCCCTGTCTCAAAATAGGCTTGACCTTTGTAGAATATTAGACTAGAGTGAGGGCATGGGATTAATACCGGTTGTTGTCTATGCAGCAGTTGCAGGTGTGGCAGGATACACCAACCCGATATCGCAACCCGGAGAACTGGGTTATACAAGTGCGCCGAGAAATCATTTGCATGTCGTCTTTCAGAATGATTCCATATCTGGCGAAGATCGCAACTTTTCGCATGGTACGCGCATTGACTTTACGCGCGAAATTTCCGAGAAGCACGCTTGGGCAATAACCCTCACGCAAAATATGTATACCCCGGAGGATCATAGCTACGGCAGCATCCCCGGACAGCATCCTTACTGCGGCTACCTGGCATTTGGCGGCGGGTATTTGTACCGTGGGGAAAAATTTGGCTGTGGCACTGAGTTGCAGGTGGGCACCACGGGCAAGGCATCCTTGGCCGGCAAGACTCAAAATGCGGTGCATGATTTGCTGCACATGGATAAGTGGCTCGGGTGGCACGATCAAGTTCGATCGGAGGTAACAGTGCAGCTTGCCTCGCGGCAGGAGTGGCTGCTGAAAGCGCAAACACTGCGTCACGAGTGGGAGAGCGAAGCGCGCGCGTACGTGCGGGAGTCTGCTGGCACTTTCAATATCTCCGGTGGGGTTGGTATGATCTACCGTATTGGGCGTAACTTGCCACCTAGCATGACGACAAATGATATTGAGACGGGGAATTTTAGCGTTAGCTTGCTGACAAAGCCAGGCTATGATCGCAGTAAGATTTCTTATTTCTTGCTCGCTGGCGTGTATGGAGAGTACGTGGCGCGAGATATGACAATTGATGGCGGTGTCTTTCACCACTTCGATCGCACGTGCGGGCGTACTCCTTGGCAGGTGCAGGGACAGCTGGGCGCGGGCGTGGCTTACAAGGGCATTGATTATTATGCCGGCCTCTTGCTGCACAGCCGTACCTACCGCACGCAGGATAAGAACTCGCTGATGGGCGTGTTTTCTCTGACGTGGAATTGGTGAGAATGATGCGTGAAAAAGGTCCCATGCTCCGGGCAACTGGGATGCTGCTTGGGGCGATATGCGTGTTGCTGCTGGCGGGAGGCATGCCTTGGGGGGGAGTGGGGGCCGTGTATGGCGGGGGGCTGATGCGTGTCCTTGGTGCGACTGTGGGGGGATTTTGCTTGTGGGCGGCCTGGAGTGGGTCTGCCGGACACCGCATGCGCATGGTGATGGGTGTCATTTTTCTCTTTTTTGCAGTGGCTGGCATCGGAGTGATGGCGCATTGCGGCGTGGAATCGCTGCGATGGGCGCACATGGGCGGTGGCATGTGGTTTGGAGCGGTGGGAATGGGGTGCTTGGCGATCGTGGGTGCTCTCTTCAGCGCCATTTTTGGTTATCTCGCGCACCTGAGTTTGCGTGTGGAAAAACTTTGGGTTGCGGTAGCGCACCTGAGTGTTGTGCTGGTGGTCGTGGGAGCCTTTACGGATGCTTACGCTGAGCAGCGCTTTACGCTCACTCGCCACGTGGGTGAGCCGTCCGTGGTTCATGACAAAATGCGGGGCGAATCGCTGCCTTTTTCGGTGGAAGTGAAGGATATGCAGGTGGAGCGTTACGAGGGATCGGATACGTATACTCTGTTGGAGCATCGAAACGGTCGTTGGTTGCCGGTTGCCGAGGCGAAGCGCGAAGGCGCAGCTATCCGCTGCGGGCAGGAGGAATGGTCCATGGCAGAGTTGCGTGCTCTTCCGGGGGGGGAGGGGAGGTATCTGGCTCTGCCCGGTTCGCCGATGCGTGTTTTGGTGCAGCAGCCTGGTCCCGTGAAGGAGTATCGGGCCGTGTGCCGCTTGTCCGCGGCACGCGGTGAAAGTGAGGCGCGCGAGTGCACTCTGCGTGTGAATGATCCCGCTAGCTGGGGCGATTGGCGGATTTATCTGATGAGCTGCAGCGCGGATGGACGACAAGTGCAACTTATGCTTCGCCGGGCTCCGGGTCGCCCCTTGGTATTTACTGGACTGGTGGGTGTCTTTCTCTGTTGCTTTGCTTGGGCATTTGGCAACAAACGGTCAACACAGGCATGAACACGCTCCTCACCATACTCACGATCTTGCCGATTTTGCTGTTTGCAGCGGCCTGCGTGCTTTTGCTTGTGCGACGCACTCCCGTGCACGGCGAACGCATATTGGCTGCGGGGCTGGTGAGCTGTGTGCTTTTGCTGGCGGCTAATGCATGGGCGGTGCACGCTCCTCCCCTGGGCAACATGCGCCATGTGCTTTGCGCTTTGCCATTGGTGCTTGCTCCCGTATGGGTCTATTTGCGGCACAACAGGGTGCAAGCGGGAGCGGGCATTGCCGGAGTGGCGGCAGTGGCGCTCATAGGTGCTTTATGTATGCCGTTACAGGCTGGGTGGAGGCAGGCGCCGGCTCTGCAATCTCCGTGGTTTGTGCCGCATGTCACCAGCTACGTGGCATCGTATGCGATGCTGACGCTCTCTGCCCTCTATGCGGCGGGAGCTCGGGGAGTACGAGAGTCTTCGCGGCTTGAGGCAGCGCATATGTTGGCGCGTCTCGCTTTTCCCTTTTTAACCTTTGGACTGTGCAGTGGCGCATTGTGGGCAGATGCGGCGTGGGGACGCTATTGGGCGTGGGATATCAAGGAAGTATGGTCACTTATCACGTGGGTGATTTACCTCATGTATTTTCACGCTCGTGCTTCAAGTGCGTGCAGGCGACGCGCCCTGCTGCTTCTTGGTTTTGCGGCCGTGTTGGTCACTTTTCTCATCGTAAATATGGCGCCGGTTGCGGCTGATTCCCTGCACAGCTACGCGCAGTAGGCTTCTTTATACCTGGTTGGTATAATGCGTGTGTTGAAATAGCTGAGCTGTACCATTTTGCCATGCCTTGAATATCGTTGTCAACGGCTTCGCCATGAAGCGTGTGGTAATCGTTACTTTCTGACGTCCTGATGCGCTGCTTCAAACTTTGTTTTCTTTCGGGGCCTTGGTATGGCCGTGCTAATTGTTGGTTCTAACTTCTTGTCCTTTTTATTTTTGTGGCATATTTTTGACGTCATGATGAAGAATGGCGTAATGATGCAGTATTTCGAGTGGTATTTGCCTGATGACGGTTCTTTGTGGCGAAAGCTCGCGGAGGATGCCCGGCATTTATCGCAAATTGGCGTGACTTCAGTCTGGATTCCTCCTGCTTACAAGGCCATGAGACCGGGAGATGTGGGGTACGCTACTTATGATCTTTTCGATTTAGGAGAGTTCGATCAAAAAGGTTCCGTGCGCACAAAATACGGCACGCGTCGTGAGCTTGAAGAGGCAATTCGAGCATTGCACGACCAGCGTATTAAGGTTTATCTCGATGCCGTACTCAACCATAAGGCCGGAGCCGATGAGAAGGAGACTTTCTATGTGAAGCGCGTGAATGACGAAAACCGCAATGAACAGCTTGGAGATGTTTACGAAATTGAAGGCTGGACTCATTTCTCTTTTCCCGGACGAGGTAAGAAATACTCAGACTTTGAATGGCACTGGTATCATTTTTCCGGCATTGATTACGATGCGCGCCACAATGAAAGCGGCATCTTTAAAATAGAAGGGGAGGGCAAAGACTGGAGTCACAATGTGGATCGTGAAAAAGGCAATTACGACTACCTCATGTTTGCCAATGTGGACTACAAGCACCCCGATGTAGCGCGGGAGGTGATGCATTGGGGGCAATGGGTGGTACGCGAGTTCAATCTGGATGGCTTTCGTATGGACGCGGTTAAGCATATTTCGCGTGACTTTGTTGCGAACTTTTTGCGTTGTGTGCGAAAAAATTTCCAACGCGAGATTTATGCTGTCGGCGAGTGTTGGAAAAATGATGATGGCGAGCTTGCTTTCTTCCTTGACGAGACCGAGGAGCAGCTGGACCTCTTTGACGTTCCCCTGCATTTTAATTTACATGAAGCTTCTCAAAAGGGGGAGAACTTCGATCTGCGTGCTCTCCTGCAGGGTTCTCTTGTCCAGATTCATCCTACCCTTGCCGTTACCTTTGTGGATAACCATGATTCCCAAGCTGGGCAATCCCTTGAATCTCCGGTGTCGGATTGGATGAAGCCTGCGTCATATGCACTTATCTTGTTGCAAAAAGAGGGCTACCCATGTATTTTCTATGGAGATTATTATGGCGTGCGTGGCGAGGAATCAATTCACCGTGGGGTGATTGACACGCTGCTCAAGGTACGCCGCGAGCGAGCCTACGGGGAACAGTGGAATTATTTTGATGACCCTCATGTTGTGGGTTTTGTGCGAAGCGGAGATGAAGAACATCCGCACTCCGGTCTGGCGCTTTTGATTTCCAACCGGGATGATGCGGAAAAAACGATGAATGTGGGCAAGCTGCACGCCGGAGAGCGCTGGGAGGAAGCTACGGGGTGTTACCCGGGCGAGCAGGTTACTATTGATTCTGACGGCAACGCTACCTTCCGTGTCCTCGCCGGTAAGGTCTCAGTCTGGCATCACGCGGTCACGCCTTGAATGGCGGAACGACTCGGCATGGAGCTACACAAATAAAGGGAGCACCATCAAAACATGACGTGCTTTGTATATTTTTGTGGAATGGCACGATGGAACTCAATTTCGAAGAGGGAGGCCAAAATACAGTACGATCCATCACAAATTGAGCATGGAAGAGAGTTCTCTCGCCATGCTCATGATTGATTATCCCTGGGCTTTTGATCTGGTTGATCAGGCTCACTCAATTATTCATTTTACCTTGACAGGGAAACTTTTGATAAACATATTGGATTTAAGTTGTAAATCAGTTTGCTGTTGAAATCCACAGTTATGGCATTGAGCGATCATATTTTGAGTTTGCCATTTAGGGGATGCCACGATTAAACTCGGGGGGTCCATTTCTATACGCACGCCTCGTTCGCCACAGTGTGGGCAGCGAAGGCGTATCACGTTCCCCCGTAGTAAAACTACGGTGAGGCCGGTATATAAAAACATAATGGCAAATATCACAATAAATGCTTGTTCACTGTACTCTTCTACTGGTACATTGCTTGCGCCTGTGTGATACCAGCCGATCGCCCCTCCAACAAGCAGCAAGAAAAGGGCTGGACCTGATATCATCTGGCGTACGTATCGTCCGTAGTAAGGGAATAGATTTTTGTTCATTGCTCGTCGGGCAAATGCTTATTCTCATATAATACCGCATTCATAACGGATGTCAATGTTTTGAAGGCACCTGAGCCGGGACCGTAGGGGGCAATTTTCACACCTCCAGTCGTTGATCCTGAATGATGGCAGGGTGAAAGTCTTGGTCGAAGTTGGTGACTGTGGCGTCGAGGGAAAAAGCCTGGGCTGGCGCCGGAAAAGTGTCCCCTCATTTGAAGTCATACAGGGAAATAAACCAGGTGGGCCTGCGGAGGTCAACTACGTGTCTCGGGGCTTCATGTTGTGGCAATAAGACCGACATGGCCCGCGTAGGGTAGGTGGAAAGGTTCATGTTTCAAAGCTGAACCAAAAAGGCGCTCTTCGTATAATTTTGTGGAATGAGCCCACAAAGCAATTCCTCGAAGTCGGTAAAATACTCGGTATCTCACAAA
>CANRNS010000113.1 GCA_947632055.1 uncultured Akkermansia sp.
AGCCTTGCATGATTACATCAAGGCTCTCGCCCCCGAGCAACGCTGGAAGCGTGGTTATACGCATCTGTTGGGTAAGAGAAGAGAAAATCTTACGAATAAACAAAAGGAAAGGCTTGATGAGCTGCTTGATATGGATAGCTCCTTCAAATTAGCTTATGATTTTAAGCAACGTCTCTGCAGTTTACTCAATCTCAAATCGCTCACGAAACAAGCGTGTCGCAAGCCTCTGCGCGAATTAACCCAAATGCTTGATGATTTACGCAACACCGCCCATCTCATTTGGCGCCGCCTTGCTGATACACTCAGCAAGTGGTTTGTGCCCATCATTTGCATGTGGCGCTTTACCAGAAGCAACGGCATCACGGAAGGCTTTCACCGCAAGATGAAATTCATTCAACGTCGCGCCTACGGTTTCCGAAACTTCCAAAATTATCGTCTCAGGGTCCTGCTGGAATGCTCCCACCTGTTCATCAAAAAACGCTCTTTCCACAAAAATTTGGGTTGACCCTCGGACAATGAGCGCTCTTCGTCATTTCTCATAATCGTAAAGGAAAGTTGTAAAGAAGTTGTAAATTACTTGCAACTGCTAGCGACTGAATAATATTCAAAACCCGTGTGAAATCAGGCCCGACCGCTTTTGAACGATCGGGCCTGCGATACTCGATGGGAGAAATAAACAACTAACTCTTAATACATTGCTTTCGCGTCGCGCTGCCTTCGTGCTGTAAATTTTACCGTGTCATACTAGTCCTACAGCTCCCATCTTTCCTTCGCCGCGCGCTCAACCCTCACGAAGAAGTCCACAATGTTGCCAACGCCTCCGGCAATGACCGCACCTGCTTTTGTCCACAGCCCCATTTTATCGTTGCGGTTCTTTGCCCAGAGATAAGCCCATGTTGCTACCACGCGCAACGTATCATCGCACACCAGCGTGTACGCCTCCCATTCACCGCTCTTATTAGCCTTGCGCCACTCGCGATAAAGCCTCTCAATATCAGCCGCCGGTATCAGGTCGGTTGTCTGCACGTACGGCAGCCATTTTGCTTTACGGTGAAAAGGCTCCCATACCCATTCGTTGTACGCTGTCGAAAGCAACGGAATCCCTCCAAGCGGCCCCAGCAACGCGTTGCGGAAATACCCACCGAGCGACCTCTTCTCCCACTGCTCCTTATCGTCGGTGATAAAGTTGTACAACGCCGTGAGTGCCTGCAAACCAAATCCGTGCGAGAGCCACACCGCCGCCGCGTCCAGGTACTCATGCTTCGCCAGCAACCGTGCGAAGTTCGCAAACGTATTCACCGACTCACCGCCCAGGAAGAAACTCCCAATCGTGAACGGACTCTTCTTGAGGCTTCCCAGCGACCTCTGCCTCCAGTCCAGCGGCTGACTCTTGAGCGCGAGCGCGTGCTGCACCTCCCTCATCGCCAGTCCATCCAGCTCCTCCGGCGTCGCGTTCGGCACCTTTAACCTCAGCTTCCGATATGCCGCATCGTAAATCGCCGCCGCCTGCCGCACATTCGTCCACACGTCCAGCCACTCCATCGCCGCCATACCTTTCCCGGCAAACACAGCCGCTCCCGGCATTGCCGTGCGCACATCCGCCGGACTCATCATCGCCTTCATATTCTCCGCGTTCTCCCAGCCCTTGAACCGCCCTCTCAGCTCCGGACGCTCCACCAAATCCTTCAGCTTAATTCTCCCCAGCCCCAGCAACACCTTGCCAAGCGACGTAAAATAATCCAGCACACCAACATATTCCGACCCCGCAACGCCGTTGAAAAACGCCGTCAACTGCTTCACCAGCGACCCCTGACGCCAGCTCAGTATCATCTGCGCGCCCGCTGACGACCACTCGCTTATCACCCGTGTTGCTGCCCTTGCATACCTCTCCACCTCCGGCACCAACCGCGACATATTCTCCACGTGTTGCCGCATCTCGCTCAGCGCGCCCGCCCCCAGGCACTTCTCTAGCGCGTCGCCCATCGTCTGGTGTCCCTCTTTGTAATTCAATATCCGCACCAGCTCGCTCGGCAACTCCCCGTAGCCCAGCAGCAAATCCTGCTCCTTCATACCCGCGTTGAACGCCTCATACAGCGTCATCGTCGGGTCAATCTTCGCGTTGCGGTGATTGCGGTGGTAGAGTATCTTCACCGTCCCAGCCCCTGCCGCATACCCGGCTCCTTCACCGCTCATGATACCCTCCTGCCTCGCCTCATACCCCACGTCAAAGAACGCTCGGAAGTAATTTTCCACCTCCGGGAACGGCATCCCGTACACCCTCTCATACATATCCCGAATCTCCTCCGTCCTCTCGCCCATCTTCTCCCTCAGCGCGTACGCCATCCGCATCACCTTATCCCCGGCAAACTCCCTCAGCCTCTGCACCACCTCCGGCGTGTACCCCTGCATACTCAGACTCTCCGTATAATCCGCCTGCTCGCAGAGCAACACCCGATACGCCGCCTGCGCCGGTGATAACACCAGCGTCTCTTCATTATTCTGCTTGACATCCGGGGAAGCTTCCTTTACCATGATCGTAGATCCGGATTCTTCAAGCAAGGTTTTGAGTAATGGAGGAATTGAGTCCTCTTCCTTGCTTGTCCAATTTCCGGATCTTTCCTTGTCAAGATACAGTAATCTTTTTTCTCTTAACAATCCTACTTGTTTTGCAGAAGTATCGTGAGAATACGCTGTAATCAAATCAACAATTTCAGCTCCTGTTTTTGAGGACTTTCCTAAACGTAATACCGCTATTGTCTTTCGTTTAATGATATCTTTTCTAAGTCCTTCTCTATTCTCCTGCACGCTCTTCTTAGTGGGGGCGTCCATATCTGTCACAACAAGCAGGCTGCCATCTCTATCTTCTATAACGGCTATAGGATTATTGATTTCCTGAGGCAAACGCGATATCTGCTCTGGCGTCAAATTGTGTTTCTTACTCAGCTTGTACATATTCTCCCAGTTTATATGCACGTTGCCGCCCCACGGCTTCAACTGCTGCAATAAAACAGGATATTTGCACAGCGTAAAAATATCCTTCTTCTTTGGTTGCTTCTGACCACTGAAAGCAGCAATCACTCGCTGCGCAAAGCTCTTTGAGAACGGGTCCTCTACCTCCGTCGGTTTCCCTCCCTCTTTCCTTTTTGCCCCCTCTTCCTCCCTATCCTGCCTCCACTTCTCCCTCGCCGCCTCTGCCCTTTCCTCCGCCGTCTTCGTCAGGTCGCTGAACCTCGCGTACTCGTTATCCGTCAGCACAGACATCAACGCCTCCTTGCCGTGCAGCTGGCTTGCCTTCGCGTCGCCCAGCGTCCCGTACTTATCCAAAGCCTCGCGCGCCACCGCCTCCGGCATCAGCCCATCCTCCTCCGTCAGGTAGCGCAACGCCTCCGCAAACGTGTTCGGATTAAAATTCTTCTTGTGCGTCTTCCTCCTCAGCAGCCCCATAAACTGCCTCCTCACCGTCTCCGTCTCCTGCGCGTCGAAATCCGGCTCCTGCTCCACCAGCTTGATCCCCGTGTCCCTGTTCCGCCGCGTATCGTCCAGCCACTCGCGCACCTTCTTGTCGTCCTTCTCCCCGCTCGCCTCCCGCGCCGCCTGCGTCATGAAGTCCTGCCTGTCCCTCTCCTTCGCCTCGATATACGTGTGCGCGCTCGCAATGCGATACACCGCATCCTTCGTCCACTTCTCAATCTCCGGCACCTTCGAACACGCATCGAAAAACTGCGCATCATTCAGCCCAAAGCCCAGGAAATTCAGCGTCTTGTTCACCAGCGGCATCACCTTCCTCTGCTGCTTCTCCCTGCGCGCCTTCTTCTCATTCTCCGTCTCGCCATACCTCTCCATCGCCGGAGCGCACAACTCCGCAATCCTCTGCCGCGCCGCCTCCTGCGCATTGTCCCATGCCTGCCTCCCTGTCGCAATATACTCGCCCAACGCCCGGCTTGCCGCCTCCGCCTGCGAAGCCGTCATCGTCTCGAAGCACGCATACGTCTCAAACTCCTCCTTGCTGCACGCTATCTCCAGCACATTCCCGTCCTCGTCATACGTCTTCACCGTCACCGTATCATTCGGCTCCAAATCCGCCCACGCCTTCTCCGTCCCTTCCCCCGTGTACCTCTCCCGCTCAAAAAGCTCCTTCTCCCCGCGCGTCAGCTCCATCAGCCTCACCAGGTCCACCACCTTCTTATACCTCTTCGCATCTATCCTCCCCTTCACCGGCTTCCCATTCTCCCCCGGCGTCGGCGTCAGCGAGCCCACCACGCGGCGAATCCTCCCCAGCGTCTTATCCTTCCGGAACGCATCCAGCTGCAACGCCACCCGCTCCATAAACTTCGCCATCAGCTTATCCGCCCGCACCTCGCCCACCGCCTGCATCAGCGTCCGCATCTCCTCCGGCAGCTCGTGCCTCAGCTTCCTCCACGCCGCATTGATAGCATCCTGGCGCGCCTTGCCTCTCAGCAGCCCGCCCACATACATCTTCTGCAGCTCCTCCCACTTCTCCTGCAACGGCGGCAGAATCCTCTCCACCTTATCCCAGTGCTTCCCCCAGAACTCCTTATCCCCCTTGTAAAACGACCCCTCCACCGCCATCTGCGCTATCCTGTTGTACGCCCCTCTCATCCGCTCATTCCACCCCGTCATCGGCACCATCCGCCCGGCCGCAGCCGCGCTCCCGCTCTCAGCCAACTTCGCGTAGCTCGAAAAATACACCTTGTACGCCTCCAGCCCGAACCGATACGTCGCCGGCAGTAAACCCTCCAAGCTCTCCATCGTTGCCAATGCCTCCGCCGCTAGCTGCACCCCGCGCGCCCTCTCATCCTTGCTATCCCCCAGCATCCGCAGCTCCCTCATTCGCCGCACCACCGCCTCCTTCATCTGGTACACCGCCCGGTCATAATTAAACTCCCCTGCCGTCCCCAGCCTGCTCTCCAGTAGGTACGAAAATCGCCCCATCCCGCCAAACGTCACACCTCCCAGCTCCGTCGCCTCCCCGGGCACCGCAATCGTGAACGTCGTCGGGCTATTCTCCGTCATCCCGCTCCCCTCCGCCATCGGGTCCCCGTCCCTCCTATCCCCCGTAAACCTCGCCTCCTGCTCCCCTCGGGAATGCCAGTATACCTGCGAAATCGCAAAATCCTGCACCTCTCTCCCCTCTTTGCCTAGCACCATCTTCTGCATCGCCTCCAGGTATGCCAGATTCTCCCTATTCCAGGCATCCTCCCCATTCGCTTTGATGGCCGCCTTGCGCACGGCAACCGCCTTCTTCAAATACGCCAAAGCCTCCTCCTCACTCATATTCCACGCCCCTGTCGCGTGCCCCTCTATCGCCTGTATCGCGTGCTGACTCTCGTGCAGCAGCGTCCCCAGCACCCTCTCCGGCGTCATCCCTACCCCCGTGTTCAGCGCCAAATACCCAGCTTTCCCTCGCTCGGGTTGTGCAAAATAACCTCCCGCCCCGTCATGCACCCTCGGATTATACAGCCGCACCCTCATCTCCTTCAACTCCGGGTACGCCTCATACAGCTCCGGATACTCCAAAATCGCCCCCAAACTCGCGTCCATCACGCTATCGCACGCGTGCCGCCCGATCCGGTACCCAATGCTGCCAATCTTCCCCTCGCGCGCTATCCCCGCCGCCGTCACCTGCGCATCCGTCAGCGGCTG
>CANRNS010000114.1 GCA_947632055.1 uncultured Akkermansia sp.
ACTCTAGCATGCTTTGAACTTCTTGGCACCCTTTTTTGTGCCAAGAACCTGTTGCATTTAATTTTGCAATCCACAGATGATAATCTTACCGGGAAAAATCTGGCTAACAGCGGATATTTGTGATAAGCTGAAAGAGCCATGTCATGGAAAGTCATTTTGCTCCTGGGCATATGCGGATTCAGCATAGCAACTCGTGCAGAATCCCAACAACCCAATATCATTCTCGTTCTCGTGGATGATATGGGATGGGGGGATATAGCGCTCAACAGTCGCGGGATGGTGGATGGAAATACGCCAAAGATCAGCACACCGCATCTGGCCAAACTGGCACAACAAGGCGTGCTGCTTACGCGCCACTACACGTGCGCGCCCGTATGCGCACCGGCTCGGGCGTCTCTGTTTTCCGGCGTGCACCAAGGGCATGCAGAAGTCGTGCGCAACAACAGTTTTGATGCAGCTTTGGAGAACAGTCACACCCTGGCAAGCGTGCTCAAGCAAGCGGGCTACGCCACAGCGCTAATTGGCAAATGGGGAATAGGCGGCGGGATGGAAAGTGGGGGTACACCTGCCACGGCTCCAGCATGGCCAACCCTGCGCGGATTTGATTATTTCTTTGGGTACAACAATCATATTGCCGGACATCGACATTACCCCAAGGAGGAAAGCGTGGCCGACCCCGAGACCCATAAAAATGCGATATGGGATGGAGACAAAATAGTGACGGACGATCTGGACGGAGCATACAGCACGGATCTCTTCACAGCGCGTGCAAAAAAGTGGATCGAAGAAACGCACAAGGCCAATCCCAAGCAACCATTTTTTCTTGCGCTCACCCTGATCGCCCCCCATGCCCGCTTGGCCGTACCCGCCACGGATTACCCGCGTCAAGGGGGGCTTCACGGAGGGGTGCAATGGTTAGGCAAACCTGGCAAGATGATCAATACGGTCAGTGATCAATGGGACAGTTTTATTTACCCGCAATACCGCACCGCCTGGGAAGATTACGCCAAAAAAAGGTATGGACAGCAAGCCGCTGCCAAATTAGTCGGCGCCCGACGACATGCCACGATGATCACGCGCATAGATGATGCCGTGGGGGATATCATTCAGCTGTGCAAAGATCTCAAGATTGATCGCAACACATTTTTAGTATTCACAAGTGACAATGGTCCACACAATGAACCGGGCTCTGTGAGTGGTAACCCCGAGCATCCCGCACCAGTGCAAGATCCCTCGTTTTTCCGCAGCTACGGACCGCTGGACGGCATCAAACGCGATGCATGGGAAGGCGGGATGCGCGTGCCCTGTCTGGTGTGGGCTCCTGGAATAATAGCTGGCGGCGTCAAAAATGGGCAGCCGGCGCAATTTCAAGATTGGATGGCAACCTTTGCGGATTTGGCCGGTGTTCCCGTACCAATGCGGAGCGATGGCGTGTCGTTATTGCCGATGTTGCGAGGGGAAGCGAAGGGGAAGCAAGGGGGCGTGGTGTATGCCGAATATGCATTTGGCGGCAAAATGCCCCATTACGCCGATTTTGCAGCAAATAAAGCAAACCGCCAGCGAGGAGAGCAGCAGATCATTCTCTTCTCCGTGTCGGCCGCCCAAAAAGGCAAGGCGCCCCATTGGCTCAAAGCAATTCGCACAGGAATCAAAACGGGCGATGAGGACTTTGAAATTTATGATGTAGATGCTGATACGCACGAATCCAACAATTTAGCGAATCAATATGCCGAGTACCAAGAACAGCTCAAAAAGAGCGTACTCTGGAACCGCAGAGCCTACGATTATGTGCGCAATCCGTCTGCCGGCAAACGCAGGAACCCATGTGGCGGCAAGCGATCGTATGACCAAATGCTGGTGCCGCCGGATGAGCTGGATGGCGCAGAACTAAAGCCAGGACTGTTGAAGCGACGCGTAGTAGCGGACGTGCCGTGGGTGCCTGTATTTGACACGCTCCCGCAGGCAGAGCGAGCTGAAAACGGTGTAGCACTTGATCTGTCACAGGAAGAATTGCCCGCCGGAAGCGTGACACAATACACAGGGTACATGTTTGTGCCGCAGGATGGGCAACAGTGGCATTTTTACTTGACATTGAGCAACGTTCCCGGAACGAAAGCCTACATCAAACTGCACAATTTTCAACTCATTGACGCAGACGCAAACTATGTACCGGGCAGAACAGCCACAGAGACCGCCGCAGCCAACGTTGCCGAAAGTTTGGAAGAAAAGACCGGCAAGGCGGGAATCCCTTTGAAAGCCGGACTGCATGCCATCAGCATCACCGTTGTACAGGGAAAAGGCGGGGCGGGCACGATTTCCTTCCAACGCCAATGCGGGAATAACGGGAAGCGCGAGCTGATCCCGGCGGAAGCCTTCCAGCACCTTTCCCAGCGTTCCAAATGAACCGCGTCCGTTCACATGACAGGACTCAGTGGCGTTAAAACGCCCGCAGGATTTCTCCCACGGGCGTTCCAACTTACTACCTATGAAACCCGGGGCTCCCATAAAACGGCGCGCCATGCTCTCTCCTTCACAACGCGCAGGGAGACCCGTTAATGGTGAGACACAATAGACTGCCTCTCCGTTGAATTATTTCCCCTATATTTTGTTGACGCACTCACACTCCGAGACATAGAGGAAATAACCGGAGAGATATCTCCCTACTCCTCGTTCACCCGTGCATCCACCTCATCCAACCGTTTTCCCCACAGGTAATAGCGTGTTTGTGTCAGCAGCACCCCAGACAATGCCACCATACACACCAGATTCGGCAGGGCCATAAGCCCGTTCGCGCAATCGGCAAAGTTCCACACAATGCTACTCTTGGGCACCACACAACCTGCGAATGCCACCAACACCCATACCATGCGGTATGGCAAAATCAACTTTCGCCCTCCCAAATAGGTGAGAGCCTGCTCCCCAAAGTACGACCACCCCAACAAGGTGGACACCACAAATGTCGCCAGACTGATCGTAAGCAGCCAAGAACACACACTGCCCGCACTCGCAAAGGCTCGGTATGTGAGCATGCTCCCTTCCCCGCTCGCAATGCCAGGATATGCCAACAAACAAATGGTCAGCGTCAGTCCGGTAAGCGAGCATATCACCACGGTGTCCCAAAAGGGACCTGTGGATGAAACCAGAGCCTGCTGCACAGCATTGGGGGTGCGCACCGGAGCGGATACAATTGGGGACGACCCCATACCCGCCTCATTGGAAAATAAGCCTCGGCGCACACCCGTTTGCATGGCAAGCATCAGGGTGGAACCAATCAATCCGCCGGTGGCCGCATGAGAATGGAAAGCCGAAAAACAGATGAGTTTCACCGCCGGCCACACGAGCTCATAATGCGCAACAATGAGTACCCCACACCCTGCCATGTAAACAAGAGCCATGCCTGGCACGCACGCCGTGCACACATGAGATATGCCTCTCAATCCAAAGAGCAACACCACCGCCACCAGCGCGGCCAATGCCAGCCCTGTCTGCCACGTCTCAACATGCAACGGGCACTCCGCCAGCACGCCTGCCACAGCATTCGCCTGAGTGACATTCCCAATGCCAAAAGCCGCCAGCGCTGTAAACACAGCAAAAAGAGCGGCCAGCCACTTGCACCCCATCCCGCGTTCAATGGCGTACATGGGACCACCCACAAGATGTCCCTGCTCATTGCGCACCCGGTAGCGAATGGCCAGCAAGCTTTCTGCATAACGCGTGGCCATGCCGAGCAATCCCGTCAGCATGCACCAAAATACAGCTCCCGGGCCTCCTACGGCCACGGCCGTTGCCACCCCAACGATATTCCCAGTGCCAACATTGGCCGCCAGCGATACCATCAACGAGCCAAAGTGTGAAATGCTGCCCTCCCCATTGCGTCCCGCAAAATAATAGCGCAGAGCCGTCAACAGATACCTTTGCGGAAAGCGAAGCAGCACGGTCAAATACAAATGCGTCCCCAACAACCCGAAAAGCAACACATACCCCCACAACCAACCACTCACCTGCTCCAGCAGTCTATCTATCGCCTCCACCAACATCCCGCGCATTGTACCTGCTCGCGTCTTACCTGTCAAGCCACGCTTTACACGCCAGGCATCCGAAAAAATTGAAGATGCGAATTTTGATTGGCATTCCCCTCCACTGTAACGGGCTGACGGCATGCTGCCCAACAGCTTTGTTCATTCCTTCTGCTCAAGTTTGCTCGACTAAACATGCCGCCTGTTCCCTCCCTTTGACCAGGATAAGCTGAAACGCCGCAATGCGTACGGCGATTCAGCTGAAGCGAATTGAATATCGCGTCAACTTTTGGGCAGGAAATAGCCGCGCTGCTTGGCGGAAATGGGAAGGTGAGCGAGTTCCATGACGTGCAGCATTTCCTCCCAAAGCTTGCGACGCTCGGCAAGAAGCGACGTGCGCAACAAGTAGCTGGGGTGATGCGTAACGATGACAGGAGCGCCGCAATAAGAAAGAGCATTCATTTGCTGGTAAGCGGAGAGGGGTAATTCCCCCTGCCCGATGATGCCCCGAGCAGCCACCACGCCGAGCGCCACAATCACTTTCGGACGCACATAGCGCACCTCAAACTCCAGCACCGGCAAAGAAAGGCGAACTTCCTCCGCATCCGGCGCACGGTTATTAGTCGTTTGATGCGGCATTTTGGGGCGGTATTTCACCAAGTGGGTGATATAGACATCCCGGCGTGCAAGGCCCATGGCGCGCAGCATTTCATCCAGTTTCGTACCCGCCTCGCCACAGAAGGGGCGAGCTTCCTGCTCATCGTAGTAATTGGGAGCATCACCCACGAAGATAATATCAGCCTCCGGCGAACCTTCGCCCCACACCATTTTATCGCGCAGCGTGCCGAGTGCATGCAATGGTTCCCAACGGGTGAGCAACTTCTGAGCTTGATCCCAAATTTCTTCGCGCGTTTTGCCGGCGGGACGGAAAAAAACGGGGTCTTTTGCCGACGGCTGAGAAGGCGCTGTCGATTCAAGGTTCATCATCGCGCGCAGAGAGACCTTAACCTCATTCATCGCACCCGGGTCAGATCCTGCAGAAACCGCAACAGTCTGCACATCGCGACGAGATTTCGGGCTGAATCCACGGTTCACCACTTCGCCTCGGCGTGCCGCGAGCATCCACTCACGCAAAACGGGCCGCACCTCGTCCTCTAGCGCCAACTGCTTCTTCCCGCCCGCCATCAAACCTGTCAGATAGGATACAACAAGGCTGCGCACCCCCTTCCTTCCTGCATTACTGGCAGTCATCTGTTCCACGCGGTCATCCTATCCCGCGCCACGTAATTTGTCAAGCCGCATCACAAACCAAACAGGGCAACGCAATCGGACAACGCTCTTCGTATAATTTTGTGGAATGAGCCCACAAAGCAATTCCTCGAAGTCGGTAAAATACTCGGTATCTCACAA
>CANRNS010000115.1 GCA_947632055.1 uncultured Akkermansia sp.
GGCATCAAGCATTCAGGAAATTCTCTTTTCCCGTTTTTGGCGACCCTTCGGTGACTTTATTTTTGAGGCAATGCGCTCAACAAGGGAATTAACCGAACCAGTCATTAGAGACTTGCCTTGGACCATGCGTTCGGTATTTTAATGGATCATTGACGTCATGCCTTTTTCGCCCGTGGTAAACGCGTTTGCTCGGCCTTTTCGTCTCCCTTGACTTTCCTTTTACTCGTGATAGAATGGCGCAGGAATTTTATGCACGTAGCGCGGCTAAGCAGTGTGGTCATATCGGCAATGGCAGCAGCTATGTCGATGAATCTTCTCGCCGCAGGTCCAGACACCCCGATTTCTGTTCCAGAGCAAATGCTCGCTGTCACCAATGAAATGTGGCGCCTGCTCTGCAGCGTGGTCAACAAGGAAACGGCAGATCAATCGGCCAACAGGTTTGGCCAGCTTGTCCATATGTCCTGGAAATTGAGCGAGTCTATGTTTGAAGGCGAGGCGCAAGATGTGGAGAGTTTGGATGCGCGAACTTACCGTATTGCCGAAGTGTACGAGGAGGCCAGCTATGAGTTTGACAGTCTTTGCAAGACCCAATGTTACGGTTCTGCTGCTCTGGTCAACGAGTTTCTCAAGGCAATGGAACTCGGGGTTTTTGGTGATGAGGAACGCGAAAAGTTGCAACTCACCCATGTGCTTCTCTCACCGGCTGATGCGCAGCGTGAAGTTGCTCGGTTGCGCCGTATGGAGGAAGTAGACGGCGAACTAGTTGAGCAGCTGGGACGCGTACAGGATGCCAAATCGGCCGCAGCTGCTGTGGGGCCCATCGTGGCACTTGCCGGACGCATGAACGAGGGTCGGCCCGCCCACCGTTTCGGTCGTTCCAACATTCCGGAAACTATTCGCCCCGAGTTTTTGCAAGTTTGTAAGCAGCTTGAACCTGTCCTCTGGAAAATTCGCAATGAAATCGTGCGTATTGTCGCGCTGGACGGTTATGATCGTGAGCCCTTTGATTCCTTTTCGGATGCATTGGACAGCATGTATGAAAGCATGAGCCTCACACACGGCGAATGTTTCGACGATGTATTCGACGCCAGTTTCCGCATGGACTTGGACGATGCCTTGCACGGTAACATCATCACTAAACCATAAAAAAAATGCCCATAAACGATTACGAGGTCACCATCGGTCTGGAAGTGCATTGCCAAATACGCACGCAGACAAAGATGTTCTGCGCTTGCCGAGCAGGTTTTGGCTACGCGCCCAACACAAATGTATGTCCCACCTGCTTGGGCATGCCTGGAGCTCTGCCCACGCTCAATGTACGCGCCATTGAGCTCACCATTTTGGCAGGTCGACTTCTCGGTTGTTCCATTCCGCCGATCAGCAAATGGGATCGAAAAAACTACTTTTACCCCGACATGCCGAAAAATTACCAGACCAGCCAGTTGGATCTTCCCCTTTGTATCGGAGGATCTGTACCCCTTTATGCGTGGTCTTATCCGGCAAACTCAGATGCCCCCTTGAGTGAGGACGGCATTGTGCGTCGAGTCAGGCTCGACCACATCCACTTGGAAGAAGACGCTGCCAAACTCACGCATTTTGCTGGCTTTTCGCTTGTGGACTACAACCGAGGTGGAACTCCGCTCATGGAAATTGTCTCCGCTCCCGACTTACATACGCCGGACGAAGCGTACGCCTACCTCAAGAGCTTGCAACAAATCATGGTGTACGCCGGCATCTCCAATGCCGATATGGAAAAGGGAGAAATGCGTTGCGATGTCAATGTATCCCTGCGCCCGCGCGGGCAAGAAGAGCTCGGCGAAAAAATCGAGATGAAAAATATCAACTCCATGTCAGCTGCTCGTCGCGCTCTCATTTACGAAATTCGCCGTCAGACCGAGGAGCTGGATGCGGGCATTACTCAAGTGCAATCCACCCGCAGATGGGATGATTCGCTGGGTGAAAGCATGATTATGCGCACCAAGGAAAACGCTCACGATTATCGTTACCATACATGCCCAGATCTCATTCCTGTGCGCACGGCTTCTCTCGTTGAGCACGTGCAGGAGTGTATTCCTGAAATGCCGGACGCGCGCCGCCAACGATTGATACGGGATTACATGTTGCCTGCAGCCGATGCCACCACGCTTGTGGGTGATGCTCCACTGTGTTCATTCTTTGAGCAAACGGTACAAGCCGGTGCTCCGGCACGTAAGGCTGCAAACTGGGTGATTAACACGCTTACCGCCGTGCTTGCGGAACGAGAGACCTCCCTGGCAGACTGTCCTCTTTCTCCCGCTGCGCTCGCCAGTCTCATCGGCATTGTGGAGGATGGTACCGTATCCACCAACCAGGCTCGCGAGGTATTAGATGTTCTATGGAACGCCCCCGACAAGGAAGCCGCCGCTGCTGCTGCCGAGCTGGGCTACAAGAAAGCTGATTCTGGTGCACTGGAGGAACTTGTGCGTTCTGTGCTGAAAGAAAACCAGGACATGGTGGAGCTGGTACGTGCAGGCAATGCCAAACTTGTGAACGCACTCACCGGGAAGGTCATGAAATCCGCCAACCCTAAGCCCAATCCCAAGCTGGTCACGCAAATCATTCTTTCTTGCCTCAAATCTTGATCTACCGGTAACATGCCGAAACCATACAAACAGTATCTGGAGGCTTTTCAAGTTTGCGGCAAACAATTGCAGTCGTGTCTGGATCAGCTTGGAGATTGTTCGTACGCGTGGCTCAAGAAGGAACCCAGAAATCCCTCCTTTGCCGACCTTATTTTCAGGGTAGGTAATCGTGTTTATGCGGTACTCATCGTGCGTGTGGAGCATGCGACTGGCCAGCGCGGCAAAACTACTCATCTGCAAATTTCTGTTCCCACCCCTGAGCGCGATCTCTTTTTGAGCGAGTGTGAACGTTACAACCTGACGCCGCTCTTCTTCCCCATGTGGATGAACAGCATGGCGCCTCTCTCCATGGGCTGGAATCTCCTCGTTCCCGAATCCGGCGCTTTCCTTGACCCCGCCGTCGAAAAAGACCTTCCCCATCCCGTTCCGATGGGCGCATGGGAATTGTGTAACTTTCGTATCAGTATTGTGCTCCGGCATCTGCACGAGCAGCATCTTCAAATCCTCTCCTGGCAAGATATCCCCGATATCTACCCTCACATCCTCTTCCGCGCGGCAGACAATGCCATTTGTTGGGTTATTGTCATAGCCGCAGATGCCTCCGAGAAGCTTCCGGACGCTGCTAGCATCAACAGCAAGCTCCCCGATTCTCCGGATGAGGTTCGCGGCTATGTCGCTCGCGTTGACCTCCAAGGCACCCAACGATCTTCTTTTCCTGCCCGCGGCGATTCCTTCCTCACCAACTTCAAGGGACTCGAGGCTCTCTGATTCTGCTTACCGCGTGCGCATTTTGCCATCTCCTGTAATTTTTGCAAGTTGCATGCACAAATTCGTCCATACCTTCTATTGACATTTCCTGCCCACTTTCTATAATGTCGGGTGTATGGACACCAAACAGCGCATAGTCATCGGGGCAGACCACAAAGGTGTGGATTTGAAGCAAGCGGCGGTTGAAATGCTCACGGAGTGGGGATACTCGGTAGAAGATGTAGGGACGATGAGCAAGGAATCTTGCGATTATTCCGACTATGCGAACGAGGTGTGTCGAAGGGTAGTGGATGGTCGGGCGGATCGCGGCATTCTCATTTGCTTTTCGGGGTTGGGGATGAGTATAGCAGCCAACCGATGGCGTGGGGTACGAGCTACTCTCGTGCGCACGCCGCAGATTGCCGCTCTTTCTCGCCAGCACAATGATGCCAATGTCATGTGTCTGGCCTCGGCTTTCATCACACCGGACGATTTGGACGACATCCTGCACGCATGGCTCATTGCTGAGTTTGAAGGCGGGCGGCATATCCCACGTCTACTGAAGGCGAGTGGTTCTCCGTTGGCCGTGAGCGACCCGGAACTCGCCAGTTACATTGATGAGGAGCGGCGTCGCCAGAACAACAATATCGAACTCATCGCTTCCGAAAATTTTGCCTCTCCTTCCGTCATGGAGGCGCAGGGATCTGTGCTCACCAACAAGTATGCCGAGGGCTACCCCGGCAAGCGTTGGTACGGAGGCTGTGAGGTAGTGGACAAAGTGGAGCAGCTTGCCATCGATCGCGCCAAAGCGCTATTCGGTTGCGAGCATGTGAATGTGCAGGCTCACTCCGGCTCACAGGCCAACATGAGCGTGTACCTAGCTTGCTTACAACCCGGCGACACCATTCTGAGCATGGATCTGGCTCATGGAGGACACCTCTCCCACGGCTTCTTTGCCAACTTTTCCGGGAAACTTTACAAGGTTGAGCACTATGGTGTGAGTCCCGAAACCGAGTGCATCGATTACGATGCCTTGGCCGCCAAGGCACGCGAGGTAAAACCCGCTCTCATTCTCGCTGGTGCATCCGCCTACTCGCGCACCATCGACTTCCCGCGCATTCGTCAAATATGCGATGAGGTGGGAGCCATCATGTTTGTGGATATGGCTCATATCGCCGGTCTCGTGGCGGCGGGCGTGCATCCATCCCCTGTGCCTTACGCCGACTTCGTATCCACTACGACCCATAAGAGCTTGCGCGGTCCGCGCGGTGGGTTGGTCATGTGCAAGGAAAAATGGGGCAAAAAGCTCAGCAGCGCTACCTTCCCCGGCTTACAGGGCGGACCGCTCATGCATGTCATTGCCGCCAAAGCGGCTTGCCTGGGTGAGGCCCTCAAGCCCGAGTTTCGCACCTATGCAGCCCAGATCGTCAAGAATGCCAAGGCTATGGCCTCCCGCCTCACCGAGCTGGGTTATCGTATTGTTGCCGGTGGCACTGATAATCACTGCTTCCTTGTCGACCTCAGTGTGAAAGGGCTGAATGGCGCCGAGGCCCAGGTCGCTCTCGATCAAGTTGGCATCACCGTCAACAAGAACGCCATCCCCTTCGACAAAGGAAGCACCTCCACTCCCTCCGGCATCCGCATAGGCACCCCTGCCGTCACCACCCGTGGCATGAAGGAGCAGGATGTCTGCCAGGTCGCTTCTTTCATTGACCGCTGCCTTGCTATCCTTGCCGAGCAGAAAAAACAGCCCGCACCGGGTGCCTACGATGCTTTGCGTCAGGAAGTGAGCGACTTCAACCGCAATTTCCCCCTGCCGGGCTGATTTTCGCAGGTTTTAGTTTTTTCCGCTCTTGGCAGGTACTCGAATTGACAATCCACAACGCGCAGCCATCCGTGTGGATTGCAAGATTAAATGCAACAGATGACAGAAAAAGTTGAAGTCATGAGAAGAGAGGGGTAAAATAGTGGCG
>CANRNS010000116.1 GCA_947632055.1 uncultured Akkermansia sp.
GCCACTATTTTACCCCTCTCTTCTCATGACTTCAACTTTTTCTGTCATCTGTTGCATTTAATCTTGCAATCCACAACTTCTATTCCCTAAAGTGCAAGAGTTTTACAAAAACACCAGATAAGAGAATTCCGAGAACATGGCGTTGCGGTATCCTCTCGACACACAAAATCAGCCCGTGCCACGGGAGAGATGGATAGGACACCCTTCTTTGCGCAAAGAAGCTGTCGCATTTAATTTTGAAATCCACACCGCATACATTTTCCTAGACGTAGTATGGAGAAGGGAGTACAATGTCTCTGATTTCCGAATGAAGCCTGGGTGTTCGGGATAATTCGTTAAAAACCTTATGAAAAGACCACTTAACAAGATTCGCAAGGTGGTGTCTGTGTGTGCAGATCTCATGCTCATGGGTGTGGTATTTGGGTTTGGCTTGGTTTCTTCAGTAGCCCAGGGGAACGAGAGTGGGGAGGAATATGTGGCAAGTTTGCGGACCAGAGCAGAACAAGGAGATGCAATAACGCAGTATAGCCTTGGTCGGTGTTATGCGGATGGCGATGGAGTGAATGAGGACATGACGGAAGCGGTGAAGTGGTATCGCAAAGCGGCGGAGCAGGGGTATGCGGCGGAGCAGTATAAGCTTGGGGAGTGCTATGCCAACGGCTGGGGAGTGGACGAGGATCTAACAGAAGCACTGAAATGGTACCGCAAGGCTGCGGAAAATGGCTATGTGGAAGCGCAGTGGACGCTCGGTAGCTGGTATGAGGGTGGCGAGGATGTGGGTATGAGTGAGGGAAATCTAAAGGAAGCGGTGAAGTGGTATCGTATGGCAGCGCAGCAGGGACATGTGAATGCGCAGTATGATCTAGGGAAGTGCTATGCGAGCAGAGAGGGAAGTATGATGAACTTGAAGGAGTCTGTGAGGTGGTATCGCAAAGCAGCGGAGCAGGGGGAATGCAATGCACAGTGTGAGCTCGGTAGGTGTTATGAGTTTGGCATTGGTGTGAACAAGGATATGGAAGAAGCGGTGAGATGGTACCGCAAATCAGCGGAGCAGGGAAATTTGAATGTATTGGTTTCTCTTGGCTGGTGTTATGAGAATGGTGTGGGTGTAAGCAGGGATATGAAAGAGGCGGTGAAATGGTACCGCAAGGCAGCAGTGTTGGCGGAGTTTGCGGATGCTCAATATATCTTTGGTCGATGCTATGAGAACGGTTTAGGGGTGAACAAGGATATGACGGAAGCGGTGAAGTGGTACCGCAAAGCAGCGGAACAGGGAGACGACAATGCACAGTATGCCCTCGGTTGTTGCTATGCGACCGGTTCGGGAGTGAACAAGGATATGGAAGAAGCGATAAATTGGTACTTCGAGGCAGCGTTGGTGGGATATGCGACGGCTCAGTACAAGCTAGGGAAGTGTTTAGTCAACGGCGAAGGTGAGGACAAGGATCCGGTGGATGCGGTGAGGTGGTACCGCAAGGCTGCGGAGCAGGGACACGTGGAGTCGCAGTATGAGCTTGCCAGGTGTTATGAGAATGGCGTGGGAGTAAACAAAGATATGGAAGAGGCGGTGAAGTGGTACCGCAAAGCTGCGGAGCAGGGACACGCGGAGTCGCAGTATAGGCTTGGTCTGTGCTATGAGTAGGGTGAAGGGGTGAGCAGGGATATGACGAAAGCGGAGGAGGGGTACCGCAAGGCGGTGAAGTGGTATCGTGCGGCAGCGGCGCATGGGGATGCGGAAGCTCAGTCGGTGCTTATGGATATGTACCATAAGAAAGAGGAGAAATTGAGGGAGAACATGGCGGAGGCGATGAAATGGTACCGCAAGGCAGCGGAGCAGGGACATGCGGCGGCGCAGTACAACCTTGGCTTGTGCTATGGTTACGCCTGGGGTGTGACCGGGAACATGACGGAGGCGGTGAAGTGGTACCGTGCGGCGGCAGAGCAGGGGTATGCAGAGGCGCAGTATATGCTTGGCGAGTGCTACGATGGTTGGGGTTATGGTGTGAGCGAGGATAAGACGGAGGCGGAGGAGTGGTACCGCAAGGCGGTGAAGAGTTATGGTGAGGCGGCGGACCAGGGAGATGCGACGGCTCAATATATGCTTGGTATGTGTTACGATTGGGGGTATGGTGTAAACGCGGATGATAATGAGGCGGCGAAATGGTATCGCAGGGCAGCGGAACAAGGACATGCGGAGGCGCAGTATGAGCTTGGTGAGTGCTATGAGAGAGGTGATGGTGTAAGGCAGGATTATAATGAGGCGGCAAAATGGATGCGCATGGCAGCGGAGCAGGGACATACGGCAGCGCAGTCCAGTCTTGGTATGTATTACGAGCAGGGCTTGGGAGTGAGCAAGGATAATGATGAGGCCGCGAAATGGTATTTTAAGGCAGCAGCGGGAGGAAGTGTGGAACTTGAGGAGTCATTGTCCTTGATCGGAGACGATGATATGGACAAGGCTATAATAAGGAGGTTTCACCTGGAGGCAGAACAAGGGGATACATGGGCACAGTGCTGGCTCGGTAGTTGGTACAAGGAAGGCAGGGGAGTGAAGGAGGATCCGGCGGAGGCGGTGAAGTGGTACCGCAAGGCTGCGGAGCAGGGGGATACGTATGCGCAGAACGAGCTCGCCAGGTGTTATGAGAATGGCGTAGGAGTAAACAAAGATATGGAAGAAGCGGTGAAGTGGTATCAAAAGGCGGCGGAAAAGGGAAACGAGGCAGCGCAGAAGGCTCTAAAAAGACTCCATCTCTGAGGAGTGCCATCATAGGGCGAACAAGCGTGATGGGATCAGCTAGGTATTCGAACCGAAGAGGCGTGAGATGGGTTACTTCTAATGAAAGGTATGCGTGTTGAATAAATCTGAAACACAATTTTAATTTATTCTTTTAAATTAAAATTGACAAGGATCTAATTTTAGGATAGGGTGAGGGAATGAGACGGGAGAAGACAGGGCGATATGTGACGGTCAGCACAGTGGGGGAGCGAGTTCAGGCATACGTGCCGAACCCGTTGCCGCCGGAGCCGCTACCGGAATTGACCGGGGTGGGGATGATGAAGTATGCGGAAGCGGAAAGAGCGCTGGGGGCGCTGGACGCTATGGGAGAGGAGGTGCCGTCTGCGGCGGCTTATCTCTACACTTGTGTACGCAGAGAAGCGGTGTTATCCTCGATGATTGAAGGGACGCAATCGACATTGAATGATTTTCTTCTCTACGAGCAGGGAGGAAGTGAGGCATCGGGAGACGTGGAGGAGGTGAGTCGGTGTGTGGCGGCGATGCAGCATGGGATGGCGAGACTGGGGGAGGGATATCCGATCACGCTGCGATTGATACGCGAGCTGCATGCGGAGCTCCTGAGGAGCGGACGCGGCAGCGGAAAGCAGCCGGGGGAATTTCGGCAGAGCCAAAATTGGATCGGCGGTACGCGTCCGGGGAATGCAGCCTACGTGCCACCTCCGCCGCAGGAACTTATGCCATGTTTGGGCGACCTGGAACTTTTCATCAACCGGGATGACGATGCGATTCCTGTGCTCGTGAAGGCGGCGATGGTGCATGTGCAGTTTGAGAGCATTCATCCCTTCTTGGATGGCAATGGTCGGGTGGGACGTCTGCTGATCCAGATGATGCTTTGTCGCAGCGGTGTCCTGCACAAGCCTCTCCTCTATCTGAGTCTCTATTTCAAGCGACATCGCGGGAACTACTATAGCCTGCTGGATAGCGTGCGGCAAATGGGGGCGTGGAAACCGTGGCTGGAGTTTTTTATGGAGGCTGTTGCGACCACGGCGAAGCAAGCTGTCGATGAGTTGCGGATGATCGGACGCGCAGTGCGGGAGCATCATTCTTGGGCGAACGGACTGGGACGAGCGCGGGAAAATGCAAAGAAGGTGCTGGACATTCTTGAACACTGCGTGATATGCCGTCCGCTCGACCTCGCGAAGAAGTCGGATCTTGCTCCGGCAACGGTCTATAAAATCCTCGATAGGATGGAAGAACAGGGTATTGTGCACCAACAGACGAACACGCCACGCAACCGTGTCTATGCCTACGCTCCCTACGCGGCGATGCTCAATGAGAGATGATGCGAAGGCAGCGGATGTCGGTTCCTGCTGTTGGTCATGAAGTTTTCATTACCGCTCATCCGGGGAAGGAATACCCAGATGGCGGAAATATTTTTCGCCCCATTCGCACATGGAGAGGATGATGGGAACAATGCTTTTCCCGAGCGGGGTGAGGCGGTATTCTGTTTTGGGAGGGACGACAGGGTACAGTTTGCGGTGGATAAGGCCGTCCTCCTCCATCTCGCGTAGTTGCATGGTGAGCATTTTAGCCGTTGCTTGCGGGAGCTCGCGCTGGAGTTCACTGAAGCGCATGACGCCGGAATCATTGAGGTGCCAAATGATGAGCGCCTTGTACTTGCCTGCAATGATAGCCTGTGTCGCTTCCAGGGTGCAGTGAAACTTTGCAAATTTATTTTTCCGCATGAGAAAATTGTATTCGAAAGAGCTGAAAAGTCAAGTGCGATGCGGAATTATCTTACTTTCTTTTTTATAGTAAATACGATTTTATATAGAATATTATTAAATTGTGCATACTTTACAAAAAGTTCATGGAGAGGTAAAATAAGCATTATGCGCAAATCTCTTTTGCTCACCATCATCTGTTCCGCTGCCATACTGGCGGCGGTTGAACCCCCAACCAATCATACAACCATGAATACGACCTGCTACACTGAAGTCTCTGATTACGAGGCTATTCGCCACACCATAGGACTCTATCTCGAAGGCTGTGCCCAGGGAAAAAGTTCCATCATGAAGCCCGCCTTCCACGATGGCGCCACTATGTATTGGACGGAAAACGGGGAATTGAAGGGCGGTCCGATTCAAATCCTTTTCGATGTCATTGACAGCGCCCCGGGCGCCGGCGACCAGGCTGCCGTGATTTCCTCGGTGGTGATTGAAAAGGACATCGCTCAGGCTCGGGTGGAAACCGACAAGCAGGGTGGACCTCGCTACTCCGATATGTTCAACCTGATCAAGACGAAGGAGGGATGGAAGATCATCAGTAAGATCTACCATAGTCATCGCTGATTTCAGATTCTCCCTATTCCTCCTCTCATAGGAAGAGGAAGCATTGCAGAAGCGGCTTGGCAGCTCCTTGCTCCAAGCCGCTTCCGGTGGTACGTCAGGCATGACATGTAGCTGGGGTGAAAGTCCCCAAGAGCCGCTGACAGGGCGGAATCAAATAGCCAAAGGC
>CANRNS010000117.1 GCA_947632055.1 uncultured Akkermansia sp.
TAGGAAACCGCCGTATGCCATAAAAAGGCACGTACGGTGGTGTGAGAGGGGGCGAAAGCCCCCTACTCGATTGCTGATGCAGACGTAGTGAACAATCGAATACGAGCCTCCTTTTTCGCAAGGCGAGCAGTTGCGTAGGGCTCATGGCGTTCTCGGCGCGAGAGTTGAAGAGCCGTCATTACCATTCTTATGTTACCGGCAGCATGTCATCAATGACAGCTTTTCTGTGCACGATACAACAACCGTCAATTGGTGATGGGAGTCTGTCAAGACATGTAATCCGGGCATGATTTCCGCGTTGATACCTAGGGCAACCGCATTTGAAAGAGAGCGAGTAACTGAAAAATGCGCACGTGATCAACAATCGTCATTCGAAAATTATGAACGATTGCTGCTAAATTGTGCGGCGATAACCGTTTGGTAGGATCGCTTTTTTTTGGGGGGGAAAAGGATGGGCTGATACCCTTGGTTAACGGGATTCAGGACATTTCTATTTCCCGCGGAGCAATTCCCAGCATATCGTGCGGGTGAAGAGTTCTCCTGCGCGTAGTTGGATGCTGGGGAAATTGGCATGGTGTGGTGCATCTGGCCAGCCCTGCGCTTCCAGTGCAATGCCGCCGCGCGGCGGTGAACTCATGCCATCCCCGGTGTACACTTGCAACCCGGGGGCATCTGTACTCATTTCCAACCGCAATGTGCCATGTGTCAAATAAGCCGCCGGACGCACCACGTTGCCTTGCGCCGAACGCGACAACACATAATTGTCATCCAACACCAGTGATTTTTTCCCCTTGCCTCCCAAGCATTGCGGATGGCGCAAGTCGAAGTGGCTTCCGCTCACATGGCGAATTGAGCCGGTGGGTATGTGGTTTTTCATGGGAGTGTAATAGTTGGCGTCCACTCTCAGGGTGTGATCGTCAATGTTACCTTTCCCAGCGAGATTCCAGTACACATGGTTGGTGAGATTGAGCAGCGTATCTTCTGTGCTGAAGGCCACCAGCATGAGCGTGAGCTTTGTGTCCAACAAGCTGTAACACGCGCGCACCGTGATTTGCCCGGGATAGCCTTCTTCTCCTGCAGGAGATACCATGGAGAGTACAACCACTTCATCGCTCTGCTCATCGAGTTTCCAATAGCGGTGCGAGAATCCAACCTTGCCGCCATGCAAATGATTGTTGCCGTCATTGGCGGCAAGCTTATAATTTTTCCCTTTCATGCGGAACGCCGCACCCGCAATACGGTTTGCCACGCGCCCGCAGATCGCTCCGCAGTAATTGGGATCTGCCAACACTTCCGCCGGGCTTTTGGGGCCGCACACCACATCCTTGCCGCCCAAGCAGAATGAAAGCAGGCGCGCTCCGTAATTACAGATGACAACGCGCGCCTTTTTGTTGTGCAAGGCAAAAAGTTGCATACACCCAACGCCGCCCAGCTTTTCGCTGGGCGTTTTCTTCTCAATGTTCATGAATGTAGTACGGTGCGCACCAGCTGTTGAGCTGGAGCAATAGGATCAAAAGCCGTCAGGCAAAAACTTGCTGCCTTTATCGGCGTACTGAAGATGACCGTGTGTGCCTACGGGGATGGCCCCGATTTGCGAGTAAATAGGCTGGATCACGCGATACTGCTTTTTGTCAGCATCCGCCCTGACCACGAGTTCTTGCCCTTTCGTTTTGCCCATTGAAGCTGCTACACCACGCCCGGCAAGCGCTCCAACCACACCAAAGCCTACGGCGGAGACAATTTGCCCTTTGCCTCGTCCCAGCAGAGAACCCGCTCCAGCACCAAGCGCTGTTCCCAGCCCCATGCCCAGATTCTTGTCTTCAGAGCTGGCTTCCACCTGGACGGTGCGAGCGGATACCACGGTTCCCGGTATGACTTGTGCCGCTGTTCCCAGTGAATCCGCCGACATAGAGTTGAGAGACGCCATGTCCGAGCATGAGCTGAAGCCGAGAAGCCCAGCAGCCAATAGTGCGATGATGTACGTTTTTTTCATGTTAGTATGTGTTTTTCGAGCATCGGTTTCTGCGGCGCGGGCGAGGCGACTCGCCATTTGCGCTTTCTCTGCCGAGGCTGTCTCGAAGTTATCACGAAATTTTGAGCTTGCCAAGCAAAAAAAAAATTGCTAAATTACGTCCTGTTCTTATGAAAGCGTTATCACTTATTCTTGCAGCGCTGGCAATTCCCACATTTTCGACTCAAGCCGCCGACAATGCCGGGGTGATGGAATCCTACTTTCCCACAGCAGATGGCACTTTGCGAACAGGGGCTCAAGTTCGTGCTGTCCCGGATGTAGAAAGCCTCAAGGAGCCTATCCGTAAGGTGAACGAGCGTATCAATCAAATCCCCCAAGAAGATAAGCTCGCCTTTATCGAAGATTTTAACGCCATGCAGCGTCCTGCATACAGTGCGGCTATCTGGCCGGACCGCAAGGATTACGATGAGTTCGTGGCGGCATGGGAAAAAACACAGGTGGTGCCTGTCACGCAAGTTGCTATGGGTCTGCAAAAGACGGATGATGGCACATGGCGGGTGCTTTCCGTTACGGTAGACGCGCAGACAAGGCGGCAAATCCCGCTCACCGTAAGCGCTCTCCGCTACGATGCAGCTAAAAATGAGTGGATTTCCAACGATGGTCGCCTTACTCCAAAAGATTTTTCCGCGCCGGATACCAGCATCTACGGCGCGCAAACTGGTACGGAGTGGACGCTCAAAAAGGAATCGCCGCTCAGCACTCTCGTGACTTCCCTGCGTGTTTCACGCACCACGGACGGCAAGTATGTGTATCTCGCTTACGTCTTTGACGAACGCTCGACGGTGACGGGTAATTCCATCGCCCATGGCGATTACCTGCTGCGTTTCCCGGTGCCGACACCGGGGGCTAACGTTGGCAAACCCGGACAACGCTGAAGTTCTGCGCTGCATGGGGCGGATGGTTGCGGGTGAAAGTCTGTGCTGCGATAGTTGCCGCTCTCTTGCACTTTCCTCCGTCTTTCGCCCCAGCTGTTGCTCCTCTTCTGCATGAAAATTATAGCCGGCAGCGCTGGGGGCATGTCCCTTCTGGTCCCCAAGGGTGAGGTGCGCCCAACGCAGGAACGCGTGCGTGAGGCGCTTTTCAACATATTGGCTCCCGTATTGCCCGGAGCGCGGGTGCTCGATTTGTTCTGCGGCACCGGTTCGGTGGGGCTCGAGGCGCTGAGCCGTGGAGCAGCTTATGCCTGTATGGTGGATGCTTCCGCTGCGGCTTGCCGGGCTGCCCGGCAGAATGCAAAGCGCACCGGGCTTCAGCGCGCCGTGGTTGTGCAAGCTGATTCTCTCTCGTTTGTGCGACGCGCGAGCGATCAGTTCCATTTCATCTTTGCTGATCCTCCATACTGTAAATTCCCCGGAGACAGGGATATGATCGCCGAGTTGCTCACCGGGCGTACGGCAGAGCTTTTGCTTGCGGGTGGCTACTTCATTGCAGAAGCGCAGGAGGGCTACGGCGTAGGCGACAAACTCACCCGTAATTTTCCCGGCTGGAGTATAGCCGATGAGCGCACCTACGGTAAAAACACCCTCCTTTTCTACCAACCCGGCCCATGATGCAATTTTTGCTCATCATTCTTTATAACATCGTTTACCCGCTTTTTTTGCTGGCTTCTCTGCCAGGATTTTGCATCAAAATGAGGCGGCGTGGTGGGGCGTGGGGCGATATATGGGAGCGCTTGGGCTTTTTCTCCTCCCCTCCGCAGCATGAACCCCGGCACGTTATATATGTCCATGCCGTGAGCGTGGGTGAAGTGTTCATCGCACTCAAGTGGATTCGTGATTGGCAGACTCGTCACCCGAATTCAGCCGTGCTGTTAGCTACTTCCACAGCAACGGGGCTCCAAGTGGCGCGTGCAGCAAAAATGCCAAACACTCGCGTCATCTACTCCCCCGTGGATTTGGGATGGGTGGTGGGCAGAGTACTGCGCCGTTTTATGCCACAAATTGTTGTGCTCATTGAGGCTGAACTGTGGCCGAATCACGCTCGCCTGTGTCGTAGAATGGGCATTCCCATGGTGATGCTCAATGCTCGGCTTTCTCCGCGCAGCGAGCGACGCTACGCCGCCTTGCGCAGCGTTACGCGCATGCTTTTTTCTTACCTTTCCGCCTTAGCTGCGCAGAATGAAAACGATGTTGCTCGTTTTGTCGGCATTGGGGTGAATCGTACTATCATTTCAGTGACCGGTAGCATCAAGTTTGATGTCCTCGGCGCTGCCCCCTCTGCACCGCGTTCCGACTTTGCCGATATTTTACGCCGCCTCTCAGGCGGCAAACCGATTGTGTTGGCCTGTTCTACCCATGCCGGGGAGGAGCTGCTCATTGCGAGCGCTGCGCGAGCCGTTGGGGCGTTTCCGCTCATTGTTCCTCGCCATATGGAACGACGTGCGGAGATTGTGCATTCCTTATCTGCTGCCGGCTTTACGCCGATTTTGCGCAGTGCAACTGTTTCTTTGCCTGCCGTACCTCCCGACAATGTATGTTATATCGCTGATACTACCGGCGAGCTACGAGATTGGACAGTTTTGGCGGATGTTGCGGTTATTGGCAAAAGTTTCCTGGCAGATGGGGGACAAAATCCGGTAGAGGCTATTGCGGCGCATGTGCCCGTCGTGGTGGGACCCAATATGAGCAACTTTTCTGATCTCGTTAACTTGTTGCTTGGCAAAGGTTCCATTCTCACATGCCCAGCGCAGGGCATCGCTACGACGCTGAAACGCATTTTGGATGATCCTCAGGCCGCCGCTCACCGTGCAAAATTGGCGTACGAAGCTTTACAGCTGCACTCAGGTGCTACAGCTCGCAGTTCGCAGCTTGTGGAGTCCTTCCTGTCACCGGAGCCTGCTGCCAGGGCAAACGCATTGGAGGAAGGTGAGCCAACAGAAAAGGGCTCATGTTGACGGATATCATGGTTGATACGCATCAATGATCATGACAACAAGCGGTTATCATGATGATGGCTCCAGGGGTCTCTTTTGCTTACGTTCATGATTCAAAAACTGCTCAATACACATATAATCAATAAATTGCAAATCTTCAATCTCAAATGGCGCCCGCAATTCTTAATGCGGGTGCTTCGGGGGCGCACGCGCTGAGATGTATTTTTCCTTTTGTCAATCGAGTAGGGGGCTTTCGCCCCCTCTCACACCACCGTACGTGCCTTTTTATGGCATACGGCGGTTTCCTAACC
>CANRNS010000118.1 GCA_947632055.1 uncultured Akkermansia sp.
CATCTCCTTTGAAAAGAGGTATGCTGAGAATCCCGCGGAAGACGCACACGTGTGTCGCGCGCCCCCGCGGTCCCAACCCATCAGCATCATGAAACTTCACTTACCTACTGGTCTCCGCAAGGCTTTGTTGGCTTGCCTTGCAACCCTCGCCGGACGCCGCGCGCTGCGGCGCACCGTGGCATCCGGGACGGCCCTTTTGGGCGCCTTCTCCCTGCTGTGGAGCACGGCGACCTTCGCCCAGGCGGATGAAGCCCCCCCGCTGGCAGCCCCCGCCGGTGACGAGCTCGCACTGGGGACAGAGAGTGAAGATGAGGAAGAACAAGCTCCCCTCGCCGCCAACAGCGAGGAGGACGTCATGACGATTTCTCAGGGGGATTCGGGTATCATGTTGACCGCGGAGGGTGCCATCACACTGGATGGGACGAGCTACACCATTGATACGGGGAGCGGCACCATCGATCCGGGCGCAGAAGGAGGAATTACCAACTTTACGAACGAGAGCGTTTTGAACTTTACCAGCGGCGAATCCGTTGCAGTGACACTTACTGGAGAAGGTGTACAACCTGCTGGTTTGGAAGTGTCCTCAGGGACAAACATCATCGTGGACAGCAGTGGTGGTGCCAGTGGTAGTGCCAGTGGTAGTTTACTCATTGGCGCCACAGGATTGATTTTGAATGAGAACAGCTCTTTCACGTTCAACGGTACAGGACAGATCCAGTCCCAGACCAAGGTTACGGTGTCCGATGGGGCGACATTGACGATCAACACATCCGGCAACGTTAACTTCGGAAATGCCGGAGGTCTTGAGTTGCAGTCGGGAGGCACAATGCGTATCACGGCTGGCAGTCTCACCAATGTGTACGCTCGAGGGGAGGGAACCCTGGAGATGGCAACAGGTGCATTCTATGACCACGATAAATTCAAGATCCTCGCGGCAACCGGAAGTGGTTTAAGTTTGGCGAAGCTTAAGCTCACAAATAATACGAGTTTCGTGATAGGGAGCTCCCATGTCGGCTGTGAGACTACTTTGAATCACATTGATGAGTTGTACATCGAGGCGGGTTCTGCCCTGGCTTTCGGCGCAGCTCAGATGGGTGCGCCGAATCTCACAGTCCATGTTGCCGGCAATGGAAGGACCATGGGAAGCGATAATGGTGCAGATGGTTACGAACGCACGGCTTCGCTGGCTGCTCTTGGGCTGTTTGATTGGACAGACTGGGAAACTAGTACCAGCAATGCAGACTGCACATTCAAGATCGTTTTGGATGCTGATGCTTCGATAGGGGTGGGGAACTACAATTCCGGGACGAGTGGGGTTTATGTGAACTTGAAGAGCAGCATTGATTTTGGCGGACACACTTTCACCAAGATTGGATCCGGTGATTTAAAGCTTATTGGGAGTTTCCAGGTTGCGGGGGAAAATCGGACTGGTGTTTTCGAGATTGCCGGTGGCAAGGTGACTCTCGGAGCTTCCGGCAGCGATGCTTTGGCGGACGGAACCATTTTCAGCGGTATTGACTTTAATCTCTCCTCCAAGCAAGGCACAAGCTACCAAGTAGACAACAATGGTGTGACCAGTACTCAGCAAACCACCCAAGGTTCATTGCACATCGGGCAGAGTGTGAGCATCGGTCTTCTCTATGGCGGCGGAAGCGGAGATACCGCAGGAACCGTTTCCTTTGCGGCAGCGGGTACAGAGCTTACCATTACGAAGCAAGCTTCGGATCAACAGGTCTTTACCGGCATCATCGGGGAGACGAACGGCAATGGCGTACTCAAGATTGCTAACAGTGGAAAACTCATCCTTGGGGAGGGCGCTGTCGTGAACAGCGCAATGAATGTTGAGGGCGAACTTGCGCTTACAGGCGCTGTCACTGCTAAGACGGTGAATTCTTGGAGCATCCGTGCGGGCGGTACATTGGATATGTCTGCCGAGAGTGCAAGCCTGGCAGTTGGCGACGGTGGGCGTTTGATGCTTTCGGTGGAGATAGCTGAGAGCAACTGCGGCAAACTAAAAATGGGAACCGATGTGCTCAACGCGCTTACAACGTTGGCGTCCTCCGACAAGATAGTGCTGGAGCTGCTTGGCTATAATTCCGGGACGTCGATCACTCTGTTTGATGTTGACGGGATTAGTGCGGATGAGTCATGGCAAACAGCTGCGCAGAGTTTCCTGAGGGCAGCGTTGGTGGGCAGTATGCGTGTGGAGAGCGTGGAGGTGGGGAAGGACGGCGGGGTGACGCTCACGACCGACACGACTCCGCATAACCTCGCATGGACTGAGGAAGTGACCAATTGGGAAGTGGGAGGTACAGAGACCGATTGGACGGATACAACAGCAGGAGATGCGCAAACCTCGACGTTTTATAATGGCGACAACGTCACCTTTGCGGGCGCGGGGGACGGGCAGGTGCATGCCATTACTATCACTGGCACGGTGGCGCCGGGAAGCATTACGGTGAGCAGCGGGCAATTCAGCTTTACCGGCGGCACGGTGAATGCTCATTCCATGAGTCTCGCGGACGGCAGTACCACCACTTTCAGCGGCACGACGATTACCTTGAGTGGGGTCGGAGCTGTCCCGGGCAGTGTCACAAATGGTACTGCGGCTTCTCTCGTGTTGAATGACAATAGTTCGTTGACTCTGGACTACGAGGGAGTAAGCGGTGGATCGGGTGATATGCTCAAGAATGTGGTAATAGGGGGAAACAGCGCTAATCTACTTCTGCGTGGGGCGAATCCGCAGGATGGACAAGAACAAAGCGTCTTCACTGTGCGTGGGTTGAATGGCACGGCAGGCAGCATCAAAATTATGCCTGCAACTCCGACAGAAGGTAATGGGAGTTCAAGTAATCCTGATTCCTACGCTAAGTTCGTCATATCGACTCAGGAGGGAGATAATTATACTTCAGGAGTTGTTTTTGCGGATCGTGCACCCAATAGTCAAGTTAAAATTCACGTGGTGAAGGAAGGAGCCGGCACGCAGACGTTGACCGGTTCGGGTATAGATGTCAAGAAAATCAGCGTGCTTGGCGGCACTTTGATAATGGGGGGAAGTAACCTGTGGACGAATACTTTCTATGTGAGTGGGGAAGGCTCTCTGTTGCAATTCACAAGCGGAGCGGGGATGGCCAGTAATGCATCAATGTCGCTTACGATTGAGAACGGCGGTCGCGCTCAGTTTGACGCCGCTTGGGCAAAGTTCCAAGATGTTACGGTAGACGGCGGCACGCTGGTTGTGAATGGCGCAATGAGTGGCCCGACGCACGGGTATTCGGGGAATGTTGCAGTGACAAACGGAGGTCATATTGAATTGAAAGGTGCGACTGACGCGCACAACGCGTTCGCGAAACTCACGATCGATGGAAGTGAGAGCCGTGTAGATGTGACGGGCAATTTGCGGGTATATGCGGGAAATGGCACAGACAACGAGGCCATCACCATCACGAACGGCGGCAGCTTGCATGTGGGTGGGAAAATTGCTCGAGAGAATACTGACTCAAATTATACAGGCATCATAACCCTAGGCGGGGAGACGGATGAATCGAACCTGGGAACCTTGACCGTTGATGGTGAGGCGAAAATTGGAAGCCTTGTGCTTTATCACGCGAGCCAGGCGACTTTTGGAAACAACTTGCTCGTTAGTAGCGCTGTCACCCTACACTCCGGGACATTGACCGTGGGCGTCAACATGACCGCCGGAAATGTCACGATTGAAAGCGGCGCGTCTTTGACCGTGAAGGGAAGTATGCGTAGCAATGCAACCGTTACCATCACCGGCACAGGGGAGAACAGCGTCAGTAAATTGATCTTGGGAGACCTGGGGGCGGAGAATCCGGGCAGCCCGGTGGAAAGCAGCATCGTCACCCTTCATGTCGGGCAATACGGTCAGGTGGAGCTGGCGAGTGGACAGACGCTCATCGTTACCAATCTTGATGGCGTGGGAGAAGGGGCAAAGACCTATGGCAGCATTAGCGGCGATGGGACGCTGAAGTATACGGGAAATGGAGGAAGCTTTGGGGGAGCTATCGGCTCAAACTTTGAGTATGCTGGGAGTGGGACATTCACATATGATGGGGCGTTCACGGGGGCGGATCTGACTGTGACGAGCGGGACTTTGGGGCTGGGAAGCGGCGCCACGTTCGGAGGGAGTACCGTGGCAACAGTGAATTCCAGTGGCAAGTTGACTTTATCGGGAAGCTATACGGGGATGGCGGTTCATCTGAATGCTGAATCCAACAACCCCGAGTTAATGCACTGGAACGGCAATGCAGAAATCAAGGCTCTGTATGGGAAGGGAAAAGTAACCGTGGAACAAAATTCCAATACTCTGACCATATCGGGCAAGGCCACGGAAGACCAAGTGTTTGAGGGGAATGTGTGTCCGGCAGGCAATGGGACGGTTAATTTGACGGGCACCATGTACTTGGGGAACGGAGCCAATTTTGGCAATACGGTGAAAGTGACCGGGACGCTGGCGATGCAGGATTCGGGGGAAAGTACCATATCGGCAACAGTGGGAACGCTGCACGTTGGGGCGGCAGGTCAGGTTCAGCTTGGGACAGGCGCCACTTTGAAGGTGAACGCTCTAGATGGGGTAGATGGGGCATATGGCAGCATTAGCGGCGATGGGACGCTGGAGATAGCTTATGCAGGGCCGGATCATGCTAGCACGGGGTTCACGATTCAGGATGAGGAGCTGACGCTGGTGAAGAGCGGAGCGGGAAAACAGACCTTCACCAACGCGCTGAAGCTGCAGACCGTGGAGGTGAGCGCTGGGGAGCTGGAAGTGACGGGGGATTTGAACCTGCTGGAGAAGACGGGAGATGCTTTGAATACCATCAGCGTGGTGGGAGGGACACTGACCGTGACGGGTTCGCTCTACGGGGTGGACCTGGAAGAACATAGCTATCAGTATTACAACCATGCCCACGCCGGAAAGCTTGTGGTGGGGAGCGATGCGTCTGCAGGCATCGTGACGATCGGTGAGAGCACGGGGACAAATGCCTTGCTGCAGGTGTACAGCCTCGACATGAGGAACAACGGTTCCACGGTCACGGTGTACGGCAATCTCTCGCTGGGCTATGACGGAGAGGCGCCAGATGAGGCCGTCACATCCACCATTGCGGGGGGCACGCTGGATGTGAAGGGCGACATGGTGAACCAGGAGACGCTGCA
>CANRNS010000119.1 GCA_947632055.1 uncultured Akkermansia sp.
CGCGGAACACTTCGGTGCGCTAATTATGTCCGATCACTTTTCTTTTTTCGGTGCACTATTTTTGTCCGATCACGCAATCATTCCCTGTATCGGCCGACGACCCCAAGGCAACCGCGTTAGGAAAAGCGATTTCCATTTACGATATATTGACAATGTATGCTTCACATATTTTTTTAATCATGAACACAGGCGAGAGGGGGCTTGAGACCATCATCGTGATGACCGTTTGTTGTCATGATTGTCGATGCGTATCAACCGTGGCAGCAGTCAACTTGAGAATGTTCTCCGTTGCTTTCCTCCTCTCAACATTGCACTTGACGCATAAGGGAAATCAGATAGAATGAACGCACGCCCAACCCACCACGAAAAATATGACTGCTAAGATCTTACTCGTCATCCCGGCGCGCTATGCCTCAACGCGTTTGCCAGGAAAACCGCTCGTGAAAATAGCCGGAGTGGAAATGATACGGCGTGTGGCAGACATCGCTGCTTGCATCTGCCGTCACAACGCAGACTGTGACTACGTGGTAGCCACGGATGACGAGCGCATCATAAACTTTTGCACGGAGTTCGGAGCGCCTGTGGAAATGACGTCCGACACATGTCGCAGCGGTACAGAGCGCTGCTGGGACGTGGTGCAGCGCCGCAAAGAACGCCCCGACTTTGTCGTGAACCTGCAAGGAGATAATCCTCTCTGCCCGCCGTGGGTCATTCAGCAGCTCATCGACGCCTGCCGTACTGAGCAAGCAGATGTGTTCACTCCCTGCATTCATCTGGGTTGGGAGGAATACGACCGCTTAGTGGAAGCCAAAAAGGCAACTCCTTACAGTGGCACAACGGTGCTCGTGGACCACGCGGGCTACGCGCTCGCCTTTTCTAAACATATCATTCCTGCGGTACGCAAGCCGGAGAAAGCGCGGGAGCAGATGCAGCTCAGCCCGGTGCGCCGTCACGTAGGCTTATATGCCTACAACACCGATGCCCTGCAAGCCTACTTCATGTTGCCTGAATCACCCTACGAAACCGGCTGTGTGGAGGGGTTGGAGCAAATGCGTTTCCTCTTCAATGGGCTCCGCGTCAAAATGGTGGAGACTGATTACCGCGGTCGCAAAACGACTGCCGGGGTCGATTCCCCGGAGGACGTGCAGCGCGTGGAAGCCATTCTGCGCGAGTACGGTGAGTTCGATTTGAGCTGACCATGCCCACCCCGTGTAACAAGACCCCGCAACATGTCGCCATCATCATGGATGGCAATGGCCGCTGGGCCCGGCAGCACGGCTTGCCACGTGCCAAAGGTCATGTAAAAGGCGCCGAAACAGTGCAACGCGTGGTGCAGATGTGCTTGGAGCGCGGCATACCATGGCTCACTCTCTATGCTTTTTCTACAGAAAATTGGGGGCGTCCCGCCGCCGAAGTGAAGAGGCTCATGGACATGCTGTACCGTTTTCTGGACAAGAACCGCAGCCTGCTCCTGGAGAAAAATGTGCGTCTGCGAGCCATCGGGGAATTAGATCTGCTGCCGGAAAAGAATCTCCGTCTGCTGAACGAATGCATCCGGAACTCCGCCTCGCACACGGCGCTCAATCTCACCCTTGCCCTCTCCTACGGCTCTAGGCAGGAAATTACTGCCGCAGCCCGTCGCTTGGCCGAGCAAGTGCAACGCGGTGAATTGCAGCCCGCCGACATCTCCCCCGAACTCTTGGCGGCTCAACTTTATACCGCCGACATGCCTGACCCTGACTTGCTCATCCGCACATCGGGAGAAATGCGCCTTTCCAATTACCTGCTTTGGCAAGTCAGCTACGCAGAGCTATGGCTCACCCCGGTGTTGTGGCCCGATTTTGCGGAAGCGGACTTTGACGAAGCGCTACGTGATTACGCGGCGCGCCATCGCCGCTACGGAAAGCACTAATTGCGCTGCATCGGCGCCGTTTGGCGCGGCGGTTGATTGGCAGGGCCAGGGCGACGAATGACTGTCTCGCCATCCTTAGCCTGGTTGGCGCGATCGCGAGCCGTTTGTTCAAAATACTCCGGATCCATCATCCAGATAAAACGATTTCGCGCCTCTTCCTCCTCTTCCTGTGCCTTGATAAGGCGTTCTACTACAGATTCTCTCTGCTGCCGCAGACTCTGCAGCTCCAGCCATGCCGGCAACACCAGGATAAATCCCAAAAATACCGTAAATGACAAGAAGATGAGACCACAAATGCTCAGCATACGCCAAATAGCCTGCATCTGCTGCTCACGGCGGCGATCCTGCTCCTCCCGATTGAGGCGTCTGTGGGATAACAACGACATCTTCTACGGTCTCGTCATCGTTCGGCAAAGGGGACAAACCGCCCCCGTCGCGCCAGCACCAAGGTGTGCATGCGCGTCTGCTTCCCTTTGTCCGTGATCGACAAGGCGGACACGGATATTTCGAATCCGGCGCGTTTGAGCGTGCCATTCAACTTGTTGTCCGGTCGAGCCAACAGGATAGCCAGCATACTTCCCCCCTTCAGCGCCTGAAAATACGCCTGCGCATCCGCCAAGCTCATCTCACAGCGGGCATGCGTGTGGCGCAAAATGATGGCATGCAACGAACCGTGGCGCTTGCGACACAAATCAGCCGCGCCCTCATTTTCTACCGTCACGCGTTCATCATCCAACACCTCTTTGAAGGGGCTAAACTCACGATTCCAGCATACGACCTGCTCCACAGGCTCGGCGATCACAAAACGGGCCTTGGCACGTGGCAACGCCGCCATAGCTGCCGCAACGCTTCCCCCCAATCCCAGCCCGGCTATCATGATGAGCGGCTTATTAGCCCGCGCCACGGGCGAAACTGCAAGCTGTGCCATGCTCACCTCGCTCGTGCATGGCCTCGTGCTCGCCACAGAGGCGCCATCCTGCATCAGGCTCAACTCGCCATCTCGCATCCACAGCTCCCACTCGTGCCCCTCGGCATCGGTTGTCGCTTCGCCCAATTTGACCAGCGGTTTCATGCTGCCCGAAATATAGCAGATTCGACCGTTCGTTAGCAAGCTAATTCGTGCGCTCTCCAAGATGATTATCCTTCGTTCCCAACGAGTGCGCAGCCTTTTGTACCTACTCCACTCCTCCATGGGATCACAACGCCTCCTTGTTCCTTGTCTGTGTTTATCATACAGATGCTACGGTACACTATTTCTGTCCAAACGACAAATCCCATTCTCTCTTTTTCCTGCGCCTCCAGCGAAATCGACCGAAACCCATTTTTGAAGCCATGTGGATTTTTTTCTTGTTATCAGATATAAAAAAACGTACACTTGTCCCGACGCTGAGCATGCCAACAGCTTATGCGAGTACGCGCCTCCCTGCTTCTCGTATTCAATTTCTTCAGTTCCTGCTCTCCCTCCATGCAACAATCATTCATTCCATTTGCTCCTTGCGACGCTCACCGACTGACGACACCGGCAAATGCTCGACAAACGATGCTTGTCCTGTCTTCATGGTTAACTTCGCTTTTGGTCGTTTGCTTTTTCATCTCAGCGCCCGGTACGGCGCTCGCAGATGACGCAGCGGCGAAAAAAGCTGACGACAAGCAGCCAATCGCGGAAACTATGGATGACATTAACACCGTCATAGCTGATATGGCGAGCAAATTGGAAGGGAAACGAACCTTTTCGATCGGCAAAAAGATCGCGTCATCTCCCAAGATGTACATCAAAAATTCTCTATGGTATGACTACAGCGCGGGATACGCTCTTTCCAAAACTGACAGAAAAAACGGGACAGTTACACTGACCTTACTTTACAAAGACAATGAAAAAATTCTCGAGGCATACCGTAATCGATCGCTTCTTGAAAAACTCAATAAGAAAGAACTGGCCTCACTCCAGGAAGCTGAAAGAATCATCAATGAACTCATCCACCCGGGCATGACAGAAATGGAGATCGCGCGAACTTTGCACGACTACATGGTGAAACACTACTCTTACAACTTGACCAGTGGGGGCGAGGCCACCACAATGCTGCTGACGAATCAAGGTGTGTGTGAAGCGTACAGTCGCGTGTACCACCTGCTGACGAAGATGGCAGGGTTGGAAGCCCACACTGTAGTTGGCGTTGCAGGTGGTCCTCATGCGTGGAACATGGTGCGTGTGGACGGTGAGTGGTACCATGTGGATGTGACCTGGGATGACTGCGTATCGCCGAAGGAGACGAGAGAGAGCGATGCGATTGATATATCGCGTCGCTACTTTCTGATCAATGACATAGAAATGCGCAAGGATCATAAGTGGCGCATTTCCTCCCTACCGAATTCCCAGGTGAAAAATGCCTCCTATTTTCGCAAAATCAAGCGGCTTTACAGTAGTTACCCTGCGCTATGGAAAGCGGTCGATGCGGCAGCTCGCAGCAAACAGCCTTTCTTTGAGGGGTACATGCAAGCCTTTATCAGCAAGGACATTTTTCTGCACAGGTTTGAAAAAGCCTGTGAACAGTACGCAAGTTTCAAAAATATTGTTGGCTGGAGTGGTCCTGAAGAAAAAGCCGGCGTTGTAAGCTTCCAGTTTGATTACACCGACGCCACTGTGAAAAAGCCTCGTGAGCAGAAACCTCAGCTCGTCCACGAAACTATTGATAGCGCAAAAGACTGGTTCTCCGAGCAAAGTATGCAGCTGCTTGAAAAAATGAATCTCAATGAAGAGATGATTGAGGAAATCAAGTCAAAAGGGAATGAAGTCCTTCAAAAAGGAACCGAAGTCATTCAATCTTTGTTCTGACACCACACGCGTGCTCTCTTTTCGAGTCATGCACATTTGCGGGCAGGGGCTTGCGAGTCACCATCGGGATGACTGCTTGTTGTCATGGTGGTTGATGTGCACCAACAATGATATCTATTGGCGTGAGCAGTTTCACCATTGCACGACGTAATGCCTCAAAAATAAAAGTCACCGAAGCCCGATGCCTCAAAATAAACGGTCACCCAACAGCATAGCATTTT
>CANRNS010000120.1 GCA_947632055.1 uncultured Akkermansia sp.
TCAGGGTCCTGCTGGAATGCTCCCACCTGTTCACCAAAAAACGCTCTTTCCACAAAAATTTGGGTTGACCCCAAAAATTTGGGTTGACCCCAAAAAAGCCGTGCAGAAACGCACGGCTTTTCTTCGATAGATCGATCGGGCAAGCGGGATTCGAACCCACGACCCCTTGCACCCCATGCAAGTGCGCTACCAGACTGCGCTACTGCCCGAGAAAAGAGGCTGACCTCGCGACGGAGTATAAATTATGAAGGGGAGGATGTCAACACATTTTCTTCCAGCTGGAGCAAAAAGGATTTTATGGGGAGGCCGGCGGCAAATCCTGTGAGAGAGCCGGACGCTCCGATGACGCGGTGGCAGGGTATGAAGACGGAGATGGGGTTGCGACCCACGGCAGAACCCACGGCGCGAGCAGACGTATGAATTCCGGCTGAAATGAGACGGGTTGCAAGGGTGCCATAGGTGGTAGTGGAGCCGTACGGGATTTGGCGGAGCAATTGCCACACAGCGAGTTGAAAAGGGGTTCCGGTTGGCGCGAGCATGGGAGGATCGTCAGGGCTTTGCCCGGAAAAGTACTCATCGAGCCACGCACGCGCTTCGGTAAGCAAGGGTGTTTCCGTATGATGCATGGTAGCAGGTAGCCCACTGCCACCAAAATGTTTTTGCCCTTCAAACCACGCTCCGACCAATGCGGTATCAGACGCCATAAGAACCATCCGACCCGCCGGGGAATGGTAGGTGACAGAGAACATGAGGGTCAAGCTATCACGATATTGACAAGGCGTCCCGGCACTATTATGACTTTACGCACTGGTTTACCCGCAACAAACTCCTGTATGCGCGGGGAAGCGAGAGCGGCCTCCTCCATTTGCTCACGAGTGGCATCTGTGGGCATCTGCAGCTTGTCGCGAAGCTTACCATTCACTTGCACAGGGATTTCCTTGGTGAGATCCACGAGGAAGGAGGGATCGAAGTTCGGCCAAGGTTGCAGAGCCAGTTGTTGTTTAGGCAAACTCGGGAATTGTGCACTGAGCAGGCGATTGAGCTCCTCAGTGATATGCGGGGCGAACGGATTGAGGACATGCAGCAAGCCCACATAATCCGTCAAACTTACACTCTCCGCGCTCGTCATGGAGTTGGTGCATTCCATCATCTTGGAGATAGCCGTGTTAAAACTCATGGCATGAATATCTTCCGTTACCTTTTTGATGGTGCGGTGCAATTCGCGGCGTACGGGAGAGGATCCCAAATCCTGCGGCACAACTTTGCCGGAGGCAACCCAATTTCCCTCTTGATTTTCAGTCATGGCAATGCGCCAAACGCGGGCAAGAAAGCGGGATATACCCTCCACTCCTTTGGTTGCCCAAGGTTTCACCTCCTTGAGTGGTCCCATGAACATTTCGTAAAGACGGATGGCATCGGCGCCGTATTCGCGGACGATGTCGTCCGGATTCACCACATTGCCGCGACTCTTGCTCATTTTCTGTCCGTCCTCACCTAGGATAAGCCCTTGATTGACAAGTTTGTTAAAGGGTTCATTGGTGGAGACGAGTTCGTAGTCGTACAGGACCTTGTGCCAGAAGCGAGCGTAGAGCAGGTGGAGCACTGCATGCTCCGTGCCGCCTACATATAAATCCACGCCGCCGGGATTGCCCGTGGAACCCATCCAGTATTTTTCGGCATCGGGGGAAACAAATTGGCGGTCATTGTGAGGGTCGAGGTAGCGCAAGTAGTACCAGCAGGAACCAGCCCACTGGGGCATGGTATTTGTCTCGCGTGTGTAGCGGTCAGAGTAGTGGATCCACTGCGTCGCTTTCACAAGCGGACCGCGAGGATCACCACTGGGTTTGAAATCTTCCATCTCCGGTTGCAGGAGGGGCAGTTCATTTTCCGGCAGGGGCTGGTGCAAACCGGTTTCCTTATCCCAAAGGATAGGGAAAGGTTCGCCCCAATAGCGTTGGCGACTGAAGAGCCAGTCGCGCAACTTGTAATTCACCTTGCCACGACCGCAGCCCATCTCTTCAAGTTTTTGAATCATCGTGGCTTTAGCTTCCGGTACGGGCAGACCATTCAAGTACTCGGAATTGACCATGAAACCGTCGTAGCCGCAGAAGTCCTGCCACGGCGTGGATGGATCGTTCGGTTGCACGACTTGGATAATGGGCAAGCTGAATTTGGTGGCAAACTCATAGTCGCGCTCATCGTGCGCGGGTACTGCCATGATGGCGCCAGTGCCATAGCCGGTGAGCACGTAGTCCGCAATCCAGATGGGGATTTCCTTGCCATTTACGGGATTTACGGCGTACGCGCCGGTGAACACGCCCGTCTTTTCCTTGGAAAGGTCCGTGCGTTCCAAGTCGCTCTTTTCGGCGCAAACTTTTTGGTAGGCACGCACAGCTTCACGCTGCTCGGGACTGGTGATTTGCTCCACCAGAGAATGTTCCGGCGAGAGCACCATGTAGGTAGCGCCGAAAAGGGTGTCCGGTCGCGTGGTGTAAACAGTAATTTTGTGCTCTCCGCAGGTGAAAACGACTTCAGCCCCGGTGGATTTTCCGATCCAGTTGCGCTGCAACAGCTTGATGCTTTCCGGCCAGTCGAGCGGCTCCAACTCGTCAATGAGGCGCTCAGCGTATGCCGTGATGCGCAACATCCATTGGCGCAGCTTGCGGCGCTCGATGGTGAAGCCTTTACTGCGCCATTCCTCGGCTTCCTCGTTGGCAAGCACAGTCCCCATATCCGGCGACCAGTTAACCATGCCCTCCGCCACGTAGGCGAGGCGCACGGAATCAATCTGTTCGCGCGTCCAACCTTTGGCCTCCAACTCGGAGACGGGGCGGGCTTTTTTGAGCTCAGTATCGTAGTACGAATTGTAAAGGCGCAGGAAAATCCACTGCGTCCAGCGCACGTACTTGGGGTCGGTGGTGGCGATTTCACGGTCCCAATCGTAAGAGAAGCCGAGCATCTTGAGTTGGCGGCGGAAGGTGTCGATGTTGGCTGCCGTGGTAATGGAGGGATGCTGACCAGTTTTGATAGCGTACTGCTCGGCGGGCAGACCAAAGGAGTCCCATCCCATGGGATGGAGTACATTATACCCATTCCGGCGCATGAAGCGGCTCACGATATCTGTCGCGGTGTAGCCTTCTGGATGTCCCACGTGCAGCCCCGCTCCGCTTGGGTATGGGAACATATCCAAGATGTAGCGCTTGGGTTTGGAGGCATCGAATCCTGGCTCGCCAGGGTTGCCCACGCGGAAAGTCTTCTCCTCGTCCCAGCGCTTTTGCCATGTCGGCTCAAACTTATCGAAGGGGTACGGTTTTTTACGGTCTGCCATGTTGCGCGCGACTATACGCCATTACGCTTGCATATTCAAGCCTTATTTGTTCTGCCTTGCTGCCACCGCGCTACCTCATCATTCAGGGCATGGGAAAGAGGGGATGGCGCAATAAATTAGGATCGGTTACCTCAAAAATACAGGGCGCCGAAAAAACATTAAGCAAGCCGTGAAAAGGGAAATCATGCGAAAGCCCCGAGGGAGATGCCGAAAGTAGCACGCAGGTGTACTGGAATCTCCGGGCAGACCGTATCAAATGATTCAAGGAAGTTGAATCAAAAAAGGAATTGCTGAGGTATTTGCGATGAAATAAGTCGTCCCCTGTTATCGTGTAAGAGTTTCGGACTCATCTCAGATTGTCAAAATGCTTTTTGAGTGCATTCGCGCAGGAATGGATAAGCGAAGGTCCCTGGTACACGAAGCCGGAGTATAGCTGCACGAGCGAGGCCCCCGCACGCACTTTAGCCAGCGCATCCTCGGGTGACATGATGCCGCCCACACCGATGATGGGAATGGCGTCGTGAAGCTCTTGGGAAAAGGCTTCTAATGTTTCATTGGCACGGTTGAAAAGAGGTGCGCCGGAGAGTCCACCTTTTTGGTGTGCTTCGGGGTGATTCTCTACCCCAATGCGTGAGGTGGTGGTATTGGTGCAGATAAGGCCATCAAGCTGGCAATCCATGAAAACGTGTGCTAATTCGCGGATCTGCTGCTCACTCATGTCCGGCGATACCTTCATGACAATGGGAACGTATTTGCCCGTCTCTTGCTGCAGATTGGATTGCTCACTTTTGAGCGCGGCAAGCAGGTCAGCAGCCGTTTCAGCTTTTGCAAGCTCACAGAGGTTGGGCACATTAGGGCATGAAAAGTTGATGGCCACGTAATCAGCCACATCCCATACTGCCCGGAGACATGCCAAGTAGTCCATGCGAGCTTCGTCATTTGGCGTCACTTTGTTTTTGCTGATATTTACGCCCAAGATACCCTTGAAATGACGAGTTTTAGAAAGATTTTCCACCCCGCGGTCGACACCCGGGTTGTTGATGCCCATGTGATTGATAATAGCGCGCTGGGGGATGCAACGGAAGAGACGAGGTGGAGAATTGCCGCGCTGGGGACGCGGGGTAAGGGTACCAACTTCCACAAAGCCAAAGCCAAGTGCACCGAAAGCATTTACTGTGGCGCCATTTTTATCCATACCGGCGGCCAAACCCACGCGGTTCGGAAATCGAAGTCCCATGATTTCAACCGGATCATCCACCGGCTTGCCGCATAGAAGCTGCGTCATACGCAGACGCTCTGCCGCGCGAAGCATCATTAACGTTGAGTCATGGACCATTTCCGGCGGCAACAGAAAAAGCGCCCGCCTGGCAAGTTGGTAAGGAGATAGAGTCATTTGCAAGTTGCGCGGTTAGTGTAGCATGCGCCCAGTCGGAAAGCAACATCTAATTTTTCGTACACGAGCCGCCGCAATCGGACAAAAATAAGTGCACCGAACGGGGAAAAAGAGGGCAAGAGATTTATCGTTTGGACAAAAATAGTG
>CANRNS010000121.1 GCA_947632055.1 uncultured Akkermansia sp.
ACTATTTTTGTCCAAACGATAAATCTCTTGCCCTCTTTTTCCCCGTTCGGTGCACTTATTTTTGTCCGATTGCGGACTTTATTTTTGAGGCAATGCGAGCTTGACTCAGGAAGGAAGAAGGGATAGTATCAGACACGGCGCTCGCTGTAGATAGACTTCCCTTCCACAAATAGTTGCGCCTCATCTAGTTCAATAGGTGTATGAATAGAGAACAGATAGCTTGTAAAATATATTGCGGTGCAGACATCACATGCGACATGCAGTGGTTGTCTTATGATTGGGCTGGAGCGGCTGTGCAGCCCCCTGTTGGCTTTTGTATACAACAAACGAGCGACGAGTTGATTTTTCGGGTGATGAGGGCTGCAGCGGCGCAGACGAAGCCAGGAAGCAAGAGTGGTGAATTTACCCCCCTGTTGTGGAAGTACGACGTGGCAGAGCTATTTTTGCGGGGTGAAGGAGTGAAGCCGTACATGGAGCTGAACTTAGCGCCGAATGGAGCATGGTGGGCGGCAGTATTTGATGAACCGAGGGTGGATCATCCCGGGTTTGACGCGTCGGCTATGCTCGTGCGTAGTTGTGGTCACAATGAGAGCACAGGGTGGACGGCAGAGCTGCATTTGCCATTGTCCGTGCTTGGGGAATTGGGTTGGAAACTCTCCGAATTGCATGCATGTGCGTGTGCGGTACTGCTCCAGGCAGACGGCTCATACTGCTACACATCCACGAGTATGCGCGCGGGTGAAAAACCCGATTTTCACCGACCATGGGATTGGGGGCCGGTACAGGCGTAGCCTTATTTCTTTTTCTTGCTTGTCAAGCGCAGTGTGAAGGGTGCGGTAGGCAGATTGGCTTCGTTCACCAAGTTCGGCGTCAGGAAAGTACTCCATGCATAGCGCACAATCTTCGGAGATTGGTGCAGCTCTTTCGCCGTAAGAACCAGCTTTTCGCCCTGTATTTCAGCGTTGGCCGGGTAAAACGTTTTACCATCCGAAGAGAGCTCAAAATGTGCGACAGGCTTGCCATCCGCGCTTTTGAGTCCCTTTGCGTGTTCAAACTCCACCACTACATTTCCATGAGTGAGCATAGCGCGCTTCGCGACCGGTCCTGAGTAGGGCACATCATCTTTACCGTAAACGCAAGCCGCGGCGGTGGAAGCTAAGCGCTCGCCCACTTCCAACTTACGTCGCGGGTGAACCTCGATGCTGGTTGTGCCGAGGTCAACTGTCGTGACGCTGTAAACCCGAGGAAGGAACTTAGAAACTCGATCCTGCACCTCGCGGAACTCCGGCCAGTAGGCGCGCAAACCGTTTTTGTCATCTTTAATGCGCGGCAGCTGCACCATGATGAAAGGCATGTCAGGCTGCTTGAATTCAGTACGCCATCCGGTGATGAGGCTCTGGAGCAGATCCTCATTTTGCTCTTGGTCCTGAAGTTCTGCATCCGATTCACCTTGGTACCAAATGACCCCGGCAATGGGGAAATTAAGCCACGGGCGAATACCGTTCTCAAAAAGGCAGGTGGGTTTATAAGGGTGCGGAGCCGTGAGATCGCGCGCAAGGTTTTCTTTGGCCCGTGTGCGCACCCATTCAGTCATATATTTGCAATCCAACCATCGCGAACCGAGGCTTTCTTTGTACTTTTTTTTGGCGACCGATGTGGGCATCCACGCTATCATGCCTGATCCACCCAAGCTCACATGTATGACGCCGACCGGTACGTCTAGCAGCTCATGCAGCTTGCGACCAAAGTACCAGCCCACAGCGCTCATATGCGGGCAGTCTCCCTCACCTCCCACGTGCCACTTGCCTTCGTACATGCGATTTTCTTTGGTACGAGCAAGCAGCTCATCATTGTACGCCCCTTGGCCGGTGTGTACCATGGGTTCAGCGTGGTAAAAATAGAAGCCGGGAATGGCGGGATGCTTGATCGCGTTGGTGTCGCCTGTTTGGTCGAGGCGAAAGAGCATGTTGCTTTGGCCAGAGGCAAGCCACACCTCGCCGACAAGCACATCGTCCAATGCTATGCTTTCATTTTCCTGGGTGACGGTGAGCGTTCTACCCTCGGCATTAGCTTTCATGGGAGGCAAAACAGCTTCCCACTTTTCCCCCTTCACAGTGGCGTTGACCTCAGCATCACCAAATTTGACCGTAACGGGCGCAGAGCTTGTGCATGTGCCGGACATCGGTATTGGTTTACCTTGTTGCAAAACCATGTGAGACTGGAAAATAGGGTCCAAACTGAGTTCTGCATGGGCCAAACTGAACATGCCCGCTGCCAACAGGAGGAGGAATCGTTTCATAAGAGGGGAAGCTAGTGATGGTGAGAGTTTGAGGAGGACGTGTTCACATGCCTACAATTTCGTAGCCGCCGTCCACGTAAATGACCTGACCAGTGATGCTCGCCGCACCGTCGCTAGCCAGGAAAGTAGCGGTGGCGCCAAGTTCTTCTAGTGTGCATGAGCGTTGCAGCGGGCTCTTTTCTTCGTACACCTTGAACATGCCGGTAAATCCTGAAACACCGCGTGCCGCCAGTGTTTGAACTGGACCGGCGGAGATGCAGTTCACGCGGATAGGTTGCTCGCGTCGACCGAGATCGAACGCCAAATACTTGCTGCATGTTTCCAGCGCAGCTTTAGAGACAGCCATCAGATTGTAGTTGGGCACCACCTTCTGGCTAGCGTAGTAGGTCATGGCCAAGATGGAGCCGCCGTTGACCATAAGCGGGGCAACTGCTCGAGACAGAGCAATGAGCGAATATGCCGATACCTGAAGCGACAGATTGAAGGCATCCCGCGGAATGTCGGAGAAATGTCCTTCAAGACAGCCAGATGCTTTGGGAGCAAAGGCTATGGCGTGCAGCATCATGTCGACGTGGTCGGTATGCTGCTTCACGAAATCAAAGAAGTTGGCAATTGACTCATCGCTTGTGACATCTAAATCGCAGATGGGGGTGTCTTCGCCAAAGGTTTCGCGAACGAGTTTGATGACGCCGTCCTTGAGGCGCTCGCCTTGATAGTTGAAGATGAGCTTAGCGCCGGCTTCGTGCCATGCCTTGGCGATACCGAAAGCGATGCTTCGTTTGTTGGCCACACCGGTGACCACGCCTACTTTGCCTTGTAATGGTTGATCGAGTGACATAGTTGTGAGTTGGTTCAAAGGGTGAAAGATCAGTTGGGAAACTCCTGGGTGATGATCTCGGAATACGTGAGACTCATTCTTACCCCCATTTCCTCCATGTGACGAATTTTGTTGAGTATTTCCGTTTCGCTCATTCCCAAATCGTCCACCACAAACTTGAGACGGTAATACACATAGCCCCCATCGCGGTCTAGCAGCAACTGCCCTTCCGGCAAGTTGGCGTTAATGGTGAGGAGGAGTTCCGAGAGTTCCTGAATATCTTCCTGTGCGATGCGCGAAGCGAAGTGCGCATCAAACACGAGACTGCACGGTTCGTGCAGCTCGGTAAACATGAAAGTGCAGGGCAATCCCGTCACATCCAGCGGGAGGTAGGCCAAGCCGATCTTCTCCGGCCCCATGGTTACCCATTGGTACTCTTCGCCGCGGTCAATGAGATGCCGTCGCACTTGCGCCAGCAGGTTTGGTTGTCTTGTTTTATCGGATGTATTCTCTGCCATCATACGGTTGCACCCAACCTACGCTCTTGCACGCAAAAAGTCAAGCACACATTGCGCCATTTACGCGTGTTCGGTTGGTTTTGCTGGCGCCGATGTTTTCGCGGGGTTGGGGTCCGAAGAACTCGCTGGGGCTCCTGGGGTTGCTTGTTGGAGCGGTTGATCGGTGTTGGGGTCGACCTCCACGTCATTGATGAACTTGCGAACTTTTTCCTGATCTGAGCCAGGGGTCCACGTGCGAATGATTTCTACCTTGGTGCGGCGCATTCCCCCCTTGCCATCCGGCACAACAGAGACGCTCGATTCTACACTGCGAGCGTAGTTTGACGCCGAAGAAGCGGGAGTGAGCGGCGCAGGCTCTGCCGTTGCTGCTTCGGTGCCGACGGAGGTTGCAGGGATATCCGGGGCAGGCGTTTTTGAGGCGGTGCCAGGAGTCGCCGGGGCTGCCGCGTCTTGGGAGCTTGCTTGTTGGGGTTGCTGAGCCTGCACTTTGGCAAAACGAGTGACAGCGCGCACATTCTCGTTGCCTTCCTCGCGGAAGAGGTAGATGTGATCAATGTTGAGCAAGGCTTCGTCCCCCGGCTTCATTTCGCGAATTTGACGGCCTACATCGGCATCTTGACCGGGCACATCTGCTGCCAGTGATACGGGGAAGAGTCTTCCGACATTCAGTGCACCGTCGCCCATGCGGTCGTAGCGTCTGTGCGCCAAATTCTGCTTGACTTCAAAGACAGCTACCTCTTCCGTAGCATCGGTAGGGACAGCCAAGTTGACCACGGGAATGGTGCGCAGTCCTTTGAAGACGGCGTGCACGGCGTTGGATGCGAGTAAGTCGCTGTGGTAGACGCCCTGGCGCGGCAGATTGACCATCGAGGGCGAGGGGTGCCCCATGCCGATGTCTGCCCAAGCGGTTGTAACGGCAGGGAGTGCGATTATGGAATAGAAGAGTGGATAGATTTTCATACTTGTTGAGTACGACAAAGTACGCGAGCTATCTGTTCAAACAAATGTCTCTTTGGCTATAAAATTTGAATGCAGAAGAATTGGGGATGCGTCTGTGGGACATGGTAAAAGCGAGCATTTCTCCGGAGTATCACTCGCTTATGAATCAAAGCGGAAGTGCGTGATCGGACAAAAATAGTGCACCGAAAAAAGAAAAGTGATCGGACATAATTAGCGCACCGAAGTGTTCCGCG
>CANRNS010000122.1 GCA_947632055.1 uncultured Akkermansia sp.
AACGGGAGCATCTTCATGGACGCCTCGTTCGAGTACCGCGAAGGCTGGTCAAGTCTGAACGCCGCCGTGGGCTACAAAGTCACCTTCTGACAAGGAGCGGAAGTGGTCCGGTCACGCTCTCCCCTGGTATTCCAGAGGAGCAGCGAAGCGGCTGGAGTAAAGGGGCTACTTCCCTGACTAATCCTGACTTTTTTGCTTGCTTTTTTTGGCAAAACATGCCACCATGCTAGGTGCAGCTTAAGCTTGTCAACTTATTTTGCCATGCAGACAAACTACATCATCCGCAACAGTATTCCGGCTCGCAGGGCTCAGGGGTGTACGTATGTCGAGATGAAGGCGGCGCGGGAGGGGAGTGGAGTCGCGTTTACTTATCCGCGCAAGCAACCGTCCACCCCTTCGGATGTGCTGACGGATTGCATGAAGTGGGTAAGGGTCGGTCATGGAAGGGAGGATAAGACTCTCTACACTTTGAATGTGCAGGGAACGGTGGATGATTCAGCCTCTGTGAGCATGGCGGGGCAGACTGTACAATCCGGAAGCGGAGCAGGCGTGCCGATAAATGGGGCGTTTACAAATATTGCCGCAGGGGAATACGAGGTGTACGTGACGCATACGAACATCGCGTATCCGGAGAAACAGAATGCATCTTTCTTGAATTGCACGGTAGGTCCGGCGGTAGAAGTGGTGCCGGCGCCGAACGACAATCGACCGCCGAACTGCACAGACACGTGTAATTGTCCATCATCAGAAAGTGGTACGCCTCACGGTGGTGGCAGTTCATCGAAACTGCGCGCCGCGAGCGGGGACGAGGATACCGAGGCGCAGAGCAGCACGTCCGGCGGGCGAGGGGTGAGCCGCACATCATCCGCGAATGACATGGCGTGGACGGCGCAATTTGGCGTGTTTCGCGGTCTGGCGGGGATGCCGACCGGCATGCTTTCCATCTCCTGTTACGAGGAGTATCAGCCTGAGCTTGGACAACCGGCGGGACTGCGATGGCAGCATCCGCTGGGCAGTAGCCTGGCTTTGCCGGAGGAAGGGCTGGCGCCCAGCCAGATGGTCGAGCTATGGGATGGGCATGATCTGGTCAACTTCCTGTTGGATGGGACAGGAGCGCGATTTTTTAAGATAGGCGCATCTGTTGGGTCGAATACGGAATTGGCTCCGGTGAGCGCGATGAGTCGTGAGGCAGAAGTGGAATGCAGCATTGAGGAAGCAGCCTACATCCGCGCGGCGTACCCGAGCGGTGCGGCTTCATTCTACGACTTGGAGGAGGGGCGGTGCGTGGGCTTTATCAGCGCTGATGGCTACAGCGTGAGCGCTGAGGAGGCGTATGCCTACATCGCCATCGTGCGCGAGGCGGAGTCGGGTACCATTCGCCAGATATGGAACGCGTGGGATGGGCTTGCCGACATCCTGCCGGGGGACGGCAACGGCTATGCCATTCGCATTTATCCGCCCGCTCAAGTGACGGCTCCGGCTGCTGCGGGGGAACTCTACTCGGTGGCGGGCGATCCGGTCAAAACCTTCAGCGTGAGCTCCGATGATGCGGAGAAGAGCCTGACGATTCGGGAGCGTGATCATACACTGCCCGAGAGCTATGGGGAGATGGTCTCCACATGGCGGTGGGCGAATGGCGCGTGGAGCATGCAGGAGGGCGAGGGCGACGGGGCCGTCATCACCGAGCGTGTGCGTGAGGATGCCGAGGATGGCGTGCACTACAGCATCACGGTGCGTCAGATGAAGGGAGGCGTGGCGGCTTCCTGCACGCGGGAGGAGTACGAAAAAAGCACGGCGGGCAATCTGCTGCTCAGCAGCACGGCGGGCTATGGAGAACCCGGTGCGCTCACCACGACCTATATCTACAACACCGCAGGGCAGCTCACGGAGCGGCGCGAACCTGGTGGCGGGCTGTACAAGACAATCTACGACCTCCAGGGGCGTGTGCGCGAGGAGAGCTCCCCTTGGGGCGCTGGGCTGAGCCGCACTGTTCAGACAACATACCGCAGCGATGCTCCCTACAGCACGGATCCCGCTCGCGTTCGCACGACGTATTTTAACGGCTCGAGCAACCCGACGATGCTGGATGAGGTGTACACCTACAGCGAGGCCGACCATGTACGCCGCGTAGAGAAACGCACCACCGCCGCCGGAGTGAGCGGTACACGGTTGAGTGTGGAAGAGACGTGGTTGGCGGATGCTCCGGAGCCCTTTGCGGCGGGGCGTCTGAAGATGCGCCAGGCCGAGGACGGCGTGCAGACTGTCTACACCTACGCCGCCGCCACTCAATACGGAGCGCTCTACACCATGACTGCCGAAACTCAGGTGGAGGGGGCGCCTGTGCCGGGGCAGAGCACGCGGCAAGTGAGCTATATCTCCGCCGAGGGCAACACCACGCGCGAGGAAAACTACGTGATGCTGGGCAGCGGAGAGTGGGCTCTCACGAGCGGAGCCTCGCACACGTACGACCAACTCAACCGTCTCATCGGCACCACGTGGGACAACGGACGCCGGATGACGCGCCGTCTCACCTGCCAGGGAAATCTGCTGGAGGAAACCAATGCAGACGGCGTCACCACGCACTACACCTACGACAGCGCACGCCAGCTGGTGGAGACAACGCGCAGCGCGGTGTACGATGGCGAAGTCTGCATCACTCCTGAGACGATTACCGAATACGAGCGCGATGGCGCGGGCAGAGTGACACGCACCACCACCTACATCGGCGCCATGAAGACCGTCACCTCCACGGAGTACGACTTGCAGGGTCGCACCGTGAAGCAAGTGGACGAACTGGGACGCGAAACGCTCACCGCTTACAGCGTGGATGGTCTGACCACCACTGTGACCACCCCCGCGGGCGCCACTTTCATCACGACCTCGAACACCGATGGTACACCCGCCCGCCTGAGCGGCACAGGTCAGCGCGAACAAATCTACAAGTACGATTACATCAACGGATTGCGCACCACAGTGTACTTGGCGGACGGCAGCACCATCCTCTCGCAGAGCATCGTGAACGGCTACGGCGAGGAGTTCACACAGACCTCCCCGACAACCCTGCCGAACACCTACCTTTACACCCGCAGTGTGTACAATGCCTTGGGGCAGCTCACGCAGCGCACCGTCGGCGCCATGGCGCCCACCGCCTATGCATACGACAGCATGGGTCAGCAGAGCCGGGTGACGACCTTGCTGAGCCCCTCCGCGCCGAACGATCCCGCCAGAAACGTCATCGCCACGCTCGCCCACAGCTACGAGGCGGGTGAAGACGGAGAGGTGTACCAAGTGACCACCACACAGCGCAACAACGCGCAAGGCGAGTGGCTGACCACGGTGCAAAAAACGCTCGTTTCGGAGCTCTCTCCCACGCTGGAGAGCAAGCAGATCAGCATCGATGAGTACGGCAAGACAACAAGCATTTGGACGGAGTACGGCGAAGGAACGGAGCGCAAGAGTTATCGGCAGCTCCCTACCTCCGATGTCGTGGCTGAAAACGTGTCGTATGATGGCTTTGACATCCGCAGCACGGACAACATGGGCATCACCGCCACCGCCACGCGCACCTACCGCGAGTCCGGCATGTTGCTTACCAACACCGATGGGCGCGGCAACACCACGATCACCAGGACGGACATCGCCCGGCGTCCCATTGAGGTAACCAACGCCGCAGGCGACACCACGACGACTCTCTACGAGGCCACGAGCGATAACCCTGCCGTCATCACCAACGCGCTCGGCAACACCACGTGCTGGGCGTACAACGACGCCACCGGACTGGAGCTTCGCAAAACCTATGCCGATGGGCGCGGCTCCACCAGGACCTACGATGCCGCCAACCGCCTCTACACCTCCACCGACGCTCGCAACATCACTACCATTTACACCTATGATAACAAGACCGGGCTCGTCACGGCCATCGGCTTCTCATCGGCGGACGCCGCCTACCAGCAGTACGTTTACGACATCCTTGGCCAGCCTGTAAAAATTACGGATGCTGCAGGCGCGCGCAGCTTGATCTACGACGCCTACGGCAAGCTCGTTGAAGAGCGCATCCAGGTGAATGAGAGCAGCTTCTCCATCCTGCGCACGTGGGATGATTATGGTCGCAGCACGGGCTACGTAGTCAAACAAGGGAATGCCGCCATGCATACGGTTTCGTGGGGCTATGCGGCAGATGGCCGCATCGGCTCCGCCTCGTTCCTGCACAAGGGCGCACAGCATCAGTTCCGCTACGCCTACCTGCCGGGCGCCAACCTGCTGGAATCGCTCACCATGCCCAACGGCATACGCCTGGAGCAGGAGTACGCCGCCAAGCGTGACCTGCTCACCACGATGAGCTACATGAGCGACGCCACCCTTGTATCACGCCGGGTGTATGATTACGATAAGCTCGGACGCCCCACCGAGCGGACCACCTCCCGCCTTGGCCGTGTCATATCGGATACCTTTGGTTATGATGAACGCAGTCAGATGACCAACGCAACACTCGTCCACACCCCCTACGCCTATGCCTACGACAACATCGGCAACCGCATCACCGCGCAGGAAAACACTGCACAAGTCACATACACCACCAATGACCTGAACCAGTACACGCAAATCGATACGAACGGCAACGACTTCACGCCGGAGTATGATGCGGACGGCAACCAGACGCTCATCCAGACCACGACCGGCATATGGCACGTCACCTACAACGCCCAAAACCGCGCCATCCGCTTCGAAAACGAAAGCAACGGCACGGTGATCACCTGCGACTACGATTACATGGGACGCCGCATTTGGAA
>CANRNS010000123.1 GCA_947632055.1 uncultured Akkermansia sp.
TTTGTGAGATACCGAGTATTTTACCGACTTCGAGGAATTGCTTTGTGGGTTCATTCCACAAAATTATACGAAGAGCGGATTTTTATTAACAAGGGGGGAGAGAGAGGGATAGGATAGCGCCACCAAAAGCGCCACCCCTACGCATTTTAGGGTGATTGAAGCTTTTTTTGTGAGATACCGGGTATTTTGGCGACTTCGAGGAATTGCTTTGTGGGCCCATTCCACAAAATGATACGAAGAGCGCATGTGCTTGCCATTGCGGCTTGACACTTCAGGCTGAACATGCTTCAATCGTTGCGTAGAATAATCCCGCGTCTATGGAAACAAACCTGCCACCCGCCTCTGATTTTATCGCTCACGCAAAACACGGCTTTGCGCATTTTTTCACGTTCAGGGGGCGCAGCACACGTCCTCAATTTTGGTGGTACTGCTTCTGCCTTTGGCTGACCAGTATCGTCATCAGTATGCCTGCCAATTTATTCCGAATTAAGGTATCGGAACTCGCGCCTGGCCAAACCCCTGACATCACCTCAATACTCTTCACTTTTCAACCTGTAGCCTATAAGGTGTGCATGGTGACCAGCACCATCATCGGGTTGATTCTGACCGTTTCGTTGCTAGCCGCCGCAGTACGGCGTTTGCATGATGCGGGTTATTCGGCAACATTGGCGTATATTTTGAGTGCCCTGAGCATCTTGACAACTTTGTTTTATCTGCTCTTGCTTTTCATGCCCGATATGGTTCATTTCTCCATGGAAGATTTCTCAGCTGTGATGAAGCTGGCAGCAGTTGCCTTCTTCGTTTCTGTGGCCATGTCGGTCATGGGGATCATTCTACTGGTGCGTCTGATTATGCCGTCTGAGCCGAGGGAGAACGCATACGGACCGTACGTTGGCAGGGAAAATTGATGTCCATGGAGGAGCTCACTCCCATTTTTTTGCTCGGCCCGACCGGCTGCGGCAAGAGCCAACTTGCCGTGGAATTGGCGGAGCGCATGGGGTGCGCTGAAATTGTGAGCGCCGACGCTTACCAAGTGTACCGGGACATGCCGATACTCACCGCTGCGCCACGAGCCAGTGAGCTGGAGCGCGTGCCTCATCATCTCATCGGCTTCCTGGAGACGAATGAGAGTAACGATGCCGCCACGCACGCACGCCGCGCCCAGAACGCCATAGCCGAGATTCAAGCGCGCGGCAACAGACCTATCATCACCGGGGGCTCCGGCTTGTATGTCAAATTTATTTCGCACGGTATTTCGTCTGCGCCCCCGTCTGATTCTTCCCTGCGAGCCGAACTTGACGCTCTTCCCTTGCGGGAGCTTGTAGCACGCTTGAAAGAAGCAGATTCGGAAGGCGCTGCGCATACCAACCTGAAGAACCCTCGCTATGTGGCGCGCAATCTGGAGATCGTCATGATCGGCGGCAAGCCTCTTTCGTACTGGCAAAATAATTGGCAGCACGCTCCGTCCGGTCCCGGATTTGTCCTCACACGCGAGACGTCAGAACTTGACGATCGCATCGCGCGGCGTGCCCGCAGCATGATTGAAGAAGGCGTTGCAGATGAAGTGCGCGCGCTCGGCGATCTCTCCGCTACGGCCTCAAAAACTCTCGGCTTGAACGAGGTGCAATCCTTGATCGCCGGGGAAATAACACGCGATGAGTTGGAACAAGTCTTGACCCTCATCACGCGTCAGTATGCCAAACGCCAGCGCACTTGGCTGCGCCGCGAATCCTGGCTTACTCCTGTCGATGCGTATCACACCCCGGTCGAATGCGTCCTGCGCGCTCTTTTTCCTTGACACGTTAGCTCCAGCGGCGTATGAATTGTCTTGTCAACAACACGCCCATGGAAGAACGTACTCTCATACTCTTCAAGCCGGATTGCGTGCAGCGTAATCTCTCAGGAACGATTTTGCAACGCCTGTTGGCGGAGGGGTTCACCTTGCATGGCATCAAGATGATGCAGCTGGATGATAAAATTTTGCGTGAACACTACGCCCACATCTTGGATTTGGTGATTGACGGCGAGCCGCTCTTCCCAAGGCTTTCCGCTTTCATGCAGAGCAGTCCGGTGGTAGCGCTCATCCTCGGCGGGCCGGGTGTGGTTGCTCGGGTGCGTTCCATTCTTGGTCCCACCAATTCCCAGAAAGCCGATAAAGGCACCATTCGCGGCGATTTCGGCACCAACAGCATGCTCAATATCTGTCATGCCTCAGATTCTCCGGAGAATGCCCTCATTGAAATCGATCGCTTCTTCCGGAAAGACGAGCAATTTTAATTGACCTTGTCCGTGATGCGTCCCCTCTTCATCGCTCTTTCCCTCGCTGCGCTGGCGCTGACCGCCCCCGCGAGCGGACAATCCTCTGCCGCAGGGACCTCTCAGGCGGCTCAAGTGCAGGATCCTGTCCTTAAGAAGGAGGTGAAGGCGTTGGAGCAGGCTACCCAACTCATGGAGGCCGTCAATGACGAGGAAAGCGCGAAAAGAGCTGCTACAAGGATACGCAATTTATTCCGCTTGCTTCCCCCGCCTGTGGGCGGCTCGCAAGCTGACATCTTGATATGGTCGCGTGCACAAAACCGCTTCAGCGCTCAAATGTGGCGCATTATGAAAGAACCCTACTTCCAATCTCAAAAGATGCAGGAAGTGTGGACTTTTGTCACGGATCCGTATTCCCGTAAGGGAGGCCTTCCAAAATAATTGACGGACCTTGGCCGGTTCTCTTATTGCCTTTGAGACTTCCGGCAGAATCGCCGCATGAGCACGCGGTCCACGCCCAAGGGACCGCTGCCAGTGCCGATGAGCGTAACAAAGCAGATCATGTAGAGCAGAGGAAGCTCATTCTGCGGCCACGCGCTCTGGTTGCCATACACGAAGGCTGCCACCCAAAAATTGACGACGAGCACAAAGGCCGCTGCACGCGTCAAAAAACCGATAAGAATCGCCACACTGCAAAAAAATTCAGCAAATACACAAAGCGCAAGCGATGTTGTGGCGCCTATCCCCAGCGGATCCATCCATTCGCTTCCTTTCCCTTCCATGAGTATCACCAATTTTCCCCATCCATGGGTGAGCATGAGCAGGGCCACCCCCACGCGCAGGATAAGCACACCCGCCTGACTGCGGTACAGGAGTGGCGCGTTGATCATGCGGCATGCCTTGTCACGGTAGTTTGTTTCTTGTGATCTCATACCATCCTGAGACGCGCATGAGTCGCATGCCATTGAATGATTGTTTGCTGTTTTACTCAAACAAGCGTTGCAAGCGCACGGCGCATGGCTTGCACCGTGGCATCAATGTCCGCTTCGGTGTGAGCCGTGCTGATAAAGCCCGTTTCATACGGCGAAGGAGCAACAAAAACACCTTGGGCGAGCAGGGAGAGAAAATAGCTTTTGTACTTGGAAAAATCAGCGCTCTGCGCCGTCTGCAAATCGACTACATCCCGCGAAGTGAAGTGCAGACAAAACATCGACCCGCTCCGCTTGAAGATAAAGGGAAGCTTGAGGTCGTGCAACGCGGCGCGTACTCCCTCTTCCAAGCGTGCACCAAGTGTTTCCAGTCGCTCCCAGGCGTGTGTGCTTTCCAACTCGCGAAGCTGAGCCAGTCCGACCGCCATGGCCAGAGGATTGCCGCTCAGTGTGCCGGCTTGGTACACAGCCCCCAACGGAGACACGCAGTCCATAATCTCCCTGCGCCCGCCGAAGGCGCCCACGGGCAAGCCCCCGCCGATGATTTTGCCGAGTGTGGTGAGATCCGGCGTGATGCCCAGCTTGCCCTGCACCCCGGCGGGCGATATGCGAAAGCCGGTCATCACTTCGTCAAAAATCAGCAGCGCTCCGTATTGTGCCGTGATCTCGCGCATGCGTTCCAAATAACCCGGGCGTGGCAAATAAAAGCCCGCATTTCCCGGAAAAGGTTCCACAATCACGCCCGCTATCTCATGGCCGCGTTGCGCAAAGGCGCGTTCCAACGCAGCCGTGTCGTTAAATGGCAGCACAAGCGTGAGCGCTGCCAGCTCACGCGGCACGCCCGCGCTGTCCGGCTCACCGTGCGTGAGCGCTCCGCTTCCCGCCGCCACCAACAAACTGTCGGAATGTCCATGGTAGCAGCCCGCAAACTTAACAATCAGCGGCCGCCCCGTGTATCCTCGCGCCAGGCGCACGGCGCTCATAGTTGCCTCGGTGCCGCTGTTGGTCATGCGTACTTTCTGAATGCTCGGCACCATCCGGCACACGGTTTCGGCCATTTCAATCTCCTGAAGAGTAGGTGTCCCAAAACTTAAGCCCTTTTGCGCTGCAGCCTGCACCGCCTGCACGACAGTGCGCGGCGCATGTCCTAGGATTGCTGGTCCCCATGTACCCACGTAATCGATGTACTCCTGCCCGCTGGTATCTGTAAGATGGGCTCCTTGCGCCTTTTCCACAAAAAAGGGGGCGCGTCCGAGGCGTCGAAAGGCCCGCACCGGCGAGTTCACTCCGCCCGGTATAACCCGACACGCCCGCTCGTACAATTCATCTGCTATTGGCATAGGATGAGTATAAGAGATTCCGTGCGGCGCATCAAGTCCTTTTGCTCGGTGCAACAGGCAAGTGCTGGTCGGACCGGACTTGTCGTCAACTCGTTTGCTCCCCCAAGGTCTCATCCCGTTGGGGTGTCCAATTTGTCACTCGCCTTGCGTGTCGTCAGAAGGCGACCTTGTAGCCCACGGCGGCGTTCAGGCTTGACCAGCCTTCGCGGTACTCGAACGAGGCGTCCA
>CANRNS010000124.1 GCA_947632055.1 uncultured Akkermansia sp.
ATAGGTCCCGCGAAAGTAGATCACTGCCAGGACCAACGCAGCCCGCAGGCTTTTCCGCCTTGCGGGCTGCTCCTTTTAAGTGATCCACGATTTACAACAACACGCCCTCAACGGGGAGCGTGTTGTAAATGTCGGATGCATTTTCTGATGCATTTGCCCTAGTAAAGAGATTGACAATTTTTTCTTGACATCTTATGCAAAAAATTCCAGATAGGGCTTCATGAGAAACCTCTACTTCCTAGCTATCTTCGTTGCCCTGCTTCTTGCGCCAGTCTTTCAAGCCCAGGAGGTTTCCCAAACCGCGCAGAACGGCAGCTGTCCGGAAGGATCTGCAAACCCTAACTCGGAAAAAGCGCCAATTATTCCCCCGCAGGGATGTGGACCGGAGGATGTCCCGGCAGACAAGCGTATCGAGTCCTCGCCGAACTCCGAGGGAGAGACCCTCGTTTGGTTTTACAGGAAAGATATTTCAGCCCCTTCCATAGCTTTGCGAACAAAAGAGGGGAAGCTTCGCTTTTTTTATGCTAGGTTTAAGAGACCATTTGTTACCTCAACGATCGATCAAATGATTTGGCTTTCGTATGATGAATTCGTCTGTGTGCGTTCTGAGCAAGACTATTCATTATGCATTTTCTATACAATATATGCTCACGGTAAGGAAGACGAGCCAAATACACAACTTGCATGGACCATGTCCTGTGGGGAGTTTCCCTTCCGTGTGGAATGGAAGTTGAATCATGGCAAGTTAGAGGCGTGGGCTCATGGAAAACGGCATATGTTACTTTACCCAACACACTCGTGGAACAGATGAATAAAATGTTCCTTTCCTAGCCAGAAGCTTTCATTATTTCCAGAACCCAGCAATCTCATAAAATTCATGAAGAGTCTTCAGTATTTTCTCCTGGGCGTTACTTGTCTTCTTGCGTCAGTTGCTTCAGCTGATGATTTTCTATACTGTGATCTTTTTAATGGGCGAATCGATTTGATTGAGAAAGCACCTATTATTCCTCCTCAGGGATACGGACCGGAAGACGTCCCTCCGGACGAGCGCGTAGAATCCATGCCGAATGCAGATGGGGGTATCTTGGTTTCGTTTTCCAGAGTTGATATCAAGGAGTTTTCTGTGTCTTTACGGACGAAAGAGGGAAAGATGCGTTATTTGTATCAACGAAATGGATCAAGGAAGCAGCCGCTTGTTGCACCGATTACAAGGGAGCTTCTTTGGCTCTCCGATCATACGTTTGCCTGTGTGGGATCCGGACGAGCCAATTCATATTATGCGGTTTATAGGTTGGAACCATCGGATGATGCAGATCTAGTGGAGGCTCGAACTATAACATGCGGAGTCTTGCATTTTCGCGTTGAATGGAAAGTAAATAACGGCAATTTAGAGGCGTGGAGTTGGGGTGATTTTTTGTATATGTCCATCGGGCATTCAGAAGACTAGATTGATACAGCTTATACCTGACCGCACCCGTCCCAAGAAAACGCCAAATCGTTGATGATTGGGGAAGTGAACGCGCCTGCGGCACGCGAATTCCAGAACGATTAATCGGAACGATGACCATCGCACATGGCTAGAAAGACGCGGGGATACGGAGCGGTACGCAGCGAAACTTTCAGAACATGGCGTGTTGTCAGTTAGAATGGATTATGAATACGCGATGCCAACATACAGACCATTTTTCCATCTTCTTTCTTCCATGAAACGCATGCGAAATGTGTTGAATGGGTATGGAAAAATTTTATTAGGACAAAAATGAGTCAGAGGGGGAAAATGTAGAGATCCAAGGAGAAAACTCCGGAGGAATGGGGGCGAGAAAGGTCATACGCTCGCCTGAGGATGGATGGGTAAAGGCAAGGCGCCGCGCGTGGAGCATGAGTCGCCCCGGTTTCGCTTTTTGCCTTGCCGGATGGGCATAGATGATGTCCCCGATGAGGGGGTGCCCAAGATGCAGCATGTGGACGCGTATTTGGTGGGTACGACCGGTGTGCAGGGTACAACATACCAAGGAACTATCTGTCGCTGGATCGTAGTAGAGGAGTTTGTAGTCCGTGATGGCCGGTTTCCCACAGCCTGGGTTGACGACCGCCATTTTCAGTCGATTGACAGGATGGCGAGCGATGTTCGTGAAAATCGTACCTTCCGGAGGGTTCGGGCAGCCTTGTACGACAGCCAGGTAGATTTTCTCCGTATCGCGATCAGCAAATTGTGCACTCAGGGAAGTGTGGGCTGCATCGTTTTTTGCCACGACAATGCAGCCGCTGGTGTCTTTGTCCAAACGGTGGACAATGCCCGGGCGCTCCACCCCGCCTACGCCGGAAAGATCCCGACAGTGATGCAAGAGAGCATTCACCAAAGTGCCGTCGGGATTGCCTGCAGCGGGATGCACAACCATGCCGCTCTCCTTGTCCAGGACAATCAGGTCGGAATCTTCGTAGAGAATGTGCAGGGGTATGTCTTGGGGCAGGGCAACGGCAGGCGCGGGTTCCGGAATGTCAATGCGCAACCGCATGCCGATTTCCACGGGCGTTTTCGGTTTGCATGGCGTTCCGTTCTCCATGCAAATGGCTCCCTCGCGGATGAGAGCTTGGATGCGCGCGCGCGAAAGCTCCGGCAAGTGAGCGGTCAGATACTGATCCAGTCGTAGACCAGAGCCTTCCTCCACAAGATGCAGCATGTCACATGCCAGTGGGATTGTGGATGAAAACGGTTGGGAGGTCGTAGCGCTCATGCAGCATGGCTCCCAGGGCTTTCACTCCGAATGTTTCTGATGCATAGTGCCCGGCAAATAGCACATTCATGCCCATGTCATGAGCCGCATTGAATACCCAGTGATTTTGCTCACCAGTCAAGAATGTGGAAAAGCCTTTTTCTTGGATACGGTATATTTCGGGACCCGCAGATCCTGATGAGATGATGATGCGACCTGCTGGTTCCTGCGTATTCGCGATGGTTCCAGTGATTTCTGTTTCCGTGATGCGTGCATAAAGATCGCGCAGCTCGCCCAAAGTGCCGTCGAAGATGCCTGAGACGGCAAGCGGAATACCGTGTCGTTCCAATTCAGAAGAAATACGAGAAAGCCCGAGAGCGCGAGCGATACCAATGTTGTTGCCGAGGGTGGGGTGGACATCAAGCGGAAGATGCGCTGCATAAACCGCCAGATTGTGATTCAGACATGTTTCGATTTTACGTTTCCACCATCCCACGATCGGGCGCAAGCCACACCAGAATATGCCGTGATGCACTATGAGCAGGTCAGCGTGGGCTGCAACGGCATCTTCAAGTGTTTTTTGCGTGGCGTCCACAGCCATCGCGATTTTGTGTACTTGTCCATTATTTTCCACTTGGAGACCGTTGACGGCCACGGGGGAGTCCTGAATGGAATGGATGGACAACGTGTTATTGAGCAGAGAAACTATCGTGTGGAGTTGGATACTATTATTCATCGTTACCATGAATGTGGATGTTGCGGGCAGAGATTTCTTCGTGAAGTCGTCGAGAGAATTCGCGAGCCATATCATACCCATTTTGGCGAAGGTATTGACCGAGTGCGGCCACTTCAACGAGACGAGTCATATCTCGACCAGGAGCTACGGGCAAGGTGATGCGCTCTACCTCGACATCAAGAATTGTTGAAACCCTGCGCTCCAAGCCGAGTCGTTCAGTTTCGGACATCTCGTCCCCGGTGAGTTCAATGATGAGGTTGATTTTTTTCTGACGCCGAAAAGCGCGTAGGCCGTATAAATCTGTGACGTTCGTGATCCCAATACCGCGGATTTCAATAAATCCGCTGCTGAGTTTTGGGGAAGACGCAATAAGGTCGCCGCTGATGTTGCGGATGAAAACCATATCATCCGCCACAAGAGAGGATCCTCGTTCTACTAAGCCGAGGGAGACTTCACTTTTGCCGATGCCGCTGGGACCCGTGATCAGCACGCCGACACCACGGACATCCACCATGCAACCGTGGAGGGTGATGCTGTCGGCGAACTCATTTTCCAAGATGATGGTGGCACGGTTTACCAAGCTCATCGTTGGTAAAGTTGAGCGAAAAACGGGCACGGAGCATTCATCGGCAATGCCGATAATGTCGCCGGATATTTCCGCCCCGCGCGAAAAGATGAGGCAGGGTACGCTATCCCCACAGATGCGACGCATGCGTTCACTCCGCTCGGGATTTTTCAGAGCGGATAAATAGGCCATTTCCCCAGAACCGAAAATTTGAATGCGCTCTTGCGCGTAATATCCAAAGAAGCCCGAGAGCGCAAGCCCAGGACGATTCAGCGCAGGGCGCAGGATGGAACGTGACATACCCAACGGGCTATTGAGTAACTCAAGCTCCAGCTGCGATCGGTACGCCTCGTAAAAATGGGCTACTGAGATTTTATCGACCTTCTTGACAACCGGCTCCTTCATCTGCGTAGCATTTTCGCACATTGCTCGCTTTGCGTCAAGAGCGCACCCGTTCCTGATTCCCAAAAAAGAGAGTCCTTTTGTATTTATGGATGTGGATTGCAAGATTAAATGCAACAGATGACAGAAAAAGTTGAAGTCATGAGAAGAGAGGGGTAAAATAGTGGC
>CANRNS010000125.1 GCA_947632055.1 uncultured Akkermansia sp.
GGACCGAGCAACGGGTAATTCGGTTCTTTTTCGGCTTTCTCCAACAACTCATGGAGACGTCCTTCGTGTTGCTGCAGCACGCGCGAGAAAAAGCCGGCGCGGTACATCATGTTCTTTGGCGTTGGTATCAAACTGAGCAGCATATAGGCATTTTCAAAGCTGGGATCCGTGGCATATTCGAGCATGCGCACCTGCTGCATATGCAGCTTGAGGGCATTAAATTGTTCTTTTGATATGGTGCGTGTGACATTGGGGGTGCTGATCTCCACCGCAGAATGATCGTTGTTGGCGTCCTGTCCCACAGCCAAGGGTATCCCCGCCGCAACAACCAACGCCATCCCATGCCATGGCTTCAGTTTTTGAATAAATTTCCGCTTCATATTTGGATCTTCTCGCACTCTTACGCGAATAAAATCATCCTTTTCGGCAGATGTCAAGTGATTTTGCTTATCTCGTCAGGCCAAACGCATGGAGCAATGCGGTTGCCATTTACGGTGACGCTATTAGCCTATCTCTTTTGAAAAGAGATGAGCAAGCTGTGGAACAAACAAAAGTTCTGTTTACAATTCGAAATAAATCTGCACAATACTCACATTATCAGAAAACAACAATTCATAACCAGCAAGAGCATTTTCTCATGCGGTTACCCGGGGGAAGAGGGTGAGAAGTTAATTTTCTATGCCTTGGCGGTCGTAGAGCTCTTTGTAGAGAGGGCTTGTGGCATAGAGTTGCTCATGCGTTCCGTCGGCGATGATACGGCCGTGTTCAAAGAGGAGAATGCGCTGGGCATGCCGGAGCGTGCTGAAGCGGTGAGCGACGATCAGAGTGGTGCGACCGCGCGAAAGGGACTCCAGCTCGCGTTGGATGTTGTGTTCACTCTCGGCATCCAGCGAGGCGGTGGCTTCATCGAGGATGAGGATGGGAGCGTCCTTCACGAAGGCGCGGGCGATGGCGACGCGCTGTCTCTGACCGCCGGAGAGGCCATTGCCGCCCTCGCCCAACTTGGTATGGATGCCATGAGGCTGGACGGAGAGGAAGGGGGTGACGGCGGCGGCATCTGCGGCGGCGAGGATTTGCTCCTCGGTGGCGTCGGGCCTGCCCAGGGCGATATTCTCGCGAATGGAGCCGGAAAAGAGGAGAGCCTGCTGACCGACGAGGGCGAGCTGGTCACGCAGATCTTTGGTGCGCATGTCGCGCACATCCACCCCATCGATCAGGAGAGAGCCGCTCGTGACATCGTAGAAGCGGGGGATGAGGCTGGCGAAGGTGGTTTTACCAGCGCCGCTGGAGCCAACAAGACCGACCACCTGACCGGCGGGGATGTGGACATTAATATCGCGCAGGACGGGCTTGCCCGGCTCGTACTCGAAGTTGACGGCGCGGAACTCGATATCGCCGCGCACGCGGGCGGGGAGCTGGACGGGGTGCTCCGGTTCCGGCATGTCATCGGGCTGCTGCAGGATTTCCTCCACGCGCTGCAGAGGGCCCTGGGCGCCATTGAGGCGGTTGAAGGTGTTGCCCGCTTTTTTCATGGAATCGAAGAGGAAGAAGAGGACGGTGGCGAGCGCCAGGAAGCCCGAGAAGCTCATGTTGCTCTGCCGTCCGTGCACCAGGAGCACGGCCAGGGCGATGGAGGTGACGATCTCCATGAGAGGGATGACGGCGCCCTGGTACTTGACTATTTTGAGGGAATTGCGGCACAAGCTTTCGGCGACCGAATTGAACTCGCGGATTTGGCGTTGTTCCATGGCGTAGGCGCGCACCTCGCGGATGGCCTCCAGATTTTGCTGCACAACCGTGTTGAGGCGACCGTAATCCGTGGATGCCAGGAAAGCCTTCCGGGAGATGCGCTTTCCAAAATGAATGATGGGCCACGCCGCCAGCCCGATGAGCAAGATGTCCAGCAAGAGCAGCCACGCCTCCCCATCGGAAAACATCATGTAAAAGAAGGTACAAATGGCCGTGAGGCAGGTGATGGGTTGCTTGAAGAGGTCATTGGCAACGCTGGTGAGTACGGAAAGCACCGCGCCGGTGTCGCTGAGGATGCGGCTGAGAACATCGCCCTTTTTGCGTTTTTCCAGGAAGGCGAGGGGAAGCGACAGAACCTTGGAGAAGAGCTGGATGCGCAAGTCGGCCGATATGCGCATGCTGAGGATGGTCACCACAATGCCGTTGAGCCACATCGCCGCGCCGCGCACCAAAAAGATGAGGGGCATCGCGGCACATGCCATCAGCAGCACCATGCCCGGATTCTCCAACTGAAGCTCCCTCAGCCAAGGCACGTAGGTGAACACCTCGGGCAGCTCGCTGCCGGCTTTGTAAAATACCACCGGAAAAATGAACTTCACCATCAGCGGAATCCCCAAACCACTCGTGCCCGCTACCACAAGCCCCGTGAGAACGGCCAGCAGAAAGATTTTGAGATGCGGCAGCAGGAACTGACGCGAGAAGTAGAACGTGCGCCTGAGGATGATGCGAATCATTCCGCCACCTCCTTTCCTTGTGCGGCCTTGGCCGTGCGATCGGTGTTGACCTGTTCATCGTAGAGCGAGCGGTAGAGCATGCAACTCTCGTAGAGCTCGCTGTGGGTGCCATCCGCCACGATGCGACCCTCTTCGAAAACGAGGATGCGCTGGGCCATGCGGATGGTGCTGAAGCGATGGGCGATGATGAAGGTTGTATGCCCCTTGGCGAGGTCTTCCAACGCTTCCTGGATAAGAGCCTCGCTCTTCATATCCAGCGCCGAGGTGGCCTCATCCAGGATGAGCACAGGAGCATTTTTCAGGAAGGCGCGAGCGATGGAGACGCGCTGTCTCTGGCCGCCGGAGAGGCCGCTGCCACCCTCCCCCAACTCATATTGGTAGCCTCCGTTCAGAGACTGGGCAAACTCGGTCACGCGGGCGCAGTCGCCGGCGAGCCGCACCTCGTCATCCGATGCCTCCGGTCGGCCCACGCGGATGTTCTCCATGATGGAATCCTGGAAGAGGACGGAGAATTGCGAAACGAGACCGATGGCGCTCGTGCGGGCGGCGCGCGTCAGCCGGCGCACATCCACGTGATCGATACAGACGGAGCCCTCCGCCACATCGTAAAAGCGGCAAATGAGGTTGATGAAGGTGGTTTTGCCCGAGCCACTGGGCCCCACCAAAGCCACAATTTGACCGGGGGGCACATGGACATCCACATCCCGGAGCACGAGCTTCTCCTCGTTGTATCCAAAGTTCACGTGGTTGAAATCGACAGCGCCCTGCACGGGAGACGGAAGCTGGAGCGGGTGCGCAGGTTCGGGGGTTTCATCCTCCGCCAGGAGAACGCCGTTGATGCCCTGCACCATCGTCCCCATGAGCTGCACCTGGTTGACGAGGCCTGCCATGCGCTTCATGGGGTCATAGCAGAAGTAAAAAGCGGCGGCAATGGCCACAAACTGCTCGAGTTTCAGACCCTCCCCGCAGCCGCGGTAGAGCGAATACGCCAACGCGAGTGAGCTCGTGATCTCTACGAGCGGGGTCAGCGAAAGGCTCCACGCCGTCATCTGCACGAGTTTCGTGTTGTACCGGGAGATGAGATTGTAGAGCTGCTTCAACTGGCGCTCCTCCAAATTGAAGGAGCGCACCTCCCGCTGAGCGGTCAGGGTTTCCTCCACCGTGGCAGTGATGAGCTTGGAGCTGCCGAGCATCGCGCGCATCTTGCGCACCATCGACTTGCCCACCATGCGCACCAAGGGCACGATCAGGGCGCTCACCAGCAGATTGGACAGGAGGATGGCGCTCGAGTTGTTGGTGAGGGCCTCGTAGGTCAAATAGCCGGCCGCAAAAAGGAAAGTGAGAGGGTCGATGATCAACTGGTTAAATACACCGACCATCTGCCCCTGCAAGGACTGGGTGAATTGAATCACCACGGTGAGCAGTTCCCCGCGCTTGTGGGTGTCGAAAAAGGAAAAGGACAGAGTTTGCAAGCGCGCAAACATATCCCCCCAAAGACGGCGCAGGATGCGCTGTCCCGCTTTGGGAAGCAGGTAACCGTTCAAGTAGGTGCTCACGCCGCGCACCGTCATCACCAGCGGAATGAGCGCCGCGGCAATCCAGAGTTTGGCGCTTTCGATCTTCTCCGGCTCCATCCATTGCACCAGCCAATCATAGACGATGACCGGGAGTTCCTCCTCGCCAAAGACCACCGGAAGAGCGCGCTTCATAATCACCGGCAGCATGAGCGCAGCCGACGCCGCCACCGCCCCGGCCGCCACCGCCACGAGTACCAATCCTATCTCCGGGCGCATGTAACGCTTCAACACCGGAGAGAGAAGCTCCCACGTACTCTGGGCATCCTCTTCCTGTTTGTCTTCCAGCTCCTCTTCCAGCTCGTCAGTCATGCGCGCACGCTCAGTCTACCATATATGGAGGCTAAATCAAGCACGAAGAAAACGCCAACAGATAAACGCCACATTTGCGCATTGCCTCAAAAATAAAGTCACCGAAGGGTCGCCAAAAACGAGCAAAGAGAATTTCCTGAATGCTTGATGCC
>CANRNS010000126.1 GCA_947632055.1 uncultured Akkermansia sp.
TCTAGCATGCTTTGAACTTCTTGGCACCCTTTTTTGTGCCAAGAACCTGTTGCATTTAATTTTGCAATCCACATTCTACCAATTCCCGGGGAATTTCTCTTGCAATTTGGGCTAAAATGGTTATCTTGGGCATGGAAGGTTTTTTTTGTTGTTGCACCCTCAGTATACTCTTTTCTGAGGAAACAAATTAACCTTCCTTTTTTTGTCTTCTCTTATCCTCTCTCGTAATTTTCTTGGGACGGATGTGGTAAATATGTGGATTGCTATGTGAAATCCAGCCGGTCATCGACACAAAAAAAGCCTCGATTGGCAGGCCAACCGTATTTGAGAGAAGTCCATCAAGCTGATAACTTCTCGCATCTACTGCTTATGCACAAGCTTTGGTGCTTTTACATCAAGTATACGTTCTGCCATTATCACGCTTATTCCTTGTATTGCAGCATTCCGCATAAACTGTGTGCTATATGCTAACTCTTCATTCATCGAGAGTCTGCCTATCTCTTTTCAAAAGATATTCGCTTATCTAACTTTTTAACACGTTTATTATAAATATATAAGAATATACTTCTATCGATAAAATAAGAGTTGAAAGGTTTACTTTTTTTGTTCAAAGAATTCTCTTGTCGATGTATAATTAACAATTAAGATAATTTGGATTTGACTTCTCTTTTGAAAAGAGATATACCTACCCGAGATCTAGTTTCACGGTATGACAGACAGGAAAGAAGGTAAGCTGAGTTTAGAGGACAGACCACATTATTTCATCATTGCAGGGAGTACACTGCAATATAACTTCGTGAAGACTGTCAAAAATCATGGATTTATCACGCATGTATTTGACTATGACTCAGACTGCCGTTGTCGCGAAATAGCGGACTATTTCCATGAAATAAGTATCGATGAGAAGGAGAAGATCTTGGAAGTGGCCAAACAATATCATCCAGTCGCTGTCACCACTACAGTTTGCGAGGCCGGTAATGTCTCAGCATGTTGGGTATCGGAAAAGCTGGGACTTCCATATAGCAACTCATATGAAACAGCGCTTAATACTACGAATAAACTTCGGCAAAGAGAGGTACTGTCTGCAAATCATCTCGCGAATGCTCGTTATGTGGTGGCGCATAAATACAAAGATTTAAGTGTTGACTCTCTACATTTCCCTGTTGTTGTCAAACCGGCAGACAGATCCGCAGGGCGAGGGATATCATTGGTCGAAACAGTAAATCGCCTAGAAGATTGTTTTAATGCTGCCACTCGAGAGTCGCCAAGCTGTACTATTTTGGTGGAAGAGCTACTAAACGGCCCTGAATACAGTGTTGAAACAATATCCTGCGGGGGTGTGCATCATGTTTTGGCTATTACTGAAGAATATTACGATGGGAGCGATCATTTTATCTCCTCACGACACCTCATGCCCGCACGCCTGAGCGAAAATTTAACGATGGCACTTGAAGGATATACGCTCCGTCTCTTAAATGCTTTTAATATTCAATTCGGTGCATGCCATATTGAAGTAAAGTTGACAGATGAAGGATTTAAGATGGTAGAGATAGCCTCTCGAATCGGAGCTTGGCGCGATGTACTACTTAAGGAATCGTATGGGATAGATTTTAACGAGAATCTTTTACTGACAACTCTGGGCAAACAGCCTGTCGTTGCACACAAACATCAAAATTTCTGTATTCTCAAGATTATCCATTCTGCAGAAGACAACAATTTCTACCGCGAAATGAAGGCAAAGCACCCTGAATTAATAGTGTACGAAGAGGTTAAAAAATTTATTGACAGATCTTCTAATTGTCTCGCTGATTCTCAAGGGTTCTACTTTATTGTGCCATCTCAGCCAGATAAAATGGATGACTACCTGAACAATCGCTTGTAAGCTGTGGATTGCTATGTGAAATCCAGCCGGTCATCGACACAAAAAAGCCCCGATTGGCAGGCCGACCGTGTCAAACCATGGACGATTCGGCAAGTCCGCTATGCACCATTTCTGCTTCCCCCTGCGCACAGCGCACTGGCATTCAAATCGTAAATAGTCAACGTATTGCATATACCGATGTGTCGTTAACTATCATTGGGGAGGCTTTTTCTTGGGACAGATGTGCGCTTGTTGTGTTGCCGTTTTATTTTGCTTGCGTTGACTCAGTATGGTGCTATAATGCAGGCGTTATGAGTACCAGTTTGAAAGCGACGCCGGTATCAGATTCCGTGAGGGGCTATGCGCGTTACCTGATGATCATGGCAGGATTGGGTGGGTTACTGTACGGCATAGACGTGGGAGTGATTGCTGCCGCCGTGCCCTACATTGAGCAGACAAATCCCTTCACTCCTTCGCAGATATCCGTGGTGGTGGCCGCCGTGCTCTTTGGTTCAGTGATTTCCTCGTTATTTGCCGGTATGCTGGCAGAATGGCTTGGACGAAAGAGTGTCATTATCATATCAGCTTTTCTTTTCACGCTGAGCATTCCGATTATCTGTTTCTCTCACGGAATATTTGGTGTGCTGATGGGGGGACGTATCCTGCAGGGTGCGTCTGCGGGGTTGGTGGGAGTCGTGGTGCCCATGTATTTGGCGGAGTGTTTGGATGCAGGTTCACGAGGCAAGGGGACGGGGATGTTTCAATTTTTGCTGACAGTTGGGTTGGTGTTTGCTGCGGTTGTGGGGTATCTGACGACGAAGCTGGTGGGTGCGGCAACGGATGTAACGGTGCCGGATGACATGAAGACGCTGGCATGGCAGATGATATTCTGGTGTTCGGCAATTCCGGGATTGATCCTCTTTTTTGGAGCGTTCCGCCTCAAGGAATCACCTCGCTGGCTGTATCGTCGCGGGCGCGAGGATGAGGCGCTTATTGCCTTAGCTGCTAACAACGGAGAAGCTGCGGCCAAGGAGATTTTGGCGGAAATGAAGGAAGCGGATGCCGCCGCAGAGGCCGAAAAGAAGGCCATCGCGGCAGCTTCTGTGGGGGACAGCTTACTGCAGCGTAAGTATGTGATACCCTTCGTGCTGGCCGTCATCGTGTTGGCATGTACTCAGGCAACGGGTATCAACTCCGTGCTCAACTATTCGGTCAAGATCTTCCAACAGGCAGGGTTGCGGGGGGAGAGCGCCAATATCGCGGATATGGCCATCAAGGTGGTCAACATGCTCATGACGATCGTGGCGGTTTCACTTGTGGACAAGAAAGGGCGCACTTTCTTGCTGAAGGTGGGTACGCTCGGCATCATCGCAGGCTTAGTTGGCGTGGGCGCCATGTTCTTGTCGGTGGAGGATCAACGTGTGGATGTGACTGACTTTGTGAAGCAGCATTTGGTGAAGTACAATGGCGAAGATGCTTATGTGAAGCTCTCCGTGGATGATGCCGTAAAGACTGTGGCGGCGCAGCATCCCGAGTTCATGCAGGGCGGGAGTGTGGCCCCGGGGGTGCAGTTGATTGTCACCTACAATCAGGGAGGTTCGTCCAACCAGGTCGTGGCCGAGAAGTTTGACCGTCGGGCCAGACTCGACTTTGTGCAGAAGGCTCTGCCGGGCGAGACCTACGAGGACAAGGCGATGGACTCTGTGGATGTTGCGGCGGCGCAGACTGCTTTCCGCGATGATCTGAAGAGGGAGTCCATCGAGAAGGACAAGGTTTTCAATCTTTCCGATCGTTTGCGCGACAAAGATGTCACGAAGCGTCCAACGTTGGCGGAAGGGTACAAATACGATGACGTGCTGAAAGCTGTCCTCGAACTCGAGAGCAATGCCGACCGCGTGATTATCGCTCCTGCTTTTGTACCTGAGCCCACTTTCCTGGATCATATGTACTTCTGGCAAACTTATCCGCAACCCGGTTCGTTGGAACAGCTGAGCGTGACCCGAGCCGAGGTGGGTATGAAGCCAGCTCCGCTTACCGGGTGGCTCGTTACCGTATTCTTTGTGGTCTTCATTTCTTTCTACGCGGCCGGGCCGGGCGTGTGCGTGTGGCTGGCCCTTTCGGAACTTATGCCTACGCGGATACGCGCCAACGGCATGGCTATTGCCTTGCTTATCAACCAAGGCGTTTCCACCACCATCGCGGGCACTTTCTTGCCGTGGGTGGGAGCGCTCGGTTACTCGAGTGTGTTCTTCACGCTAGCCGGGTTTACGGTGATTTACTTCATCACGGCGGCATTTTTCCTGCCGGAGACGAAGGGGCGTACACTGGAGGAAATTGAGCAGTACTTTACAACGGGCAAGATGCCTGTCCCCCGGGATTGAGATGGCTTTTCCATCAGGCTTTTCGGGGCACGCATTCTCTCTCCATCTATTTGCTACGTTGAGAAACATCGACCGACCTTGCAGGAAGCAGGGTCGGTCGTTTGGTAGTACGTCAGGCATGACATGTAGCTGGGGTGAAAGTCCCCAAGAGCCGCTGACAGAACGGAATCAAATAGCCAAAG
>CANRNS010000127.1 GCA_947632055.1 uncultured Akkermansia sp.
AATGCTCCCACCTGTTCATCGAAAAACGCTCTTTCCACAAAAATTTGGGTTGACCCAAAATTTGGGTTGACCCAAAAATTTGGGTTGACCCCAACTTCTATCAGACGCAAAAAGCCGCATTTTCCCGTAGTCTCGCCTGGGTTCGAACCAAGACTAAGGGAACCAAAATCCCTTGTGCTACCATTACACCACGAGACCGCTGTTTTCTGTAGGGCGTCACGTATGTAGCATAGCTTTATGGGAAAGTCAAGCTGTTTTGCGGAAAATGTCCCGTGCAATTTTTACAGAAATTCTTGATACCATCGTTCTTTCTCCCTCATCTGTCCCGAGAAACATATGAAAAGAGGCAAAGCATGACAAAAAAAAAGAGAGCTTGAGCTTCCTCTGCCATTCAGTAACACTGACATCATCGAGTGAAATCGGCGGAGGCGTGCGGCATGCGAACGTGCGAAGTTTGTCGGCGGGCGAGGTGAACAAGAAGGAGGCGCACGATGCCGCAGTCGGATGGGGAGTTGTACAGGAAGGGTTTGTTGCGCAATGCGACGAAGAGCAAGCGGGGGATATTTATCGGACGCCATGCGCGGCAGAATTTGTTTGACCTATTCATGGATGACAAGGTGAGTCCGAAGGATGCGGAGATTATTTGCCAGTTGACGCAGAACTTGACGGATGAGGCGAGAATCGAGGAGATCCAGAGTCGGGCGGCGAGTCTTTTGAAGGAGGGGAAGAGTTGGGAGTACATCGGAGGGATGACGCAACTCTTGGCGAACAAGGAAAAGGTGACGTTAAAGCAAGGCTTGCTGGACTTGGGCGCGGACTTTCAGGCGGACTTGGATAAAATGGCGCGCTGCATTGAGCAGAACATGAAGGCGCTGAAAAACGCCATCAAGCTCCTCAAGATGGGCAAGAAGTTGAGCAAGGACAACCGGAAGGAGGCGGAGAGGCTGGGCGTGATTGCCACGACGAGCGAGGATAATGCGGGAAAAATGGAAGCGCTTACGCGGGAGTTGAAGAGGTGGGAGTACATCGGGAGCTATCCCGATTTGATAGCGACTGTGCAGATGTGGGACGGGGAGACGAAGCAGGATCCCGTGGGGAAGGTGATGGAGCAGTACGAGAGGGAGAAGGCGGAAGCCGGGGAGCAGCAGCGCGCGGAGGAGATGGTACCGGAGGAGCAAGGCGGGTTTGACTTTTCGGCGAGCATGGTTGAGATGAATGAGGCGCGGGAGAGGTATGCTGGGACGGAGGCGGCGAAGGCTGTGGAGAAGGTGGTGACGAGTTTGCGCGGGAAGGTGAAGGATGCGGTGACGCGCGCGGAGCTGGAGGAGAGGGTGCCGGTGGAGGAGAGGAAGGGGTTAATTTCGCAGGAGGAGGAGCTGATTATGCCTGCTAATGAGGGGGTGATTGACGCTGTGAAGGCGGCGACGGGGCGGGATGTGACGGGGTATTATCACGCGGTGTCGGAAGATAGGTTGTGGCATGCCATTTTACATCATGGGCAGGATTCAACGAGTACGCAGCATGTGGGGCAGCTTGATTTGACGTGGGATGATTTTGCGCTGCTGCCGGATATTCTCGATACGGGAACGCCGGAGGTGAAGAGTTACCCGAAGAGTGATACGATTATAGAGTACACGAAGGATTATAACGGGGTGGTGTACAAGGTGCGCCAGAGGGTTGGACGCAAACGCCGCTTTCACGAGAGCAAGCTGAGTTTCGTGACGGAGTGGATAGAAAAACGGCGGGGGAGTCAGGGAGTTTCACCCGACCACGTACAAGGTCATAGCCTTGGCTTCCCCCGCGACGCTATTCAATCACAGGGGAGCGGGGATGTCAAGGGGGATTTTTCTGCGAGTGTGAGGAATCTTGCGGCGGTGCATACGATAAGTTATGAGAATTTTATTGAGGCTGGGGATAAGTTGGGTGGGATGCCGTTGCCGAGTGTGGCGGTGACGCGGTTGGATAGGCCGTATGATTGGGGGAGTTATGCGGATGTGACGTTGGTGGCGCGGCCGGATATGGTGGATCCGCGGAGGGGGACGGATGTGTATGCGCGGGATGCGTGGACGGGGCGGATGCCGAGGATTGAGTCGGAGACGCTGGCGGATGGGAGTGAGTATAGGTATTTCTATGATGAGGAGGGGGAAGAGGTGGAGGCGACGCTGGAGAATTTGACGGATTATTTGTATGAGAGGAAGAGGCGGGGGAATGAGGCGACGGAGAGGGAGTTGGATTTAGTGCAGACGGCGAAGGCGTATTTGGCGCGGCGGATGAAGGATATGGAGGATGTGAAGGGGCAGAGGGAGAGGTTGCAAGAGAGGAGAGAGTGGAGTGTGGGGAGTTGGGTGATTGGGTCGTGGATGAATATGCTTACGGATAGGTATGATACGTGGCTTGGGGATGATGAGTGGATTGGTGTGTTTGAGGCGTTGGCGGATGTGGATGAGGTGACGGAGAAATCGGTGCGGGATGCGATTATGGAGTGGACGGATGCTGATGGGCGCGCGGATTTGAGCGCGTTGCAAAACTCTGAGGCGATGGAGGAGGGGAGTGAGTTTATTGCTGAGGCGGTGCGGATTTTGAAGGAGTTGCGGGCGGAGAAGACGGATTATTTGGAGGCTGTGCCGCAGAGGGCGGTGAAGATGAATGAGTGGGTGTATGCGCTGTTTAGCGATAAGGTGGATAATAAGGAGTCGGTGCGGCGTGTGTGTGAGGAGAATGGGATTGTGCCGGTGGAGTATAAGGCAGGGGAGAGGGATAAGGCGCTGAAGGATTTGATAGATGATGGGGAGGTGTCGTTTAGTGTGATAGGGGAGCATGCGAGGACGTGGGGGAGGTATAAGGAGAGGGCTTTTACGGGGCGGGATGATGGGAAGATGAGGGCGGAGATTGATGCGAGTAAGGCGCGGCTGACGGGGAGAGTGGCGTGGGGTGATGATTTGGCGCGGTCGCTGGAGGGGGATTTGGCGAAGATGTATGATATTTTCAATGACGACAAAAAGAGCGCCGAGGTACGGGCGGCAATGGGGTATACGGAGGAGGCGACGGGGGAGGGTTTGCTGAAGTTGGCGCACAAGTACGGATTGCTGAAGAGCGTACCGGTTGAAGAGGTTATTTTGGCTGACGTGGCGCGCGCTGTGATGTCGTATAATCATAAGGCGGCGGCGCTAGAGTTAGCGGATGCGATGAGGCAGGCTGAGGGTGAGGATGAGTGGAGCGAGAATGAAGAGAACGAAGGCAACGAGGATGAGGAAAATAAGAGTGGAGATGATTTAACCTTGGAGGATATACTGGACTATCCGGAGCTGTATGAGGCGTACCCGCAGTTAAAGAGCATTAAAATTGAGCTGTTTGACAAGGCGAAGAGCTATGACGGGGCGTATGGAAACGGCAAGATAAGTTTGTTTAGGCGGCATGCACCGGAGGGCGTGCGCAATGTGCTACTGCACGAGGTGCAGCACGCGATACAGGAGATTGAGGGATTTGCACGCGGCGGAAATGAGCGGACAGCGAAAGGTATAGCGGAGAGGCAGCATAGGGAGTTGGCGGAGAGGTGGACGAGGTTAATGAAGTTTAGGGAGTGGTTTGACTTAAAGGATAAGGCATTGTCGATACTGCGGGATATAGCGCGGTTGCAGAAGGATCCGCGAGCTATAAAGAAGATGGGGCTATACTACGAGTTGAATCCTAGTCTGAATATAGAAGAAAAAGCGCAGAAGGCGAAGGTGATGCTATGGAATGACTACGACGCGCAGGTAAGGCGGGATAGGAGGAGTGTGCCGCCTGAGATGGAGGGGCGGTGGATGTCGTATATGCTGCCGGAGGCTATCGGATCCGCGGAGGCGATGATTGAGAAGGTGAAGGCGTTGCCGTCGAGGAGGGCGGCGGAGCCTGGGGCGGCGCCGCGGAGGGAGCGGGAGTTGAAGGAGGTGGAGAGGAGGCTTGATCCGCTGGAGAAGATACAGCAGGAGAGGCTGACGCCGTATGAGTATTATTTGCGGATGGCGGGTGAGATTGAGGCGAGGAATGTGCAGGCGCGGGCGGATATGAGCGCGGGGGAGAGGCTGGAGCGGGCGTTTAATGAGACGCTGGAGTTTCCGGGGGAGGCGATTGTGGATTTTAGTGCGAGCATGGCAAGCAGGAAGAGTATTTTTGAGGTGGATGCTAATGAGGCGCGGGATTTTGCGCAGAGGGTGCAGGATGTTTTT
>CANRNS010000128.1 GCA_947632055.1 uncultured Akkermansia sp.
TGCCATTTTTGCTATCAAATGTGTAACCTATGTTTTGAAACTTTTCTGTTACCTATGTCGTGAGACTGTACCGCGCTCAATCCAGTATAAGTGGTTAAATCTCCACTCCCGGCTTTGCCAGCAGTTTTCGTACCATTCCATACATAAGCGTTCTGATAGCTTTGCTAATTCGTAATTCGTAATTCGTAATTAGTAATTAGTAATTAGTAGAGATGGAAGCCTGCGAGGGCGTTCATGCGGTCGGCGGTTTCGCGGTACTTGGGGTGGTTGGGGTTGATGAGGATTTCGTGGACTTCGTTTTCCGGGTCGGCCATGATGCGGTCGTATTCTGCTTTGGCGTTCATGACGGGAGAGGGTGAGTTGACGCCGACGGCAGGGTGTTCGCCGAGGCGGGTGAGGAGGTGGTTGACGAGCAGGAAGGCTTCCGGGCGCATGAAGGCCTGGCGTTGAGCGTCGTCAAGGCCCATTTCGTTGGCGAATTGGTTGAGGGCTTGGCAGGTGGCGCCGAGGTTTTTGTCGAAGTCTTTGCCCCAGAGTTCTTGCAAGGCGGCGAATTCAGAGGCGTTGTTTTGGCGCTGTTGCTCGGTGTAGTAGTCCAGGACGGAGGAGACGAATTTGCCAGCGCCCTCGACGGAGAGGCCGGCTTGCTGAGCGAGGTTGTTGATGGCTGAGCGTTCGTCGTCGGTGCCGTGCCAGTTGGCTCCGTAGTCCGGGGCGTAGTCGGTGGTTGTTTCCGGGTGAGCGGAGGAGTTCTGAGGGGAGTCGGACTGCACGGCGGTGAAGTCAAACGGGTTGGAGGCGGTGGGCTGCTGGTCGGTGGGTTGCGTGGCGGGGGATGATGTTTGCGGCGTCACGTCTGGGGTCTGGTTTGCGTTGTCTTCGGTCATGGTTTGGTGTGTGGTTATGGTTTACCGGCGATGTCTTGTCCGGTCTTGCGCATAGCGCGAAGGGTTTTGTAGAAGGATTGGCGTCCGTCGTTGGAGGCGGCGAGGAGGCAAATAGTCTGTGCGTCGTACGGCACGGGTTGCGTTTGTTTCGGCTTGCCGGGTATTTCTTCACGGAACTGGAAGACACCGATATCAGCCTTGGCAAGCTTTGTGATAATCTCCCACGCCTCCTTGGAGATACCGTCGTAGAGTGCCTTGCAGTGCAATTTGTGGTTCTGCTCGGCTATTTCGATTGCCTCAGCGACAGAGAGCAACTGCGGCGTCTCTTCGCTGGTTGTTGTTTTTCTCGTTGTTGCCATAATTATGCGTTGCGTTATGCGTCAGCCGAGGCCATTGAGTTGTCCGCCTGGGCGAGTTGCGCTGCCAGGGCGGCCTGCTGTTGAGCCACAATAGCCGCCTGCCGTTGTTCGGCTATCGCGCGGGCTTCCTTGGGGGTGCGCAGGCATTCGGAGGGGACGTTGGATTCGTCGGTCATGTAGCGCATGCATTCGGTGGCTTTGAAGAGGTCCATCCAGGAGGGGTCTTGGGTTTGGGCGGCCATCTGCGAGGCGTAGGAGAGGGCTTCTTGGAGGCCCTGTTGTTTGTTAGCTTCGAGGGCTTTTGCGAGGCGGCCGAGGTAGGAGACGCCAGGGGCAAGGACGCGCATTTTGTTTTCGCCGACGGTGCGAAGGAGTTGCTGGGTGGGCATGTTTTCGTGAGGGAGTTTGCCGTGGCGCAGGAGGAGGCAGAAGATGCGGTCCATGAAGGGTGTGAAGTCGGCGGTGTACTGGGCGAAGGAGCCGGCATAGGTCATGAGTTTTTCGCGTTCGCGGGCTTGGACTTCGGTGGCGGACATGGTGCGCTCTACTTGGGAGACGGTTTGGAGGACGTCGGTGTAGAGGCAGGCGTCAATTTCAGCGTGGTCTTGTTCGCGGAGTTGGACGAGGCCATCGAGTTTGCCGCCTGAAGCCCACTCGCGAGGGACGGAGGAGGCGTCGTAGTTGGGGGGAAGGACGGTGACGCCGCCGGCGTGCATATCAAGTTCTTCGACGAGGTCGGCAGGGACGAGAATGCGCGGGTCAGCTTGGAGTTTGGCGAGACGGTTGATGGATTCTTCGAGCTGGATGCAGTCTTCGATTTGGTCTACGCAGTTGGCGAGGATGGATTCGCCAAAGACTTGGTTGGAATATTTGCGCCAGCGGGTGACGAGGTAGGGGAATTCGGGGCAACCTTTTTCGAGCAGGACGGCTTTGGTGGTTGGGTCGAGGTAGACGGAAGCGAAGGGCATTTTGAGAGGGTTGGCGTAGGGGTCGGCATTACCTTGGTCGGCGATATCGCGCGGGACGACGAGGTGCCAAATGTCGAACTGGTCGGAGTAGCGACGGTTGTGGCTGTTGTAGGCGGAGCGCATGGAGGGCGAGAGATTTTTGAGGCCGAACTTTTGGGCGATCTGGTGAGGGGTCATGTGGAATTTGCGCACGAAGGTGTCGATGCGGTGCACTTCGTTTTCGGCCATGGCGTAGGTGCCCATGGGGACATGGGTGAAGACGAGGGTGTTGTCGATGAACTCCGCGAGGGCGGCACCGGTGCCGGTGGAGGCGTGGTCGAGCGTCTGGGTGTCCATGGTGGGGTAGAAGTTGGATTTTTCCAGCACGCGTTGGACGGCCTGAGTGGCGCGCTTGAACCAGTCTTTGACGTCTACGGAGTCGTTTTCGTCGGTGGGGCCGAGGGAGAACCAGTTGACGCCGCGGGGCATGATGAAGGAGACATGGGCGGCGGCGTATTTGAGGAGGTCTGTTTTAGCGCGAGAGCAGATGCGGAGCGGGAGGCCGTCGTCGGGGAGTTCAGAGAGGGCGGAGACGGAGATGAGGCGAGGGATGACGTGGCGGACGCAACGCTGCCAATTGCCAGGTTGAGCCTGGGCGAAGAGGGAGGAAGCGATGCGGAAGTAATCCAAGTTGGTCATTTGGGAATTACGAGTTACGAATTAGAAGGGAGGCTCGCCTAGGGCCTGCGGTTATTGTCCGCCGAGGGTTAAGCGGTTAGCATGCGGGGCGGTGGAGGCGAGGGAGTAGCGTTTGCGCGAACCGGCAAGCAAGGAGGAAGAGGCATCGGCTTGCTGCTGGCGACGCTCGTTGAGTTTGGTGACAATCATGGCGGGGTCGCCGCTGGTGCGGCCGACGGCGTATTGAGAGGAGTGCTCGGCCTCTTGTTGGGCTTTGACCTGTCTGACTAATTTTTTTCTTGCAATACCCATTTTAAGAACCTCCTAAAGTTGAACGGCCGGAGCCGAGGGATGATAAAAGGGAGCCAGAGCGGACAGTTGAGGTGATGGAGCGGCGACGACGACGTTCGCTCTGCTGTTGCTGCTCGGCTATTTGTTGAGCGTCCGAGATGGATTGAGTGGGGTCTTGTTGTTGACGGCCGACGGTGACGTTGCGTTTGGCGGCTTCAGCGGCAGCGCGCTGCTGGGCCTCCATGGCGGCGGCTTGTTGTTTTTGGGCTTTGTGCGCTGAGTGCACGGTGAAAGCAGAGGTGAGCGCGCCAATGCCGGCTGCGATTGCGGATCCTATACCCATGGTTGTGATGTGTGTGTGTTATGGTTTATAAAGTTGAGAGATGGCTGAGTGAATGATGTTGGGGAGTTCTTTGTGCCATTTGCCGCTGAGGAGAGAGGCGGTGAAAGCCAGGCAGTCCTGGTCGTTGGAACCGGCAAAGCAGGGTTCGAGCATGAAGAAGGGCATGCGCGATTTGCGGAAAGCTTCTGTGCCCCGGTTATCGGGAGTTGGGACGGCAAGTGTGCCGTCGCCCAGCAAAGGGACGCCAATCAAGGAGGTGATGCCTTGTGCCAGGAGGCGGGCAAAGGCTTTGCCAGTTGAGCTCTTGCCCCAGTGCATCACCATGCCGCCGCGGGCTTTCGGCGAGGCAGAGTTGAAGTGAAACTCCAGGGCGATGGCGGCATTTGTTGCGTTGGCAGCGTAGGCGGAGTAGGAAGGCGTCGTGCCACCGGCCTCGGAGCGCTGCGTTTGCACAACGTCGTAGCCGAGGTTGCGCAGCCCCTGCGCCACCTGCGGAATGTACTCACTCGCCAAGCGCCACTCGCCCCAGTCTTTGTACTGGCCGCAGCACATGGCCGCGCCTTGCGAAGCCTTCGAATGTCCCCGTGATCGGACAAAAATAGTGCACCGAAAAAAGAAAAGTGATCGGACATAATTAGCGCACCGAAGTGTTCCGCGA
>CANRNS010000129.1 GCA_947632055.1 uncultured Akkermansia sp.
TTTCATAGTAAGAAATATTGGGCAGATTTATTTTGCGATACAGGCAGCGTGGTAATGGAGAATGAGGTATTCTTCGCCTCGTTCATTTCCACTCCTATAAGTTATTTTTCCACACATATATTTGGGGAGTTGCTCGATGGCTCCGGCGCGCCGCAAACGGTGGGCAAGGGAGAGATTATTAAGTCTTAACGCAGCCACGAGCGCGGTTTCGCCTGTTTTGACTCCCCCGGCGTTCACGTCGGCCCCGGCTGCGAGAAGCATGTTGATGATTTTCGCGTCCCCTCGCTTTATCGCAGCGGTAAGTGGAGTGTCAAAGAAGGACGAGAGATTTACATCCGCCCCGGCATTCAGGAGCAGTCTGACTCCTTCCGTGAATCCTGCCCCCGCGGCAGCGGTGAGCGGGGTATTCACTGTTTCGTCGTCGTTCGGGTTTGCCCCGGCTTCCAATAGAATGCGGAGGACTTCTGCATGAGAATCTTCCGCGGCGGCGATAAGTGGGGTGGTAATAAGGGACGAAAGGTTCACATCGGCCCCGGCATCAATGAGCAGACGCACCTCCTCCGTGGATCCTGCCCGCGCGGCGACGATGAGTGGAGTGTCCTCGACATTGGCTCCGATGTTCGCGTCAGCCCCTGCTGCCAACAGAATGCGGAGGACGTCTGTATGAGAACCTTCTGCAGCTGCGATGAGTGGGGTGGTAAAACGGGACGGGAGATTCACATCGGCCCCGGCATCAAGGAGCAGACGCACCCCTTCCGTGAATCCTGCCCGCGCGGCAGCGGTGAGCGGGGTGTCCTCGGCATTGGCTCCGACATTCACCTTCGCCCCACGGTCAAGGAGGAAACGGAGGCTCTCCGCGCAGCCTTCCTTCGCTGCTACGATGAGCGGGGTGTAGTACGTCGTCCCATTGACGTCCGCCCCGTTGTCGATGAGGTGTTGCATGAGTTCCAAGTCTCCCGTGCACGTTGCAAGGCTCAACGGTGTATGTTTACCCATCTTGCAGTTGACGTCCGTCCCGGCGTCGAGCAGCAGGTCGATGATGTCTCGCCGTTCCATCATCATGGCCAAGAACAACGGGGGAACTTTCCACCCAACGCATATCTTTTTGTTGACGTTGGCTCCCGCCGCCAACAGCATACGGACGATGTTGGCATGACCTCCATAAACGGCGTATGCCAAGGCTCCCTCCAGTCTCTTGCGTTTCTTGCCCTCACCGGCATCCAGCAGCACCTGCACGATATCGGTACGACCTTCCGCTGCAGCAACATAGAGTGGAGAAACTTGACCATTCCGATCGTCCAATAGAGCGCCTTCGGCGATCAGTTGCTTGATTTGCTCCGGCGTGCTGTTCTTGTCCCAAATGGCGTCGTAAAGCTTCATTCGGAGTTCTTCTGTGTTTTTCTTTTTCATGGTAAAAAATAGTTGTCTGATTTATCTTGTCGTGTGGGAGGCGGGAGGAAGGGGTACAGTGGATCTTCCGATTGGATGAGCATTACTCCTAGTCCTCAGAGGAAACGCATTTGAGAGAAGTTCATCAACGAAGAGAATGTTCTTATGGATTGATACCATCGTATATACGTATCAAGAATCATGACAACAAACGGTCATTATGATGACGGATCTGGCGAACTCATCCGCACACGTTGATGATTCGGAAAATTTGCGCAACGCATACATTATTAATAAATCGTAATTCGTAATTCGTAATTCGTAAATAGGCAACCGCATTTTCTGATGCGGTGCCATGTCCTAGTTTTCCTCCCCTCATAGGATTTTCTCCTGTTTATGGGCATCCCCGGCTTGGCGCAGGAAGAGCGCAAGGGAGAGATTGCCCCGCGCCACAGCAATCGAGAGTGCCGTCTGACCGTCCATTTCGACGTCTAGGTCCGCTCCGGCTTCCAGCAGTAGCTTGATAATCTCCTCGTTTCCCATGCTCGCCGCTGCAATGAGGGCTGTACCGAATGCTCCGGTCTGAGCTTGTACGTTGACGTCCGCCCCTGCATCGAGCAGTAGCTTGATGCTCGCCTCGTTTGCGAGTACCACTGCCGTGATGAGGGCTGTGCCGTAATCTCCTATCTGAGCTTGTGTATTGACATTCGCTCCTGCATCGAGCAATAGCTTGACGATCTCCTCGTTTCTTTCCCTCATCGCCGCGATGAGGGCTGTGCCATTGTGATCTCCGCTCTGATCCCGCGCATTGACATCCGCCCCGGCTTCGAGAAGCATGCGCACGATTTCGATGTTCCCCGTCTCTACAGCGGGGATGAGAGCTGTGCCGTAGAAATTCCCACCCTGCGCATTGACGTCCGCCCCTGCATCGAGCAGTAGCTTGATGATCTCCTCGTTTCCGCTGCTCGCCGCCGCGATGAGGGCTGTACCGAATGCTCCGGTCTGAGCTTGTGCGTTGACATCCGCCCCGGCTTCGAGAAGTAACCTGATGATCTCCTTGTTTTCGGATTCTGCCGCCGCGATGAGGGCTGTGCCGTAGAAATCCCATCCCTGCGCATTGACGTCCGCTCCAGCATTGAGCAGTAGCTTAATGATCTCCTCGTTTCCGCTGCTCGCCGCTCTGATGAGGGCTGTGCCGTGATATCCTGTCTGAGCTTGTGAGTGGACATCCGCTCCGGCATCGAGCAGTAGCTTGATGATCGCCTCGTTTCCTCTGATCGCCGCTCCGATGAGGGCTGTGCCGAATGAGCCGCTCTGAGCCTGCGCATTGACATCCGCTCCGGCATCGAGCAGTAGCTTGATGCTCGCCTCGTTTGCGAGTACCACTGCCGTGATGAGGGCTGTGCCGTAATCTCCTATCTGAGCTTGTGCATTGACGTCCGCTTCGGCATCGAGCAGTAGCGTGACAATCTTCTCGTTTCCTCTGCTCGCCGCCGCGATGAGGGCTGTGCCGAATGAGCCGGTTTGAACCGGTGCATTGACGTCCGCTCCGGCTTCGAGTAGTAGCTTGACGATCTCCTCGTTTCCTCTGCTCGCCGCCGCGATGAGGACTGTGCCGTAATATCCTGTCTGAGCTTGTTCGTTGACGTCCGCCCCGGCTTCCAGCAGTGTACGAACGATATCGGCTCGCCCCTTCTGTGTTGCGATAGAGAGGGGAGATCGTAAACCATCCTCATCCTGTATGGGTTCCAAGGTGGCGCCGGCGTCTATCAGCTGCTTGATTTGTTCCGGTGTACTGTTCTTGTCCTCAATGGCTTTGTATAGCCTTCTGCGGAGTTCTTCTGTGTTTTTCTTTTTCATAGTAAAAAATAGTTGTCTGATTTATCTTGTCGTGTGGGAAACGGGAGGAAGGGGGATAATGTATTTTTCGATTGGGATGAGCGTACCGATTTCGTCCATCGTTCCAACCGAGTACGTGATGGAGATCAGCGTTACTCCTAGTCCTCAGAGGAAACGCATTTGAGAGAAGTTCATCAACGAAGAGAATGTTCTTATGGATTGATACCATCGTATATACGTATCAAGAATCATGACAACAAACGGTCATTATGATGACGGATCTGGCGAACTCATCCGCACACGTTGATGATTCGGAAAATTTGCGCAACGCATACATTATTAATAAATCGTAATTCGTAATTCGTAATTCGCATTTCTAATGCGGTTGCCCTGTCCTAGTCCTCCTCCCACCACCGAAATTTTTTCGGTTTATCGATGGCACCGGCGCGGCGCAGACGCCGCGCGAGGGAGAGATCACTTCGAGCCAGGGCGACCATGAGCGCCGTTGTGCCGTCCGCTTCGGCATTCACATCGGCGCCGGCATCCAGCAGGAGATTGATTACCTCCGGTCCGCCGGGTTCCTCTTCACGTTCCACGGCACTGACCAGCGGAGCGTGGTACTTGGTGGTAGCGTGGACATCCGCCCCGGCTTCAAGAAGCATGCGCACGATTTCGATGTTCCCCGACTCTACGGCGACGATAAGAGGAGTATAAAACTCGGTTTTCGCGTTAACATCGGCGCCCGCATCCAGCAGGGGCCGGACGATGTCTTTATTGCAGCCTCTTGCCGCGGCAACAAGCGGAGTATAATCGAAAGTTGAAAGCTTGACATCTGCCCCGGCATCCAGGA
>CANRNS010000130.1 GCA_947632055.1 uncultured Akkermansia sp.
TCTAGCATGCTTTGAACTTCTTGGCACCCTTTTTTGTGCCAAGAACCTGTTGCATTTAATTTTGCAATCCACAAATTTCGTTGGAGTGTCATATTTTTCTTGCACACGGATTCTGAATACGTACCACCATGAAGACAAAACCAAATAGACAGACGGAGCTGGCGGCGGTGGAGGTGCTGCGGCAGACGGGAGTGGATGTGCTGGAAGCGGCGTTGGTGGCCAAAAGGGCGCTGGAGGCGGGGAGAGGACGCGTGAAACGTGCTATGGGATGCATTGCGGCAGGGGAGGAGGAACTGCGGCGACGCGAAAAGACGGTGACCTTTGCCCGGGCGGTGGAGGAAGCCTTGGAAGCGAGGAAGGACCGGCGGGCGCGGACGTTGTGCGACTTTCGCAGCATCACGAGACGGTTCATGAAGCGGTGCAAGGGTCTGGCAAATAGGCGTGTGCGCAGTATCTCCGCCGAAGAATGCAAAGAATACATCGAGCAAGCTTTCGACACGCCGAGGCAGCGGAACAAAGCGAGACTCATCCTCAGCGGGGTCTTTTCCACGGCGTGCAAGCGAGAGTGGTGCGCGGAGAACCCGGTGCGCAAGGTTGAGCCGGAACAATTTGAAGAAAAACGCATCAACATCTTGAGCAAGGAAGAAATCGGGAGACTCATGCGAACCGCCGAGACCTTCGAGGGCGGAGCTTGTCTCGCCGCGACCGCCATCATGCTCTACGCAGGCGTGCGACCGAACGAAGTGGAGCGATTGCGCTGGAGCGATGTACGGCTCGATGCCGGCGTCATCTGCATTGCCCCACGCCACAGCAAGACCGGCGGCGCACGGCACGTCACCATCTTTCCGCCGCTGGCACGCATCCTGCAACGCATCCAACGTTCCGAGAGCGAGCGGATCTGTCCGCCGAACTGGAAACGCCTCCGCTCACGCCTGCATCGGGAGGCGGGTTTCACGAGTTGGCAACCGGATGTGCTGCGGCACACCTTTGCCACGCACCACCTGGCCACCTTCCGCAACTATGCTGAGCTGCAATTAGAGATGGGGCACCGCTCGGCAGAGTTGCTGCGCACGCGCTACATCGCCATGGATCTCGTGTGCCACCGCGAGAATTCCATGCTGGCCGGGTGAACAGCTTCCACGTGATACGATGGAAAAGCACCCTCGTTCTTCGCAAACCGAACAGGGGACAAAAAAGGGGAGACCAAATTGGCCTCCCCCTTTGCAGAAACACGTCGTTGTCCTCAAAGCAGAGAGAAGACGATATTCAAGCCTGCGGTAACGATACTTACCATGCTCATGAGCTTGATGAGAATGTTGAGCGAGGGACCGGAAGTGTCCTTGAAGGGGTCACCCACGGTGTCGCCCACAACGGAGGCGTCATGAATCGGCGTGTGCTTGCCGCAGAACGCCGCATCGCCGGTCTCAATGAACTTCTTGGCGTTGTCCCACGCACCGCCGGAATTCGCCATGAACACGGCCAGTACAAAGCCACCGGCGAGGCCGCCAGCCAACAATCCGAATACGCCGGCCACCCCCATGAACAAGCCCGTGAGAATCGGCACCACCACGGCAATGAGTGAAGGCACGATCATCTCGCGCTGGGCGCCCTGGGTGGAAATGCCTACGCAGCGCGCGTAGTCCGCTTTCTTGCGCCCTTCCAGCACATCCTTGTCGGCAAGCTGGCTGCGCACTTCCTCCACCATGCGCTTGGCAGCGCGTCCCACGGCATTCATCGTGAGTCCGCAGAAGAGGAAGGAAAGCATGGCGCCGATGAAGATGCCCAGCAGCACCTTCGGATTCATCAGCGTCACCTCGAACTTGCTCATGAAAGTGGCGATATCCCAGGTGGCAACTTCCGTGCCCTTGCCAACAGGACCGCTGAAGAGGCTCAGCGTGATGTCCGCATCGCCCAGACGACCGGCGGCAATTTTAAGTTCCTCGATGTAGGAGGCAAGCAGTGCCAGAGCCGTGAGAGCCGCAGAGCCGATCGCGAATCCCTTGCCGGTGGCCGCCGTGGTGTTGCCAAGGGCATCCAAGGCATCCGTGCGCGAGCGCACACTCTCGCCCAGCCCGCTCATTTCGGCATTGCCTCCGGCGTTGTCAGAGATGGGACCGTAGGCGTCCGTCGCCAGTGTGAGACCAAGGGTGGAAAGCATACCGACCGCCGCAATACCGATACCGTAGAGCCCCATGCTCAGATTGGCGGAGGAGAACTCAAGTCCGCCGGCTGCACACAGGTACGCCCCAATGGTGCCAAGCACGATGAAAATCACCGGCCAGCAAGTGGAAATCATGCCCACGCCGATACCGGAGATGATGACGGTGGCGGGACCCGTCGTGGCGTTTTCCGCGATGAACTTAACGGGTTTGTACTCGAAAGAGGTGTAGTACTCTGTCACCTTGCCGATCAGGATGCCCACCACCAGGCCAATCACAATCGATCCCCACAGACCGAGCCAATTTTCAATGTGCAACAGGTAGAGAACCCCGGCCGCAGCGAGCGCGATCAACACGCCGGAGAAGTTGATGCCGCGGTTGAGCGCAGCCATCAGCTGACTCTGCGTCGCACCCTGCTTCGTGCGTACGATGAAAATGCCCAACACGGAAAGAATGGCCCCCACGGCTCCGATAACCATAGGTGCCATGACCATCTTGAGTCCTTCCCCGTATGCCCCGTCCGCCGCCAGATTGCCCTGGGCCACAAGAGTGGCAGTCGCCGCTGCCCCCAACGCTGCAGAAGCCAAAATCGACCCGGCGTAGGACTCGTACAAATCTGCGCCCATGCCTGCCACATCGCCCACGTTGTCGCCCACGTTGTCGGCAATCGTGGCGGGGTTGCGGGGATCATCCTCATTGAAGTGGAACTCGGTCTTGCCCACGAGGTCCGCGCCCACATCCGCCGCCTTCGTGTAGATGCCGCCGCCCACGCGTGCAAAGAGCGCCTGCAATGACGCGCCCATACCGAAGGTCAGCATAATCGTGGTGATCTCCACCAACTTGCTCACTCCTTCTCCCTGCACAAGGCCTGTGTTGTCCAAGATGAGATACCACGCCGAAATATCCAGCAACCCGAAGCCCACCACAGTAAGTCCCAGCACAGCGCCGGAGCGGAAGGCGAGCTTCAGCCCGCGGTTCAGTCCGTCGTGTTCGTCGCGGCAAGCCTCAGCCACACGTCCTGAGGCGTAGGTGGCCGTTTTCATGCCGATGAATCCCGCAAGACCCGAGAAAATGCCGCCCGTCAGGAATGCCACGGGCACGATGTTGTTCTGCAGCCCGAAGTAGGCCATTACCCCAAACACCACCGCAATGATAGCGAAAAAAATCGCCACCACTTTGTACTGCTGCTTCAGGTAAGCCATGGCGCCTTCGCGCACGTAGCCTGCTATCTCTTTCATCCTATCCGTGCCTTCATCCGCCTTCTTCATGTTGAAGAAAAATATCGCAGCAAACAACAGTGCAATCAGCGACGCGGCCGGTACCAACCAGAATAACGTTTGGGGGTCCATGGTATTGATCTTCACGTTCTTTTTGCCCTCCTTACGAAAGGCGGCGCATTTTACACCGCGCTACCCGTTTTTGCAACACAAATGTTTGCCCCTCTTCCGTCATCCTGCATCCACGCATCACCCACATCCGTCCCAAGAAAATTATGAGAGAGGGTAAGAGAAGACAAAAAAAAGGAAGGTTGATTTGTTTCCTCAGAAAAGAGTATACTGAGGGTGCAACAACAAAAAAAACCTTCCATGCCCAAGATAACCATTTTAGCCCAAATTGCAAGAGAAATTCCCCGGGAATTGGTAGAAAGCATTGCAAAGCGCTATCAAGCCGATAAGTATTCAAAGGGACTGAATACGTGGGTGCATTTGCTCACTGTGCTCTTTATGCAGCTTTCCGAGACGTACTGCTTACGAGACGCGTGTAATGCGTTGAAGAGCATGCAGGGTCAGTTGAAATACCTGGGTGTAGACTATACCCCGACACGTAATGCATTGAGTCATCAGAATCAAATAAGGGACTGGAGGGTG
>CANRNS010000131.1 GCA_947632055.1 uncultured Akkermansia sp.
TACTCTAGCATGCTTTGAACTTCTTGGCACCCTTTTTTGTGCCAAGAACCTGTTGCATTTAATTTTGCAATCCACACAAGAAATAGACCACTCATATTTTTTACGACCAGATAAACGGGGCAGCCAAATGCGAGGTCATCACTTTTCGTTCCATTGGTTGTTAAATTAACGTCATGAAAAACACTGGAAAAATCTGTTGTGTTATCTAGATCAAGAGTGTAATAGAACGACCTCTCTTCTCTTTCCACCCAATGCTTGCCTTCGAGCCTCCCCTCTTCAATTTCTTCACGTTCTTCTTCCTCAGACAATACCTTATCAGCCTTGGGCTTTTTGTAGGAAACTTCTAAAATTTTACGTGTTAATTGATGTGCTTTTGTTCCTTGATACTCCACTTTCTCGTAACGAATCACGGTTTGCGCACGAGGAATGACAACTCGAGCGTACCCATCCTCCTCTTGCTTGCATACCGCCTGCGTACGAAACTGTAGGGCGATTGACATGAGCACAACAACAAAGAAATAAGTTATTTTGATATTCTGCATAGTAGTTTCCCACAAAGCATTTTGTGTAATCAATCTGATCCAGACTTGCACATGACATCGCCGCCGTTCATCCCGAGCGGATCCGTAGCGATCACCTGACTCGTCGCCGAGTAAATTATCAGAGCTTCTTGGGCAATCTCGCGGTTGCCGATGTTGTCGTAGGCGTATACGTGGGAGTTGCTGTGATGAGCCCGTATGAATTTATTCATAAATATACCCTTTCCCATGTCTATGGACAAGCATAGTCCTTATTTCGACCCATTCCTCGTAGTTGTTAACGAGGGTTCTCATATATTCTTGAATCGCCTTCCCCAGTCCTTTTGTCGTGTTTTCAAGTGTCACGCTCCCTAGAAAACTGGCTTCGTTCAATAATAAATATTGATCAATCAGATCGACTAAGGCACGTTGCTTCCTTGCTGATATGTAACGTTCCCAGCATTTCTCATCTTTGCTAACAACGTATGTTCCCATTTTTCCGATTATGTCCGATGCTTTCTCCGTCAGTTGCCCGATGCTTTTTATTTTCTCCTCCGTTAGGTCCTCTTTTTTGACTCGCAACACATCTTCACAATTTTGGAGGATTTTTACCTCATTCGCCTTTCTTTCGTACTGCTGCTTTGTTTGCGGATCCATTTTACTTAGTTCGCCCGCTACTTTCTCCCAATACTCCGTGTCACCATCGAGTGACCGCAGAATATCCAAGCCGTCCGTAAGAAGCTCATAGAATTTCAAGCCGTAAAACTTGTTTTTCCTCATCCGCTCTGTCTGTTCAAACAAACCGCTTCGCTCAAGAGCCTTTTCGATCATCTCATGCTGTCGCTTTGCCTCTTCAACAGATGCCGGACACTCCGTTCTTAACATCAAACGTTCCGTATCATCTAAAGCTCTTGTGGCCTGGATGAATTCTTCCTCATGTTCTCGTGCTTTTTCTCTATTCGTTATTTTCTCGAGAACGCAAGCAATTCTTCCCGCATCATTCTCCAATCTTGTTATAATGTCCCCAGAATCTGCCGCAAACGCGAACATGCTTACCGTGACCAGTGCGGTATAAATGAGATAAATTCTTTTCATGAGATTTTGGTGCCGTTAGCGGTAAGTGTAAATGAGACGGGCACGGCGCTCCCTATACGGTTCCTCTCTGTACCATATACCACAAAAAGTTTGAATCCCTTCAGAAACGGCGAAATCCTCATATTGCGCAATCGCGCTATTTCCCTTGTATTCAGGATCCTGCTGCATGGCGATGTATTTCTTCTCCCCAATGTGTAATTCGTTCCCGTTGTATACACCCATATCAGGATGCTTCGGAGCAATGAATAGTGTTGTATTCCAAAGACGGCTAAGCTTACATCCTTCGTTTTGCCGCATGAGTCTCAATTCATCATCCTCAAAGCGTTGTCCTTCACACGTTAGACGGACAGTACACGGAATAGCAGGCAGTTCTCCCTCCCAACCTCGTATTAAATCTAAAATTGCAAAGCGCTTGCGTAATTCGTGGGATAACGTTGCCAATGTCGTCTCCTTCGATGAGTTCTTTATCTGTTTTGCTTTTTGCGTCCAGTTCCACGTACCATCATTAGCTGTTTCTACCCAACCATCGCGCGCAAGTTGCCACAGCAGCCATATATTGTCCATGAGTACGCTCAGATCCAAGCCGTCCGGTGTAACAAAACGAGCCGGTTGCCACCCTACCCATTCACGAAGTGGCAGACCTGTTCTAAACTTCCCGAATATTTCTCCCGTGTACTCATCTTCTAGAATATCCCGTCTGCCCGGTATGAACCAAATTTCACCGACCTTCCCTTCATAACATGCCTTAGCCAGCTGTTCCAAATTAAGGCGCTCTGTAAACGCATTGATATCGTGACTGTAATCTATTGCCCAAGGCATATGGAGAGGCTCCCGATCCGTCGTTTTCAGTCGCTTCTCTATATCCATAAGGGAATACCTTCCCACTCCTTCACCCTCCTTTGAACATACATAGGAATCCCTGTCCGGAGCCTCACGCTCCAATTCTTTTCCAGTAATTTTAAGCCCCTTTTTGATACGTAACCGCCTTAAATACCCGGCTCGACTTAATCGAGGCGGCGCATAGTAATTATCGAGGCTGTCGAAAAGCAACCAACTTTTAAACACCGCACTGTTGTAGCCGTACACACGCGGGATATGCTCATATTTCTGTGTAGTGCATCCCCCACACAGCATGAGGAAAAAAACTAGGGCAATCAAAGTCTTCATGATACGGTAACTTTTGTCGGGTTTTCCTTTCCGCATGTACAATCCCATTCAACGGTTATGGTTCTAGTTTTTGAAGCCACACGTATTCCTTCCGCGTGATGTTCTCCATGTATCGTGGGCAACTCGTCGCCGAGTCAATCATCAGAGCTTCTTTTGTGTCGTGTTGCATTTGCCATTGCTACTCATTGAAATACATCATTTTCTTTGATAAAGAACAGAATCTGATGTAAGCGGCACTACGGTTTTCTTCATTTTCTCCTCTCCTGTTACAGTCGTGTGATCAGTCCAAGAGGAATCTTCGCTATTCCGTGTGACAACAGTTTCTTTTAGAAAACATTTATCCGCTTTAGCATCATATTCCCAAAGAATACGGCACCTGTTGGGAATACTATCTCCGAGTCGAAGACAGATGACTTGTTCCCCATTTTCCCAATCATTTTGATGCCAAACCACAATCTTTCGTTGGAAACACCCTTTTGTTGTTGTGATATAACTTGTTTGTGTATAGTGAAATACTTCCGTCTTATTAATTTCCCGTATCGGTATTTGGAATTCGGTTGCCCGACATTTTTGAGTATCAATGACAAGCCACGCCAGCTCCTCAATATCACCTCCGTTATTGGTTAGTACAACGTAATCATTATTCGCATACCCGTCTTTGTAATCGATCTTGCTGACAAATCGAATGTCTTTCTCCTCAATTTGAGAATCGTTCTTTTTAAGCACTGTTACATGGTACTCAAAGCTACCTTCTTGCGTGGTGCTCTGCTGGGTCACCGACGTGCCTCCTTCCGAATGAAGAGCAAGAGTACGCTCCCGGGCATCTTCTCCAGCTGCGCCTGTGCATACGCCCCATAAGAACAAAAGGATAATCAGGTATAATTTCATAAGTTTCGAGGCACAGCTTTCTTGGGATGTGTCCTTGGAATCTATACTTCTTCATCCTATCCTAGTCCTATTTACCCGTCAACAAAAAAGCCCCTCTGTCCCAAGGAAATTTCAGAAGGCAATGAGGGGCGCATTGCCTCAAAAATAAAGTCACCGAAGGGTCGCCAAAAACGAGCAAAGAGAATTTCCTGAATGCTTGATGCCTCAAAAATAAAGGGTTAATATCAAACATATGATACTTAAGATGAGCAAACAAGCAAGAATAGAGTTACTTTCTGTGTGGAGAGAAAAATATACCTCGGTGACCTCTCGATACAGGAAAGCAAG
>CANRNS010000132.1 GCA_947632055.1 uncultured Akkermansia sp.
AGCCATCGCCAAAATGCCCACCGCAATGAGCCCCAGCAACATCATGAGCGTCAGCGTTGCCACCAGCGCAAACCCGCGTCTGCGCGTTCTCGTTACCGTGCTTTTCGCGCGAGAGTCAATGAGGAGTCTGCCTGCATTCATAAAGCGAACGATCGAATGTCTCTAAAAGTTCATCATGTTGAGGCCAAGGTTTTTCCTGCATCAGTAACCTTCTCACCGCCGTCTCTGTACATCTTGCAAGACTGCATACCCGACCCCAACATAGTGAATGGTATATCTCCTTTTGAATGCAATGTCAAGGTCAAAAGCTCCGCATCCCCTCTTTTATCCATAGCCGTCCCAAGAAAAAGCACCCCCAGTGGTCATTAAAGCAACCCGAGAAATCGAGTAAAAAACGCGAGGAAGAAGCCATGCCCCTACGAGACGGAGCAACAGGAGCCCCTCCTGAAAGCCCATAGATTGACCCCGTAAGGGAAAACTTGTCCCGATGGGTACGATTTCGAGATGCCCGGTTCGCGATTTGTTAGCATTTTGGTCGACGCGTTTTGGCTTGCCAAATGCTGCACGCGCGTGCATAATTCCCGCCGTCATGGCACGAATCAACGATAACTTTCTCAAACTACGCGCGGGGTATCTCTTCCCCGAAATAGGGCGTCGCGTGGCAGCCTTTGCCCAAGAACACCCCGACGCTGCTTCGCAAATCATCCGCTGCGGCATTGGGGATGTGACGGAGCCTCTGCCTGAGGCAGCCATTGACGCCATGCACAAGGCAGTGGATGACCAGGCGCACCGCGAGACTTTTCACGGCTATGGTCCGGAACAAGGCTACGAGTGGCTTCGGGAGCCCATTGCCCGCGTTTCATACCAGGAACGCGGCATTGAGGTGCAACCTGATGAGATCTACGTGTCCGACGGTGCAAAATGCGACACCGGCAACATCCTGGATATTTTCGGACACGACAACGTCATCGCCGTGCCGGATCCCGTGTACCCCGTGTACGTAGACACCAACGTGATGCAAGGTAACACAGGAGAAGCGCGAGAGGATGGCTCTTATGAAGGGCTCGTGTACCTGCCCTGCACGCCGGAGAACGGCTTTGTTCCGGAGGTTCCGCAGGGGCAGCACGTCGACCTCGTTTACCTTTGCTCACCGAATAACCCCACCGGAGCCGCCGCCACCCGCGAACAACTCCAAAAATGGGTGGACTACGCCATCGAGCAACACGCCATCATTCTTTACGACAGCGCTTACGAGGCCTTCATCACCGACCCGCAGATCCCCACATCCATTTTTACCATACCGGGGGCGCGCAAGTGCGCCATTGAGTTCCGTTCCTTCTCCAAACAGGGCGGATTCACCGGCGTGCGTTGCGGCTACGTCGTCATCCCCCACGAGCTCATGGGGAAAGACGCGACCGGCAACGACGTGCCTGTCTCCAAACTCTGGAGCCGCCGCCATACCACCAAGTTCAATGGCGCGAGCTACATCGTGCAGCGCGGAGCAGCCGCTCTCTTCACGCCGGAAGGGAAGCAACAGACGCGGGCTCTCATCGACCACTATTTGGGCAATGCAAAACTGCTCAGCGATGCCTGTCGGCAAGTGGAGCTGCAAGTATGGGGCGGACAAAACGCTCCTTACGTGTGGGTGCAAACGCCGCAGGGCATGGGGAGCTGGGAGCTTTTCGACAAATTGCTGCATGAGGCGCATCTCGTCATCACCCCCGGCGCCGGTTTTGGCGCGCATGGCGAGGGCTTTTTCCGCATTTCTGCCTTCAACAGCCGCCAAAATGTGCTGGAGGCCTGCAAACGCATCATCGCTTGTCTCGGCAAGTGATCTCCGGCAACTTGGCATGAACAACCGCCCGGCACCCACCCGCGCCGGGCGGTTTTTCACACCGCTAAATCAAGCGGCAGGTCTGAAATATCTTTCAATCGCCTGCCTTCGATCATGGTATTCAGCATATTCAAAGCCTCATCATTACCGCTGTCAGTGACAGCTTTTTGCAGCTCGTACAGGGCAAAGTGATAAACGCAGTCAATATCACCTGTACCCAGAGCCAAAGATGCCAGGCGGCTGGGCGTTGGTTCACCTGTCACGACGGCGATATGAGGTTGTCGTCCTTTTCTGTTGCGAATCATATTCAAGGCTTCGGCACGTGCATTTTGAGCGCGGTCGCTTCTCAATGTCCATTTGCAACTGATGCTTGCATGCAGCAAAGGGCGTTTCCCATCACCATCTCGTAAGTCAGCAGCCAATGCCGATGCCGCATCTACAATCTTATTTTTGCGGTTGAGGTCAGCATCCGTTTCCAAATCTCGCGCTACGACCACATCAGGCGCCACAGTATATTCATTGCCGAGCCATGCGGCCATCTGGCGATTCTCATTCAGATAGGAAGCCAGCTCATTCAAATGGGAATATTGGGCATACATGCCTATGACATTCTTTGTTCGCTCTCGCACTTGAAAAATCTTCCATTTGCCGGGGCGCACATGTTCCAAGCGTGAGAATGTTGCTTGAATGTAGCGGCAAACCTCCAACTCAAAGCTATCCCCCTTTGATTGGGCGCATAATCCACTGTTTTCCACCTGTTCGCCTCCAAGCTGCTCGTATATGCTTGTGGCAAATAGTACACTGGAATGCTGAGCTTTGTCTGCATTACTCGGTATACCATTGGAATTGCATGTCAGGACAGAACTGAGCAGAGCTTTATGAAACTTTGTACGTTCTTCCGTAATGAGCGCTTGTATTTTCTTTCTCATTTTTTTTAGAGGACTGTTGAAGACATTTTTTGATGCTTACCGCAACAGCTTGCGCCACGGGCGGAGGAAAAGCGTTTCCTATTTGGCGATATGCCGTTGTTTTTTTACCGTAGAATTTCCAACCATCCGGGAACCCTTGTATACGTGCAGCCATGCGAATAGTCAGTTTGGGCAGACCCTGGAAATCCGCGCGGGGGACATCATCTGCCAGTCCTGAACCATCCACACCAAGAGAGGCCCATTTTTTCCGGGCTCGAGTTGGTCCCAAATCAGCGCCGCCGTGTTTTTTGGAGCCGCCCACAAGAGTAGGCGCTATCTCATTAGCTGCATCTCGCCAAGCTTCCGCCCCCTGCCATCCTTCTGACTTCATCAAATCATATAATAACTCTCCCACAGACTTTGCCGGGAAGAGCGAAGCCATCGGCCACTCAAACTCCACATTCAAATCCTTGCGGAGCGCCACACACAAAGCTCTGGGGCGCAGCTGAGAAACTCCGTATTCGGAAGCTTGCAGGAGATTCCAATATGTCTTGTAACCCAGCTTGGCAAGCTCACTGCCAATCCAATCGCGGTAGCCATCAAATTGCGGATCAAAAATACCACGTACGTTCTCCAACATCACCGCCTTGGGCTTGATTTCTGATACCAGGCGAATTGCCTGAGGAAAAAGGTTGCGTTCATCCTTCTCGCCGAGCTGCTTGCCCGCCACAGAAAATGGAGGACAAGGCACACCGCCAGCTAGTAAATCCACATCACCGAACCACGCTCCCTGCACATGATTAATATCCATCCCCAGCACATTCCATTGAGGGCGATTCAAACGCAGAGTGGCGCACGCTGCTTCATCAATTTCAACGAGAGCTTTATGCTCAAATCCCGCCATCTCCACCCCAAGCGCCTGCCCACCAGCTCCCGCGCAGATTTCCACAGAAGTGTATTTCTTTGTTGCCATTTTTCGCGTAGATTGACGTTGCCCTACGGTACCACATAAGAACGCTCTTTTCAATTCTAATCCCCGTTATATTGAAAAAGTGTGGATTGCAAAATTAAATGCAACAGGTTCTTGGCACAAAAAAGGGTGCCAAGAAGTTCAAAGCATGCTAGAG
>CANRNS010000133.1 GCA_947632055.1 uncultured Akkermansia sp.
ATTCCGCAACCTTATAGACTGTGTCATAGGTAATGCCGTCTATGACGACTTTTTCTCCGTGCTTTAACTGGAAGGTGGTGGTCAGAGCGGTTACCTTGTCGCCGTCATTGGTTTCGCCCCATGTCACCGTAAGCGGTACGCTTGTTTCCTCTCCGCTTTCGGTTGTACTGATCTTCGTCACGGAGAGGAGGGAGGAATCCAGCGATTCTCCTCCTGCGGCGGTCAGCGTTACGGTAAAGCCGAATGACTCTGTTACGCTCCAACGGTCATCGTCATGAATGTACTTTTCCACCGTGAGGACGCCGCTTTGCATCAGATTCGTAAAGTCCGCACGGTTGAGCGTCGTCACCGGGTTGAGGGCCTTCGGGTCATCGCTTGCACGGTAAATCGTGCCGGTTTTAGTGTAATCCGCATCCGTCGGTTCCTCTGCCGTGTCCGGAACAACCGGGTATTTCTCATCCTTTGTTTCTACGACGGTAAACTGAGTTCCCGCAATCAATCCATAGAAGACGATCGCCTCGTTTGCCTTGAGGGTGACGGTGTAGGTACGGGTATCCACTCCTTCATCCGGAGTGATGGGCTTTAATCGGTAGGTATCGCCTGCCAGATAATCCTCGTATTTGTCCAGCATAGGAGCGTTTGTCGGCATCTTATAGGTCTTTCCGTCAGCATCCGTCCATTCCTCGGCACTCGTCCAAGTGTCCTTATCACCCTTCCAGTAGTGGAGGGTGTTGTCCACGTCCGCCATAGGGGCTTTGGGATCGGGTGTGAAGGTGACGGTGAAGGTGAATTCCCTCTGGGAGTCGCGGATGAAATTGTCATCCTCATCCACCACCGCCTTCGTCACAACGAGCATTTCGGGATCGATGGTGTTGGTGTAATTCGCCTGCTCTGTGAAGTAACCGGTATCTCCGTAGGTGGAATACACGCCGGTGTAATCATAATAGCCGTTATCGGGATTCTTCGCCGGATCGGTGGTTATTCCTTCTTGGGTTTCCCCAGCCACGCCGAAGTGCGCCGTGGGGTTGAGGACATATCGGGACATCCCATCCTGTTCGCCATAGTAGTGGGGATCAACCAGCTTGCCGCCGTAGTAGAAGTAGTGGCGCGTTGTGCCGTCCTTCTGCACAATATCGCAGTTTCCGACGCTCAAGTTCGCTTCTGTTTTCGCATCGGTACAGCTTGGGTTTTGCGCCGGGCCCCCCTCGGAAGCTGTCGGCTGGTGGTGGTTACCTAAAGAGCCTGCCGCCATAGTGGCGTAAGATTCCCATATCGTGGCGTTGGTGTGGGCGAAAGGCTCTAATTTTCCATCGACCTCAATATTCTGCACACCGGGCATATAGACCGTATCCGAGCCGCGCTGCTGGACATGGCTGATTTCTTTGAGCGTGTAGCCCTGCTTCAATTGGTCTTTGGTCAGCTTTTCGGTAAAGCGGTAGGTGATTCGGTTGCCAAGACCGGTCAACAGAAGCCCTTCCCCGTTCTTCAGCGTAAATTCTGCCGTGTTTTTTGCGACCTTGTCGGGCGTGTAGTTGTTCTTTGCCGGCGTATCACCTTGCGCCTCATTGTTGAACAGAGTGGGGCGGTCGACGGTTGGAATGATTTGGTCGTACAGCCCGTCCTTGCTCAACATATAGCGGGTGTCCGCGTGAGTACATTCAGCAAAAGTCTCGCCCTCGGTTTCAAGATGCTTCGCCAGATCGGCAGTATAGCCGAAATAGAGAGAGGTCGTCATGTACGTAGTGCGGCTTCTGAACGGAGAGTAGACTGTGGAATCGGTACCCTCCGGGTCGGGAATGACCGTGACAAGCACAAATTTCTCTAACTGCTGGTGATTTGCGATGGTGCCGTGGTTTTTCGTATGGTCCCATCTGTTACTGCCTTCCACTTCCGTTCCATTGCTTTCTGCACTTTGGACTTCTTCGTAGGGAATCAGCTCCGCCTCTTTCGTCCAGTATTCTCGGCTGCCGGCGGGGCGATCTGCCAGCGGATCTGCGCTGCCCGTAATCTCCTGCTCAAAGGTCTGGCTGTCGTTATCACCGGCGGGGAGCTGGCTCTTATCCATCTCTGCGGGATAATAGGCCGTTGTGCCGACGCCGTCAAGCTTTGTCGTGCCTTTTTCATAAGTGGAAGCAAACAGGGGATAGTTCAGCTCTCCCGCACTGTTCGGCAGATAAAGGTAGTAGAAATGCTCGGGCGAATCGTTACAGGGTTCCTGTGTCGCCGCGCCGGTCGCGTCGGCGTAATAATACTTCGGTGTTCCTTCCTCGTACACCTCGACGATCTGTCGCGGTACGCCGCTTTTATAGCAGAACAGAGCGCGGCCGCCGTTCGTGTCTACCAGTAACGATGCGTTGTCGGTCAGAATATCCAGCACTTCGACCCGCTTCTGCCAAGACTGCGAGAACGGGTTCCATTTCAGCCTCTGCGCGAGGCGTTCCCCGGTCAGCCCCTGCACATATACTTGGTAGTTGAAAGTTTCATTTTGTTGTTCTTCGGTAAGGATAAATCCGTCGGGCGCCACGAGAGTCTTTGTGACCATCAAATTGGCGTTTGCGACCTCCAGCCGTCCGTTGTTGCCGAGGAAGTTGTTGATGATGAGACCGTCTCCGGAGGTGGATGCTTCCGACAGGGTGGGGATATAATAGTTGTTGGCGGTGTGGGTTACATTGCCCAAATAATATTGCCCGTTATCATCAAATTCGGGACCTGTTCCTTCTTTGATTTCATCTGACGAGAGCTTTGCCTGCATATTGTTGAACATATCACCCACGCGAATGCCGCCGGTGCGCGCCGCGACCGACCAGTCAAACAGTCTGTCAAATTTTGCCTGCCGCTCGTCTGCCGACAAAGAAGTGATCTGATCGATCAGCGCCGCCATGTGCGGGTCGGCCTGCACATTCGTCCAATATGTGACGTCGGCTTCGAGATGTTCGCCGCCTAAGCCGATACCGCTCAAATACGTCCGTAACTCTTCGCCGGTCTTTGTCAGCTTTTCCAACGTCGGTCTGCCGCGGGTGTTGTCGCCCGTGTCGGTGCGGGAGTTATATTCAATTTCCAAGTTGCAGTTGCCGTTAATGTCGGTCCAGCAGAGCATATCGCCGTTGTCGATGTATTCGGAATGCAACCCCGAACCAAACGCCGAGCCTTTGCGGGCAATCATGCGGCTTACTTTGCGCACCGCCTGCGTACCGGGATCGGTTTCGCCGTGAATATCCTTGCCCTCGCCCTCCATCGGCAGGTAATATTCGATGCAAAGGAAGAAATAATCGTCCGACGAGAAGGAGTTGGAATCGGTCGTGTAACCGTCGGCGTCGGAATCTACCTTGGAAAGCTGGTCTTTGGTATAGGTGATAACCGCGTCGGTGATTTTATCAGGGATGCGGTATGTATTGCCCTTGTCATCCTTGATATAGCTGACGCCGTCTTCTACTGTTTTACCTTTCAGCGCAGTTTTGAAGGAATCGTCACTATCATAAGTCCCGATAAATTCCCCGCCGACCCAGCTTGCCGCCGACTGGGCAACGTTGTTCACTGTTTCCCATGTGCTTGTGCCATTGCCGGCTCCATTGGCTTCCCAGTTCTTATTTTCCGCGTTATCCACCAGAGCGACGTTTCCTTCCTCGTCCGTCACACGATAAGCGTGAGCGATCAGGGGTAGCGGCTTTTGAAACAGGTAATAGCGGTTTTTCTCATTTGGCGAGAAGGTCACCGCCGCGTCGCCGCGGGTGCGGTATTCTTCCGCCGCATCGCTGGTATAGCCGCGATAGGCCGTGTTGGAATACCAGTTGGAAATAAAGTAGATGTTGTTGTTTTCGGGGTCGCTGTGA
>CANRNS010000134.1 GCA_947632055.1 uncultured Akkermansia sp.
TTTACTCATCTTAAGTATCATATGTTTGATATTAACCCTTTATTTTTGAGGCATCAAGCATTCAGGAAATTCTCTTTGCTCGTTTTTGGCGACCCTTCGGTGACTTTATTTTTGAGGCAATGCGCATGTACGCAGCGGCGAACTTGTATTCACATTTCACTTGATATTTACACGAGATTCGCTATACTCGCGGTCATTAAACGATGAACGCGCAGCCAAGAGTAGCCATTGTAGGAGCCACAGGAGCCGTAGGCGTGGAAATCCAAAAATGTCTTACAACGCGAAACTTTCCTCTGTCGGGACTGAAACTGCTTGCTTCGGCACGTTCGGCAGGTAAGAAAGTGCCCTTTCGGGAAGAGGAGCTTGTGGTGGAAGAGCTCACGGAAAAAAGTTTTGACGGAGTAGATATCGCCCTCTTTTCGGCAGGTGGTGATATTTCGCGAAAGTATGCGCCCATCGCGGCAGCGGCAGGTTGTGTCGTGGTGGACAATTCTTCCGCCTTCCGGCAGGAGGATGATGTGCCGCTCGTCGTGCCGGAGATTAACGGACGAGCAGCTCTGCGACACCCGCGCAATATCATCGCCAATCCCAATTGCACTACTATCATCACGCTAATGGCGCTCTACCCACTGCACCTCAAGTTCGGGCTGAAAACCATCATCGCCAGCAGCTATCAAGCAGTCTCCGGCAGCGGACAGCACGGTATCTCTGAACTCGAGAACCAGGTGCGTGCCCTTGTGAACGAACAACCTGTGACGTGCAACACTTACCCGCGGCAAATTGCTTTCAATGTACTGCCGCAAATTGATAAATTCACGGATACCGGCTACACCAAGGAAGAGCTCAAAATGCTCAACGAAGGACGCAAGATCATGGGTCTGCCGACCCTGCAAGTGAGCTGCACCTGTGTGCGCGTGCCTGTATATCGCAGTCACTCGATCTCCTGCGTGGCGCAATTTGAGAAACCGGTGAATGTGCCGATGGCGCACGCCTGCTACGCCGGCATGCCAGGCGTGGAGCTCATGGATGACCCCGCAAAGGGGATCTGGCCCACTCCGCTGGATTCCACTGATGGCGACACCTGCTACGTGGGGCGTATTCGCAAGGATTTGGCGCTTGAAAACGCCCTCAGCCTCTGGGTGGTGGGGGACCAAGTACGCAAAGGCGCTGCACTCAATGCCGTGCAGATAGCTGAACTCCTCATTCGTTGACTTTATGTTGAATCTGGACGAACTCATCCACTCCACCACGCAGCTTGTGGAGCAACGTCTTGCCGAGCTCCTGCCGTCGGAAAACGCCGAGCCCTCCGCCACCTTGCACCGGGCTATGCGCTACAGCATTTTCGCTGGTGGCAAACGCATCCGTCCCTTGCTTTGCCTGGAAGCTGCCAAAGCCTGTGGAGGCACGCCTCAAACTGCACTGGATGCAGCATGCGCCCTTGAAACCCTGCACACCTACACGCTCATCCACGATGACCTGCCCTGCATGGATAACGATGACCTACGCCGCGGTAAACCGACCAATCATAAAGTGTTCGGTGAAGGAATGGCCGTGCTAGCAGGAGATGCGCTGCTCACGGAAGCTTTTGCCATGCTGGCGCGCGTACCGGAGAATGCGCGTTACAGCGTCCGCGACTACGTGGCTGAACTGGCGCGGCTCACCGGCAGCCTTTCGCTGGTGGGGGGACAAGCCCTCGATTTGGAAGGCGAGGGAAGGCCTCTCTCCCCACAAGAAATACGCGCGATTCATTTGGGCAAAACTGCCGCGCTCATCGAGGCTGCAGTGCGTCTGGGAGGCATGAGCGCCGCCTGCTCTGATGAGCAGTTGGACTCGCTTTCCGCCTACGGCCGTAACCTTGGTCTCGCATTCCAACTTATCGATGATGTGCTTGATGTCACCTCTTCACCGGAGGTGCTTGGCAAAAGCATCGGCAAAGATTCCAAAGCTCAAAAGGCCACACTCTGCGCCCTTCTGGGGATAGAGAGCGCCCGCGCTGAAGCTCGCGTCCGCACTAAGGAAGCCCGCGATGCGCTCAACTGCTTCCCTATGGAAAAGCGTGAATCTCTCCTGGCCCTTGCTGATCTCCTCCTGCAGCGCGCTTTTTAAGTCAAAAAAACGCGCGGCAATCTGCCGCGCGTTGAAAATGGCAATAGCCGAGGCGATTACTACCGCCACCCGCCACCGAGTTGCGTGTAGAGCGTAGGTACGCAAGCGGCGTATTGAAAACGATAATCAGCCAACTGCTTTTGAGCCGGGAAAAGTAAAAGCTGCGCTTGCAGCACCTCATAATAGGCCGCCTCGCCCACCTTATAACGCGCAATAGATAGCTGCACACTCTCAGAGTACGCTTGCACCGCCCGCTCTTGGTTTTCTATCACCTCCACCAACTTTTCTCGCATGGTCAATGTGGTTGATATCTCTGCCATCGCATTGAGCACCGTCTGCTCATACTCCGCCTTGGCTGCCAAAAAGGCCTCCCGTTTGGCACGCGTGTTGGCACGCAGCTGTCCTGCCTGGAAAAGAGGTCCTGCGAGCGATACACCTATGCCCCACCCCGTGCGATGAGGCAAGATAGCATGTCGCAAATCAGCAGAGGCATATCCGGCTGCGCTCGTCAAGCTGATGGAGGGGAAATAATTGGCTATAGCTACCCCTATTTCAGCATTAGCGGCGCGTAGCTGCTGTTCCTTAGCCCGAATATCGGGGCGACGTGCCAACACATCCGCCGGTATGCCTGCAGCCACCTTGCTCGCTTCGGCATAGGCCCGCAGATTTCCGCTGCGGGCTATGGGACCCGGCATGCGCCCTGCCAGAACACTGAGCGTATTCTCCAGCTCAGTTATCTGCATCTGCAACGCCGGTATTTCCGCCTCTGCGGCAGATAACGCCGCTTGGGCGCTGCCTGTTTGCAATTTATCAGCTATGCCCACCTCTAACTGATTTTGGAAAAGATGCAAAGTCTCGCGATAACTCTCCACCGAAGCACGAGTGATGCGCATTTGCTCGTCCAACATCATCAGCTGCAAGTAACCGCAAGCTACTTGACGCAGCAACGAAACTCGCAGGTTGTTCAATTCTTCTTGGACAGCTTGAGCATTTGCCTTTGCACTCTCCACTCCCTTACGCGTCTTGCCCCATAAATCCAACTCCCAAGAAGCAGAGAGAGCCGAGGCCCCCGGGTTGGTGGTTACTCCTCCCATTTGAGCGATGGCAGCGCCTCCCTGCTGATTCATGCCTTTGGACGAGGAAGCGCTGTAACCCAGCCATGGGAAGAGCGGAGCACGAGCAATGGTCACGTACTGGCGCGCAGCTTGGACATTGTGCTGCAGCGCTGCCATGCTGCGGTTCGCATTGAACACATCGGTGAGCAAACTGGTGAGCTTTGCATCTTTGAGCACGACTTGCCACGGCAAGTCGGCCATGTTACCCTCGTGAAAGCTCTTCCCTCGAAACACTGCCGGCACCGCCATCTTCGGCTTGCGCCAAATGGGGCCGAATGAACAGGATGCCGCACCGAGGGCTACAACCCCCAGCAGCGTGATTGCCATCGTCTTCTTCATAGTTGCCATGATCATACCTTGTCGTTTGAATTGTTGCAAGCTCAATCTTCGGGTCAACCCAAATTTTTGTGGAAAGAGCGTTTTTTGATGAACAGGTGGGAGCATTCCAGCAGGACCCTGAGACGAT
>CANRNS010000135.1 GCA_947632055.1 uncultured Akkermansia sp.
GCCACTATTTTACCCCTCTCTTCTCATGACTTCAACTTTTTCTGTCATCTGTTGCATTTAATCTTGCAATCCACAATAAATGATGAAGAGAACCACAATGAGAAAGAAGCAACCCTTGTTGTCTGTCTTTTCCGGAAGATTCACCTCAGGATTCTCCCACTTCACTCCCGCATCACCTGCGCGCAGAGCCGCTCGTCCACGCGACGTTGACTTAGTTGGCTCATGGCGCGGGGGCTGTGACTGCCGGGTTTCTTTTTTCTGCGCACTCCCGGGCGGGGTTACCTGTTTGGGAGCTGCAGTCTGGGCCTGCCATGCTCCCTGTCCGGGGAGAGTGGCAACCGAATGCACGCGCTGCGCAAACTCCTGAGCGCGCGCTTCCTGCTCCGCTTCCATCACGTTCAATTTGTCGAGCAACTGCTGCGACATTTCCTCCAGCGCTCTCCGCTGAGCGGCCAGACCATCCTCCAGCTCCGGGTTCTCGTCATCACTGGGAGAGTATGTAGGATGATGTGGATCAACAGTTGCACGCATAAGCATCACTCCTCAGAATTGGCATCGTCGCGTTCTTTTTGGGACTTCATCATACGCAACACGTAGGAAATCACCTTCTGCCGGTCGCCGTGCGCCCCCCACACCACGTATAAAAAATCCGCCGGATGAATGCCGCCGTGCGTGCGCAAAAAAGCCCGATCATGAGCACAATAAAACATAACGCTGGAAGGCAACGTACCGTAGAGCTTCGCTTCGGCCTTGCGGATGATACGCGGCAAGTAGCTGATATCCTGCAAGGATTCTTCCGGACGGGGTAAATCAGTCTCGCGCAGTTGAGCCGCCCCTCCCATTCCTCGCTGCACAGTCAAGAAAAACGAACGTCGAGCCGCAGCAATCAACAAAATCGTTCCGGGGGAAGGATCGCCGAGTCGGGCATAATCTTCCACATAGCCATACATTTCCTGCGGGGTATAGCCAATGCTCGCCAAAGCTTCCCTCTCATGAGGCAGGACAAATTGTTCCCCATCAACCGGCTCCTGCGTGTGGAAGCGCGTGACCATCTCGGTGAATATTGCCATAAACCTGTCGTTCCACTCCATGCTTTCAGTATAACCCGACGCGCGCGCGAACGCAAGACAGAAATTCCAACGAATTGCGGCGAATCTCCCATCAGGAGACTCGCCGCATGCTATAGGAAAAATGTAAACGAAGCTTCTTTACTCGTCCTGGGCTCCGCATCCGAGCAACTTGTGGATGAGCGCGGCCAACAAACCTCCCACCAGCGGCGCTACGATGAACACCCACACATGACCCAACGCTGCCCCGCCCACAAACAGAGCCGGCCCAAAGCTACGTGCCGGGTTCACGGAAGTGCCGGTGAACGGAATGCCCAGCAAGTGCACCAGCGTGAGCGTGAGACCAATCACCAATCCTGCCACCACGCTGTTCTTCTGCTTGCTCGTCACTCCCAATACTGCCAGGACAAATACGCAGGTCAAAATCGCCTCCACGATCAGCGAGGAGCACACGCAATCTTTATACAGTCCATTGACGCCAAGGCCGGTTTCTACGCCAACCAGTGACATGAGCACGGCTGCTCCAGCTATGGCTCCCAAAAATTGGAAAACAACGTAGCCGATGAAGTCCATGAGGCTCATACGACCCGTAGCCAGCATGCCAATGGAGACGGCGGGGTTCACGTGGCAACCGGATACATTCCCGATTGAATAGGCCATTGCAACGATCGACAAACCGAAAGCCAGGGCGGTGGCGATGTAAGTGCCGTCATGGAGTTTGCAACCAGTGATTGCAGCCGTTCCACAGGCAAAGAGAACCAGCACAAAGGTGCCAACAAACTCGGCGAGATATTTTTTGAGTGAATTCATAGTTGGTAATTTTTAAATGAAATGAGGCTTCTCCTCGCTTTTCACCCTAAACCGGCAAGGCCCACTTGTCAAGACTCGCATTCTAACATTTGAAGTTACGCATCCCCGCCCTCCCGCACAGCTATTCCCCCATCGAGTCTTCGCATGCGATTGGCGTACCTGAGGCAAGTTGTTTCTATTTCAGGTTGTCCCCGGCAGGCGCACGATTTCATGCGCCGGCTCGCCGAATCTCCCGCGCCAGATAAATGGTTGCCAGAGCTGAACTGACCGCAAGCGCCGCGCATTGAGCCTGACCGCTCAGTCCCAGTCCACGCATACCCAGCTGCACCACCACGGCAAAAATCCCCAGCGTGCAATCCACTAAATTGCCCGCAGCAATGACGTCCCCTCGCTTCTCATCATCCGCATGGTCCTGCAGCAGCGCATTGAGCGGCACTAAATACCCTGCAGCGGTGAAACCTGCCGCCGCCAGAGCGACATAAAAGAGCGTGTGCCCATAGGGCAACCACACCAGCGCAAGGCACGCCAGACTCATACCCACCCCGCCCCACACGGCAAACCCCGTTCGGATACGCCGCGAGCAGAGGCAGGAAACGAGCGCCCCGCCCAACACCGACCCACCGCTGATCCACGCGATAAGCGCAGCGGAATCCCTCTGCTGTCCCAGCACCTGCATAAAATGCATCCCTTGGCCGCCGGGTTCCCCCTGAGCTTCCTGAGCCATTTGCAAAGCAATCAGCATCATCGTCCCGGCAATGAACCAGAAATAGCCGATTCCCACTTCGCTGAAACGCAGCACGCGGTCATTCCAGAGCAAGCGCAATTGCTCGATGTGCTCCCAGCATATTTTCCAAGAAAACGGCCGTCTGCCAACCGCCGGGTAATGCGGCAAAAACAGACTGAGCGCCAGCACCCCCACCGCCGCCAACGTACACGCGACGCAAGGCCACCCGGCAGCCTCCCAACCGCTGTCGTTTCCCCACTTCCGCAGCAAGTAATACACGATCCCCAGCGCAACGATCTGCCCCAGCAGCAGCGCCAACATCGAGCTGATCTCCAAAATCCCGCTGGCAAATCCTATGGAACGCGACCCGACAATATCCTTCACCAACCCCTTTTTTGCCGGGCTGAAAAACATGGCCTGCACACAAAACACCGTGAAAAATCCTACTGCCACCCCTACACTCTGCATAAAAAGTCCCAACGTCATACCCGTCAGCGCCACCACCTGCAACAACACCATCGCTTGCAACAACCGCGTCCTGCTGTACCGATCGGCTACCCAGCCCCCAAGCGGCGAAAACACCACGAACGGCAGCACAATCAAGACCGAAAGCGGGTACTGCAGCGCCGTACCCAACCATATCCCCAGCCCGATGAGTAAAAACTGAACCCCTTTCTCGTTCAGTGAATTCATCGACTGAATCACCACCAAACTCCAAAAGGCTCCCCAATCAGGTTTCTCGTGCGACATTCTTTTGTTCTCCATTCAATGATTCAGACCATTCATTCTCATTCATCCATTTAGATATCCCAGCTGTCGAGCCACTTGAAGGAGACAACGCGTAATTTGCGACCCATGAGACGGTTGATGGCAGAGAGATCCTTATTCGAGTCTCGGGAGGAGCGGCCATCTTGCTTCGAGGGATCATAGCTGCCTTCTTCCGGGGAATTGCTCGGATCCACAAACTCAATCGTGCGCTGCACCACCGCCTCGCACCAGGCCTGCGCCAAAATGGCGTGCCGTGCATTGCGCACGCA
>CANRNS010000136.1 GCA_947632055.1 uncultured Akkermansia sp.
GGCAACGATTTAGAGCATAAATGAACCTCTTGACGTCTTGCTTAAACTGAATCTCATTTTCAAATGCGTTTGCCCTGACAAAGGGAGTTGACGCGTGTATTACTGTGTGTTAGATTGACATCAACCCCGGTGGACAAGTAGAACCGAAGAAAAGAGACATAGGCTCCTGCAGGCAGGGAAAATATCGGTTCATTTGGCGCCGGATCAAGGAGGTTTTTACAATGTCGAATAATCCTAAAGCAACAAAAAGGATGCAGCTGCTACAGAGAGGGGATAGGCATCGATAAAGATATGCGTCTCGCTCGCAAATGGGAGCGTATCGCTGCAAAAATTTCTTCTCAGAAATGATGAATGAACAACAGATTCTTCAAGAAATTATCCGCCACGCGGAGGGTGGTGATACGGAGGCCATGCTCATCTTGGCGCAGCTTTATCTCGACGGAGAGGGAGGGGTGCCGAAAGATGACGCAATGGGGTGCAAATGGCTGGCGAAGGCGGCAACTATGGGGAATGCGAAAGCGCAGTACAACCTCAGCATTTGCTATCGCGATGGAGTGGGTGTGCCGGCGGATAGCTCCCAAGCGATGTATTGGCTCACCTTAGCCGCCCGGCAGGGCTACGCAGATGCTCTTTACAACATGGGCGCCATGTACGAAGAGGGGCAGCTTTGTGCAAAGGATTTTTACCAGGCCGTTCAGTGGTACGCGCTTGCTGTGAAGAGCGGGGACGTGGAGGCCGCCTATCGAATCGGGCGCTGTTACTCTGCGGAAAATTGGCCGGGGCATAATGATGCGCTTGCTGTCCAATGGTATCAGTACGCTGCAGATCGGAATCATAAGAAGGCCTTGAATCGATTGATAATTAGCTATTCTGAGGGAAAGGGTGTGCCGGTGGATTATCTGAGAACGATGCAACTCATGGAGAAACTTGCCGAGGCCGGAGACCCGTCGGCTCAACTCAACATGGCGGAGGCGTATGAGAAAGGCCTTTATGTCGAAAAGAATGCGGTCAAAGCTTTCGGCTGGTATGCTATCGCCGCCGCCAACGGAGAGCTTCAGGCTATGAAACACATGGCGCGCGAGTATTATCAGGGGATCAATGTTCCCTGCGATTTGATTCAGTCTCTCATGTACATGCGTATGGCGGCAGATGTCGGGGATGAGGAAGCCGCGCAGATCTTAGCCATGGGGCGTCCTTTCCCGTTACCCCACGAGGAGGATACAGGGTACGTCATCCCCAAGGGGAGCCAATCATACCGCTTCGCGGTGGCGTTCTACGAATGGGCGAAAGACATAAAGGCTTTTGATACGGGGAGACCCCGCGTGGGGCTGAATATGAAAGAAGATCTGGCTCGTTTATTTACGAGTTTGACTCCTCTTTCCTCGGGTGTGACTCCCCTTTTCCGCGCACTCTATTTCAGTGACGCAAAAGCATTCCGCAAGGTGGAGAAACAAATCGATGAATCGGGTTTCTACGCTCCCCTGCGGTACCGAGTGGCGGATCCTTTCACATTTGACCGCAGCATTGCCGAAAAATATGCAGCCATGGGATCATGGTCCATTCTCCTCTGCTGCGACAAGTACACTCATGCCGTCGATCTCCGCCTTCTTTGCCGTGCTCTCCTTGTGGACTCCGAGGTGTGCAGTCTTGCGGGTGATGAGCTCACGGTTATTCTTGGCAACTCCCGTCTTCTCGTGCTTTCCAAGGAAAAGCGGGAGAGTGAGGCAGGAGCCTCCATCATTTATCATCTGCAGGAAAGTGAAGCACGGTTTTGACCATAAGACTTCATGACGGCCTGTCGATTCTTTTTGAAAGCGATTGCTACAACAAGCACCCCGTGAATTGCGAGTCCACAATCACACCTTTGTTGTATGTAACCGGTCGGACGTATGCAATTGCCGCGGGAAAGCTACTCAACAGTCACTTCTTCCTTGACGTAGCCTTTAGACACCGGCGCAGATGGTGCCCCATCCGCCGCGGCGTGCAAAACCTTGATTTTGGCAGAATCCGTATTGCTGAAAGAAAGCCCATTTGTTTTCTTTCCGTCACTGGCCAGAGCCTCACCCACGAGCATATCGTCAACCCACACATAGAAGCCACCCGGGAGGTCCGCATCGGGATTGCCTTTTATGTACGCCACGCGTATCGCCTGCTTGTTTTTCGAGAAGTCCTCCGAGAACAGCGTGGTCTTGCCATTCCAAATGATGTAACTTTCCGTAATCGAGAGCTGACCGCTGACAGTGCCATTGCCAAACTGCACATCCAACCCCTTATCTGTTGACCATCCGCCTGCCGCTCCATTGCCGACGCTCGCCACAAAGCTCACAGCAAAACCATTTGCCAGATTCGTGTTCTGTGGCCAAGGCACCTCTATCTTCGCCCCTTCCTGAAGGGTAAGCGTATCGTTCTTGAACTCTACACCTTCTTTCGCAGTAGCCGTTTCAAACATGATGGGTGACGACATGTCAAACTTAGCGGAGGGCTTACGCGGCGCTCCAGCAGCGCGCCCCGCCAACCCCATTGCCTGAGCCACGCGGCCGGCCATGAGCAAATCGCCCTGCGGATTGGGATGCAAACCATCTTTGACATAAAAAGAGGGCACACCTTTGCCGGGCTTCTCCTGATTTGCCACATCAATCAAGCCCTTGTTGACATCTGCAAGAATCACCCTCTTGCTCTTGGCCCACGAAGTCAGCTTCTTGTTGTAGTTATCCACCATAGCGGCGTAATCTTCCGGGGCAGTGTTGTTACTCGTGTTGCCCCATGTCGGGATGGTAAGCACCACAATACGCGCTTTTTTGTTGACCTTCCGAATCGTATCTACAATCACGGACAGATCGCCCGTTTTCTTGTCCAGGAGAGCCTTTGTCACCTCCGTAATGTTTGCTGACGTCTTTCCGATACCTCCCTTTTGCCCGTAGTCGCTCAGTGTGTCATTTGTACCCAAAAGAATAAAGTAGGTATCAGGGGCAGGCGCTCCTATTTTTCTCGGACCCTTGTACGTTTCGTCCACGCCGAGCCAGTCAAGGATATCTGTGCCGTCCAATCTAGGTGAGTTATGCAAGCGACCGCTGGTCTCATAAGCGCGCTGCGAGCTCATTGCGGCATGCTTATTGTTGAATTGTTTCCCGATGTACATGGTACCCGGCGGAATGGTACCGTTTTTGCCGTTATTGCCGATTTCAATCCCGACCGTATCGAATTCGATTCCGTTGTCAACCCATATTTTATGAAGAGCCCAGCGGTATGAGGGCGATCCATACCCATGCGTGATGGAATCACCGATAAACATCACGCGCCCCAAATTGGACAAATCCTTCTTTGAGGCGGCATCGCACAAACATGTTCCAAGCAGCGCACACGCTGCAATCAATAGGGTTTGTTTGGTCTTCATACGAGTATTATACTCCTTTCTCGGCACGCCCTCAAGAAAAAAAACAACGCGCGTGCGCATATATGGCGCCTCGTAGATCCAGGGCACCCGTAATGCCTCAAAAATAAAAGTCACCGAAGCCCGATGCCTCAAAATAAACGGTCACCCAACAGCATAGCATTTT
>CANRNS010000137.1 GCA_947632055.1 uncultured Akkermansia sp.
CATGATATGTCATGGTGTTATTTAAGGCAAACGCGTAGAGATTAATGGAGAAGTATTCCATCCCCGGCTCTCTCCGCATCCATCGACCATCGCGCGGGTTGTAATACCGGTAGTTGTAATAAATCAAGCCGGTCTCAGCATCGTGATACTCGCTGCTCCACTGGATGCTCTGAGTGACTTTCGCGGCGTTGGAAGCTATGCCAACGGTACCGTAGGGGGTGTAAGTGTAGGAGGCCCCTATGGCTCCGCTGCTTGTGTAGAGCTCGCAGATGTTCTTCGTTAAATCCCAGCCGTAGGTGTACCACGTGCCGTTGATTTGGATGGCCAGCGGACGCGTGGCCACAGCTTGCGAAGGATCCCAGGTGAGCAGCCAGAGACCATTGAGCGTGGCGCGGGTGAGATCCAACGCCGCGATCTGCAGGTAGTCGTAGTAGATGTAGCGCTGGTGCAGCGTTACAGTGCCATTGGCGTTTTCAACTTTCTTCCAAATGCGGCGTCCCATGTAATCGTAGTCGCAGGTGATCACCGTGCCGTTGCTTTCGTTTTCGAAGCGGATGGCTCGGTTTTGGGCGTGATACTGCACCTTCCAGATGCCTGTGCTTGTTTGGATGAGCGTCTGGTTGCCGTCCGCATCGTACTCCGGCGTGAAGTCGTTGCCGTTCGTATCGATTTGCGTGTACTGGTTCAGGTCGTTAGCGACATAGGTCATCTCCTCAGCGGCTTCCTGCGTGCTGATTCGGTTGCCGATGTTGTCGTAGGCGTAGCGATAACCCGTCTCGCCGAGTCGAGCGCAGGTCAGTTCCGAGCGTTGGTTGTAACCGAACACATCTTGCCTCTTCCTTTCCCTCTGCGGGTACTCCGTACCGCGCGCCGTGGGGCGTCCGAGTACATCGTACGTGTAACTGCGCTTGGCAAGCACACCGCTCGTTCCGGCATACAGCATCTCCGTGAGCAGATTACGCTTTTGCTCATAGCTCTGCGTCAACGTCACTCCGTTTGGCATGGTGAGCGATTGCAGCAGGTTGCTGCCTGCAAGGTAACCGTAGCGGAACTGATGCTCTACCCCGGCATGGATAAATCCTGCCAAAGCGATACGCCCAAGTGTGCCGTACGTTATGGAAGCTGCGCATTGGCGGTTGCCATTGCGCTTCAGGATGTACCCTGTACCGCGACCGTAGGCATCCCGCTGTTCCTGCAACAGGAAGCGAGATGAGGCGATTTGCTGCACCTCTTCGAGCTGACTTCCATACCGACCGTAGCTGATACTGCGCGCTCCGGAAGCGTCCTGCACGCTGACCACCTGACCAAGGAAATTGTAGGTAAACTTCTGTGCGGGCGTGCCATCGCTCAAGTCGATCCCCGTGAGCAAACCTCGGCTCAGATTGTATGAGTAAGAGGCTACCACCCCACGCGCATCCGTCACGGTGGCGAGATTGTTGTACGCGTCATAGGTCTTCACCGTCCCCTTACCATCGGCGTAGGTCTTGCGAAGCTCCAACCCTGTAGCCAAATCGTACTTCCACGTGGTCGTATCTCCCTCCAGTCCGCTCGGATCCGTGGAAATCACCTTGCCTGTGGCTCGGTACGTGGTGAGCTTCGTGAGGTTGTCCGCATCATCGTAGCCGAAGGTCGCGGGTTGCGCGCCCGTACCGTATTCGGCTACCTTGCGGTTTCTCAGGTCGTACTTGGAGAAGGTCGAGTACCCAAGCGCATTGATGACCAAACTCGGTTGCATATTATAGGAGCTAAGAATACAATGGAAAAAGTGAGGTAATTGGTATCTTTTTCATAACTCTTGTACATTCTTCTCATTTTGGGACGCCCGATTCTTCCAGTAAAAGAAATATAGGCTAAGTGCTACAGCCGGCACGAGCACCCTTTCCGGCCAGTGGACAACACAATATAAGAAAGTCCCGCTATCACACGCAACCGAAGGGATTATCATTGACACGATAAATGCTTGAAAAAAATGTCGTGCAATGACCACAATAAAAGGCAAAATATAAACCCATTTTTTCCCTCCGAGACGCCTCGACCAACATTCTGCCACGTACAGCGGCACTACATAATACATAAAGACCACTTGGATATTAACTTTCCACCCCCCCAAAATCAGATTGCTTGAGTACGGTTCAGACGACATCGAAGATAAGCCCTTATAAAAAGGATACGTTGACAAGCTGTAAATGCAAAAAACAAAAAGAGAGGAAATTAACCTTCTCGTCATGACTCCGCCGTTCCGACAAATTCCAAACTCATTTGACGGCAAGCTTTCTGCTTGTTTCGATGATGAGCAAGCAGAACTAAGTTGTCCTTCACGTCGTTTTTTACTCCGTCCGTAAAAAATATACAGACTTAATGCCGCCGCAGGTGCAAGCCAAATGCTCGGTTTGCTTAAATACTTCTCCCAAAATGTCAATACCATCGCTTCTCCTGTTTCCGGAGTCAGCAATACAGAAATAAAGGGGGCAAGCAGGCATGATAATAAAGGAATCCAATAAAACCATCTCTGCCATCGAGGAGACATGCGTAAATTCGTTGCAACATATAGTCCGACCACGTAGAAGCATAGAGTACCTTCCCATCGTCCACTAAGGAATACCCACACGTCATATAACGATGAAAGATTGCTATGTGGTGCATTGATAAACCGAGCCCCCTGCCAAGTCAGGAGACAGTAGAGCAACAGCACAAACAACGTCGATGAAATGTGTCTCTTCATATGCTCCATATGTCTAACATGGCTCCCATTGGCATGCCTTTTCCTGCGCTGCTTTATAATATTGAGCTCCTTCTTTTTTTAGTTTCTCGTAGCCAAAAGAAGCAGCTGCCCTGCATCGAATGTGCGCAGAGTTCCTATCTTCTTCAGACATTCCTTGCATGAGAATCTCATCGCATATATTCATCATATCCTGATATAATTTTTCATCACACTGCTCTCTACTTGCACCGCACTTATCATAACATTCATCATGTTTGTTACAAGCATCCGTAAATGAAACACCAAGGATGAAAATCATGAGCCAAGTGGGAACATGGATTCCACCCTCTCCTCCGCAACCGTTCGGCTTGGATTCAAATCCCTTTTTCTTAGTAAATTTTTCGCAACACCCTTTATCGTTTTTTCTACATTTTTTCACTTCTCCGCATTTTTGTGCACATTCACCGCTACACCCCTCTCCTCCACATTTCCCCAGATTATCGTAACCGGAAATAGTATTGTTATACACCATGAGGTAAAGATTAAGACTTGCTCTTATATCTTCCGGATCCCTTCTTGTCCACCGACCATCGCGCGGGTTGTAATACCGGTAGTTGTAATAAACCAAGCCGGTCTCAGCATCGTGATACTCGCTGCTCCACTGGATGCTCTGAGTGACTTTCGCGGCGTTGGAAGCTATGCCAACGGTACCGTAGGGGGTGTAAGTGTAGGAGGCCCCTATGGCTCCGCTGCTTGTGTAGAGCTCGCAGATGTTCTTCGTTA
>CANRNS010000138.1 GCA_947632055.1 uncultured Akkermansia sp.
TTGTGAGATACCGAGTATTTTACCGACTTCGAGGAATTGCTTTGTGGGCTCATTCCACAAAATTATACGAAGAGCGACATTTTGTTTATCATAGTGTTACGCGTGGCACGTCGGTGCTTGGCAGGGCGCTTTTTCAGCATCTCAAAAAGGCATCAAGTCGTCTGTACATGCCGCCCTGCATGGTAACACCATCCCCATTTCCCGCCAAAACAAAGATCTGTCGTCCCCACTTGAATCTACGCGCGCCGGGTTATTCATCGATGCTGCGCAGCACCTTGGCGGGTACGCCGCCTACAATCGAGCGAGCCGACACATCCTTGGTCACCACGGCGCCGGCGGCGACAACGGCGTAGTCGCCAATAGTGACACCGGGCAAAATCGTGGCGCGGGCGCCGAGCCACACGCCGCGGCCCAAGCGAATGGGAGCGTGGGAGAGATTTTGTCGTTGCTCCGGGGCGAAGTGGTGATTGAGCGTGGCGAGAATCACGCTGTGCCCGATCAAACAGTCATCCCCGATGTACACGCCTCCCTGATCCTGAAATTGGCAGCAGGAGTTGATGAACACGCGTTTCCCCACGTGGATGTTGCGTCCGAAATCGGTGTAGAAGGGAGGAAACAAAGTGAACGTATCGTCCGGATCCTGCTCTGTGAGGCGGGCAAAGAGCTGCTGCACTTCCTGAGGCGAGTGGTATGCATGGTTGAGCTCGCAGAGGATGCGCCGCGCAGCATCGCTCTGCGCCCGCATAAAGGAAATCATTTCCTCACCCTCCAACGGCTCTCCCGCCGCTATCTTTCGCCGAAAAACCTCAAGAGTCATTGGCGTTCTTCTTGGCAGCGGGATAATCCATGCTCAGCACGGTCACATTGTCGGCATCCTCACGTCCGAGAGCACGGCAGCCCTCTATAATTTCAGCCGATAAATTATCGGATGGCGAATCGAGAATGACGCGTGCAGCCTCGCTGAGCGGCGTTTGCAACAACAGCTCGTCCACTCCATCGCTCGCCAGCACAATGCGGTCTCCCGGCAGCAGCAAAAAGGGCGTGGGGGGGCTGTCAATCAAGGGAATTTCCTCTCCAGTGACAGCGGAGCGCAGAGAATGCCCCTGTGCCATCGCCTCTTCAAAAGACATGGTGCCCGACCTCACAAACTCCTCGTAAATAGAGCGCATCGAGTGGTCAGCATTGAGGCGAAGCAGGCGGCCATGACGCCAAATGAACAGCAGAGAATCACCCACACTGACCCACCAGAGCACCCCGGAGAAAATATAGACCGCCAACAAGGTGCAACCGCCGTACATGTCCCGCTTGATGAAATAGTCGCCCACGGATTGATTGGCAAAGTCAAGCGCATCACGCATGCGCCGGGCGGTCGTGACATCCTCCGATTGCTCGAAAGCCTTGACAAAGGAACGCGCCGCAATCTGAGCCGCCTGCAAACCGCAATCGTGCCCGCCCATACCATCGCAAACCACGGCGAGGGAGCCATCAGGGAAGTGCCGCAGGGCGTAGGAATCTTCCATTTCCGCACGCTTGCCAATCCACTGGGCAACCTGAAACTTCATATGCCATTCTTCTACCACGTTGAAGCTGCATTGACAAGTCAGAAATGCGGCAGAAAGTCAGATTCGCTCATTTGTCCCGTGAAAAAAGCGATCTCAACACGAAGTTATCGGCGTATCATACAATGTAAATCGTTGATGATTTACGAATTACGATTTGGAAGCAAGCGTGCTGCGCGCGGGGTAAGGTGGAGCAAAAGCAAAGCAGAATTCTCGAACATCATTCGTCCCTTGGAAAACGCAGAGGAAACGGGTTCGATGAACCCGGAGAAAAATGGATTGAGGCAGGTGTCTCAGATTCGAGTTTTCAACTGGGGGAAAAGAATCACATCGCGGATGGAGGAAGCGCCAGTGAGCAACATGCAGAGGCGGTCGATACCGATGCCGATGCCGCCGGCGCAGGGCATACCGGATTCAAGAGATTCGACGAAGTCGAAGTCAATTTTTTGCGTTTCCTCACCGGCCTGGTGCATGAGGCGCTGAAGCTGTTCGACGGGGTCATTTTGCTCGGAGTAGCCGGGGCAAAGCTCCTGTCCGTTCATGACGAGCTCGAAGACATCCACCACCTCATCATTCTGCGGGTTAGCCTTGGCGAGGGGAACGAGATCACGCGCCACATGGCAGACGAAAAGGGGAGAATCCTGTTTTTCCTCCACGAGTTTTTCGTACACCTGCTGGGTAACGCCCAAGTCGTCCAGGGAGTCGCCGATTTGGACGTGCAGCGCGTTCTGCGCGCGGGAACGACGAGCTTCCGGGGTGAGGTCGAACCAATCAGCTCCCGCCACCTCCTTCACGAGGTCTGCATAGTCGGCGCGGCGCCACGGGCGGGAGAGATCCACCGTGCGGCGCACATTGCCGTCGGCATCGTACTGGTCGAACACCAGCTTGCCAAAAACCTTCTGCGCAACCGTCGTGATCATCTCCTCCATCATCTGAGCCATGCTCTCAAAATCGGCGCCTGCCTCGTACACCTCCAGCACCGTGAACTCCGGATTGTGCCGCGCATCGATACCCTCGTTGCGGAAGTTGCGGTTCAATTCAAACACCTTCGGGAAACCTCCGACAAGCAGGCGCTTCAAATAAAGCTCAGGAGCGATACGCAACGTCACCGGCTTCTTGAGCGCGTTGTAATAGGATTCAAAAGGCTTGGCAGCCGCGCCGCCGGCAACATCCTGCAGCATGGGCGTTTCCACCTCCATGAACCCGCGTTCTGCGAGAAACATGCGGATTTCGTGGATGATGCGCGAACGAGCGACAAAGCGAGCCGCGCTCTCCGGATTGCTCATCAGGTCAAGGTGACGCTTGCGGTAGCGCATATCCTGGTCGGCAAGACCGTGGAACTTATCCGGCATGGGGCGCAGCGCCTTGGAGAGAAGGGTGAAAGAGTCCACCCGCACCGTGGGTTCTCCCGTCCGCGTGGTGAACGTCTCCCCCTGCACGCCGATCCAATCGCCGCGCTCCAGCAGCTTCCAAAGCGCCCACGACTCCTCGCTCACCGCCTTTTTAGTGAGCATGCACTGGATGCCGCCGCAAACGTCCGCAATGGTGAAAAACTGGGTCTTGCCCATATCACGCAAAGCGATGATACGACCGAGGAGCCGCACCTGCTTTCCTTCCTCGAAAGCTCGTTTAAGCTGCGCCGGAGAGGTCGACACCTCAAAGCGGCAACCGTACGGGTTGACGCCCAGGGCGCGTATTTTCTCCACCTTCTCACGGCGGACGGCGATCAACTCCTCCTCCCCCGAAGAAGGAGAGGCGTTTCCCTGCGTGGACTCATCGGACATAGCGGGCGCATTATACGCATTTGCACGGCGTTTGCAAGGCAAAGATGCGTGATGTTACGGGATTGTGGATTGCAAAATTAAATGCAACAGGTTCTTGGCACAAAAAAGGGTGCCAAGAAGTTCAAAGCATGCTAG
>CANRNS010000139.1 GCA_947632055.1 uncultured Akkermansia sp.
GTCCAAACGATAAATCTCTTGCCCTCTTTTTCCCCGTTCGGTGCACTTATTTTTGTCCGATTGCGGTTGCCCTGGCGAACCAGATGGCATGCTTGCCAAATGCAGAGAGAACTGATAGAATGAACGCATGCATTATTCACGATATAAGCTCTACCCGATTGGGGCATTGAGTGCAAGGGCAGCGGCACAGCCGCGAGAAGGGGTACTGCTGAAAGGAGATAACGGGGGCTATGCATGTTTGCAGAGTTGGCCAGAGCTTGGGGATTCGCCCTTGGAATATGAATTGGATGCTTTGAAGGATGGATCGCCGCTTTTGCTGGGGGAACGAGCAATGAAGTGTATGGAATTGGACGGAGAGGCACGCGCGAAAGGAGTGAGTCTCTTTGCAGGGCTGACTATACCGCGCAGTCATGCAACATTGACAGTGAGCGTGACACCGGCTCAGGTGTACAACTTGCACCAAAAGGGATTTCGCATGGGCAAAATTAAGGTTATTCCCAAGTTGGCATCCACCGTGGAGCGGCTGACCAACTTGGCAGCTATGGTGCCTGAATGGAAATGGCGCGTGGATTTTGATTGCACGCTTTCCATGGAGGAGACGCTTCAATTTTGGGAGATGCTGCCACAAGCACTCAAAGAACGTATCGACTTTATTGAAGACCCATGCTACTACGATGTGCACGAATGGCAAACCTTGCAAGATGCAGGCATACCATTGGGCTACGATACGCCGCTACGCAATGAAAAAGTGATACCGCAGCGCACCAATCGGCCGATGATGCGCATCGTGAAGCCGGTACGGCATCACAGTAATTCCGGGCTGCCAGTCTTTACGACAAACTTGGATCACCCGCTTGGTCAGTGTTGGGCCGCCTACAGTGCAGCGATGTTTTATACGGATAAATCGAAAGAGCAAGTACCGCTTTGCGGACTTGTCACGCAGCATGTGTACCAGCCCAATGCTTTTTCAGAGCAACTGGGCATGGATATTACTCCGGAGTTCCATGTGCCGACCGGTACGGGACTTGGTTTTGATGCCCTGTTGGCAGCGCAGGAGTGGAAGAAGCTGTGATGCATGCCCCGGTTATCCAAGCATGAGAGCGAGGATGTAGAGGGCCAAGTGCAAAGAAGCCAAGCCAAGCAGCACATTCATCCGTTTGTCCGCCGGACTGCTCATGAGGCGCCGCAAAATAATGCCGCCAACCAATAAAGCGAGCAGCCAGCACCAATTCCACCCAACGCCGGGCAGCACGCGCGCGAGTTGATGCAATACCGCATACGGCGCTACCAGAAAAGCCATGGCAAGCCCGCGTGCGCGGCTATCACCAAGACGCACGGCGAGGGTGCGCTTGCCGGTCGTAGCGTCCTCCGCCCGGTCGCGAATGTTGTTCACTTCAATCAGCACGCAGGAAAGCAACCCACAGATGACGCCGACCATGAGGGCAGCTATGTAAACGAACTCGTAGCCCGAGTGCCAACCGATTTGAACAAATACTGTACCCACCACGGCGACAACTCCAAAAAAAATCAGCACGAAAAGCTCACCCAGCCCGTGGTAGGCGATGGGAAAAGGCCCGCCTGTGTATGCATAGGCGCAAATAAGACAGGGAAGACCAATAAAGATGACGGTTGCACCCTGCGCCTGAATAAGCGGGATAGCTGCGGCGCAGGCCAGAAACAAGAAAATGCCGCCCCAGAGTTTCACGGAAAGCGCACTCATCCGTCCGCCTGCAGTGATGCGCAACGGACCCTGGCGACGTTCGGTATCCGCGTGACGCCCAGCATCAAGAGCATCGTTGAAAAGATTGCAAGCAATTTGGATGCACATGCAACTGAGTGCAGTGAAGACAGCCAAGTCATAGTTCACCGCGATGTGCAACTGTGGATAAGCTGTGGCAAACTTGTCAACAACGACACACCCGGCCCACACTGCCACCAGACCCGCCGGGAGCGTTTTTGGTCGGGCAGCCAAAAAAATAGATTGGAGGGTACGCATCATTTTTTACCGGGGTATTTACGAAAGCCGCCGCGAGCCTCACGAAAAGGAGTGAAAAGGTGATCCAGGCCGCTATTTTTGATGAGGAAGGTTTGCTGCATGAGGTAGCCGAGTTTACCCTTTGGCCAGCCGCGCTGGGAGAACCAATCCAAGTATTCCGCAGGCAAATCGGAGATGGGGCATCCCTTGGGCGGAAACTTGGCCGGACCGTACATGCCGAAAGGCATATGCATCTCCGCGATTTGCACCAGCAGTTCGCGTAGCTCACCAGCTCCGGGTATTGGTACGTTTTCCATTACTCTTGCACAGCGCATACGCTCCAAGGAAACTCCTCTCCGGCGTAGAGCGGCACCACACTCTGCCCAAAGCTGCGATAATGAGTCGGCACCTGCATGGGAGTATCGCGCAGCACAACCTTTTTCGCGGGAGGAGTCAACCCATAACGACGACAAGCGTTGTCGGAAACAAAGGCTTGCAAGTGGTCGGTTGCGTGATGTTCAGCAAATAGCCTTGCTAGACCAGGCAGGGCAACCGGTGCGCTAAAGACACCGGCGGCACAACCGGAACATTCCTTCTTATGAATGGGATGGGGAGCGGAATCACTGCCGAACATGACGCGCGGATGCCCGCTGAGCGCCGCTTGCAACAAGGCCTCGCGGTCCTCCGCACGCTTGGCTACAGGCTTACAGAAAAGATGAGGCTTCAGCGCCCCACCCAGCACATCATCCAGCGTGAGTTCCAAATGGTGAAGGGTAATGGTCGCGCACAAGTTTTCGTATTCATCCAGCAATCGCACGGCGGCGGCCGTGGTGATGTGCTCCATGCAAATGCTCAGCTTGGGAAATTGCTCGGCTAAATGACGGTACATGGGCAAAAACTGCGCCTCGCGATCCATCACAAAGCCGTGGCTCTCGCCATGGACCAACAAAGGAATGCCCAATATCTCCATGCAGCGCAGGGTAGGCTCCACCGCCTGCAGGCTGCGCACACCATCGTCGCTATTGGTGGTAACTCCGGCAGGATAAAGCTTGACGCCGAAAAAGCCCGGGATGTTCTGGGCAGCACGCAATTCAGCTTCACTATAGTTGCGGAAGAAAAGGGTCATGAGCGGGGCAAAATGCGCACCGCATAAGGCCGTCTGAATCCGTTCCGCATACGCACGCAGCGCCTGCTCATCAGCCACGGGAGGTACCAAGTTCGGCATGATGACGGCCGCGGCAAAGTCACGTGCGCTCAGCGGCGCCACGAGTTGCAGCATCTCGCCATCCCGTACGTGCAGGTGCATGTCCAACGGACTGGTCAGCGTGATCTCCATGTGAGCCTCATTCTACCAGCTTCTTTGCTTATTGGCAAGAACGGCTGCCCCGCAAAAAAACTCCCGCAATCGGACAAAAATAAGTGCACCGAACGGGGAAAAAGAGGGCAAGAGATTTATCGTTTGGACAAAAATAGTG
>CANRNS010000140.1 GCA_947632055.1 uncultured Akkermansia sp.
GACTTCAACTTTTTCTGTCATCTGTTGCATTTAATCTTGCAATCCACAATCTGTTGCATTTAATCTTGCAATCCACAGAAAAAACGCGTCTTTGAGATTCAGAGCCGAGCTGAGCACATGCTTGTTCTCTTTTCAATTTTTTTCGAACGTTCAATAGGCGCCTCCGTTCACTGAACTCCCCGTGCAAGCTTTCGTTCTATTCGCCGCGCATGAGACGCTCAATGTCTGACACCTCCAATGGCGCACCGGGAATGAGATCCTCCACGCCGTCCGGGTGAATGAGGACATCCGTTTCGATGCGTACACCCAAATTTTCCTCGGGAATGTAAATGCCCGGCTCAATGGTCCATACCTGACCAACGGCAAAGACGGGGTCCTTGGGACACACATCGTGCACATCCAGCCCCAGGGAGTGCGATACGCTGTGCATGTAGTATTTGCGTACGCAGGAGGGATCGTTAGCCTCGCGCTGTATTTGCTGTGCACTGAGCAGGTCGAGCTTTACCAGCTCCTCCGCCATGCGTACGCGTACGCGCCGCTCGTAGTCGGCTTTGCGCACGCCGGGCAGCATGATGGAGGCAGCGTAGCGATGCACGGCCAACACGGCTTCGTACACGGCTTTTTGACGTGGGCTGAATTTTCCATTGGCAGGCACCGTGCGGCTCATGTCGCCGGCATAGCCTCCGTATTCTGCCCCCACATCGAAGAGAATGAGATCACCATTCCTGCAGACCTTGTGATTGCTGATGTAGTGCAACACACAGGTGTCCGGTCCCGATGCGATGATGGGGAGAAAGGAAAACTTGCGGGATCGTCGGCGGGTGTATTCGCAGCTCAGCAGAGCCTCCATCTCCCATTCGCCCATGCCTGGCTTGATGTGCGGCAGAATGGCGGTAAATCCGGCGCCGGTGATGTTGCAAGCCTCGCGCATCTGTGCAAGCTCTGCTTCCCCCTTTACCAGACGCATTTGGGAGAGCAGGGGATACAGACTGCGCACCTCGATACTCGGGTAATTGGCGCGGAACGCCGCAAACATGCGCTCATTGCGCGTTTGCACATCGGTGTAACGTCGCGGGTGCGTATCGCGTTCCCAGTATACGCATTTGGCAGACGCGGCAACTTGGGCGATAAGTGGTTGGTATTCCTGAGTCCAGCGCACATCTCGAATGCCTGAAATTTCCTCTGCTTCTTCTTTGGTGAGGCGGGCGCCCTCCCATATGACGATACGCTCATTTGTCTCGCGCAGCAGCAGAGTATCCACATGTTGCCCATTCTTGCCAATGCGCATGATGAGCGCTGTTTCTTCCTGGTCAATGCCGGTCAGGTAGTGCAGATTGGCATTTTGATGGTGCTGCATGGTGCCATCGGCATTTGTGGGGTACACATCATTGGCATGCACAACGACCAGAGCGCCTTCCGGAAGGCGAGCCGCAAGCGCATCGCGCGTGGATCTGTAAAAATGGGCCGGGATGGGGGTGTAGCGCAGAGTTTTCATGGGTTCGGCAACGGACGTAGTATAGCTCTATCTCTCGACGTGTGCAACTCGAATGCACACTTTTTCGAAAAAAATCATACACGCGCTCCCACCAATTTTTCTCCGGGCATATGCAGCCCATTTTCCATGCGTTTTCCGTGGACGAAAGATGTTCGAGAATTTCTCTTCGGTTTTGCTCCGCTTCCTCTCTCGCAGCGCACTCACTTTCAAATTGTAATTCGTAATTTGCAAATTATCAACGCTTTGCGTTGTACGATGCGCCAATAACTGTCTGTCGGGATCGCTTTTTCCTGGGATAAATGTGAAAAAATCACTTGCCACGCGAAAATTTGTCTTTACAAATGGTAAAGTCCGCCTATAATACGCGCTCCCGTCAGCATGAGTTCGCACTGCGACTCTGCTCTCTGAATCATCAAACAAGCACCTCGATACCATGAAAGTTCTTTCTTCACTTGCTTCCATGAAGCGCCGCCACGCAGACTGCCAAATCGTGAAGCGCAAGGGTACGCTCTATGTCATCTGCAAGAGCAATCCTAAGTTCAAGGCTCGCCAGGGTGCTACCGCCGGCACGCGCCTCAGCAAAAAGGGGGTTAAGTAACCTTACGTGTCACGCTTTTTTCCCTTGACGCACAGAGGTCGGTGGAGCATCACCGGCCTCTTTTCGTACCGAGTGTAAGCTATGTCCATCGCCGTTACCAGCCACATTTTCCCTCTTGGCGAATTTCGTTTTGAGAGTGGGGAGATTCTGCCCGATATCCAACTGGCGTATGAGACGTACGGCACCTTGGCGCCGGATGCCAGTAATGCTGTTCTGCTTTTCCACGCGCTTACGGGCAGTCACCATGCGCACGGACGAAACGAGTGTTTGCCTGAGGCTGGCTCATTTTGGCAACCGGAGAATTATGACGGCTGGTGGGATCGCATGATAGGCCCGGGCAAACCATTGGATACGGAGCGCTATTTCATCGTCTGCGCCAATTTCCTGGGCAGTTGCTACGGCAGCTCGGGACCTGCGAGTTTCGCGCCGGACGGCCAACCGTGGGGCAGCCGCTTTCCGATGGTCACAGCAAACGACCAAGTGCGCGCACAAATGCTCCTTCTCGACTCCATGGGCATTGAACGTTTTGCGGTAGTAGGCCCCAGCGTGGGTGGCATGCTTTCTCTGGCATTGGCGTACATGAACCCTCAGCGCGTTAAAAGTGTGATTCTCATCGGCGTGTCCGATGCGCCGCCTGTTGAGCATAAGCTTTCGGTCTTTGAACAAATAGCTGCCATTGAGCTTGATGCCAAGTATCGCGCGGGACGCTACCCCTTGGCAGACCCGCCGAGCCGGGGTCTCGCTCTCGCGCGCATTATTTGTCACAAGCTCTTTGTGTATCAAAAGGGTCTCGAAAAGCGCGCCCGTCGTGGCATTTGCGAACCCAATGAACTGCTCACCTGGTTCCGTCCCACCCGTCATACGGAAAGCTACATGATTCACCAAGGTTGCAAATTTGCCAAGCGCTTTGATGCCAATGCGTACATCCGCATCGTGAATATGTGGGCGTCCTTTGATTTGCCGACGCTTACCGGTGAACCTTCCCTTGCTTCTGCTTTTGCTCGATACGCTCAGCATGCAATACCTTTCCTCATCTATTCAATCGATACCGATTGCTGTTTTACGCCGCGCATCATCTCGCAATTTTACCGCCGCCTGCTCGGGGCAGGGGTGAATGCGCGCTATCTTCGTATCCATTCCCTTAAGGGACACGATTCCTTCCTGCTGGAACCTGAACTCTACGAGGCTGGGATTCGCAGTGTGCTCGGGACCCCTTCTTCCTGAGCGTCTGCCCAGTTTTTTGCGTGCGATTGTGTGGATTGCAAGATTAAATGCAACAGATGACAGAAAAAGTTGAAGTCATGAGAAGAGAGGGGTAAAATAGTGG
>CANRNS010000141.1 GCA_947632055.1 uncultured Akkermansia sp.
TTGACCATCCCGCTGGGGAGCAGCAACGGGAGCATCTTCATGGACGCCTCGTTCGAATACCGCGAAGGCTGGTCGAGTCTGAACGCCGCCGTGGGCTACAAGGTCGCCTTCTGACGACACGCAAGGCGAGTGACAAATTGGGCACCTCAAAGGAATGAAACCTTGGAGGAGTAGATGCATTATCTAATGCGTTTGCCCTGCGTTGATGGGTGAAAACATTGACAAAACAAGAAGCTGAGGTTATGCTCAGGCCATGCGATTCGTCGTGCTCATAGCGTTACTCGTTACCCATGTCGTATGGGGAGAAACAGTGCGCGTGGCAAGCCTGCATCCACTGCTCAGCGAGATGGCACGGCGCGTGGGTGGGAAAGATGTAGAGGTCGTGAACTTATTTCCACCTCATGGGGAACTGCACCGCTTTGAACCCGGCGCTCAAGAACTGGCAGCAGCAGTACAAAGTCGGCTGATACTCGCCTGCGGCAAAGGAGTGGAACCGTACTTGGGAGCGCTGCGCGAAGTCTTTTCTTCCTCCGATCCACCCGGGCGCGTTGTCGAGTTGGGAAATGCAGTACCGGATGTGCTGACACCCGAAGGCAGTGTTGATCCGCACTGGTGGAACGCGCCGGAAAATATGAAACGAGCCGCTTATGAGCTGGCTTTAATCCTGGAGAATGAACTGCCGGAAAAGCGGGAGGAAATTCGTTCCCGGTTAGCAACCTATGCGCAGGCCATGGACGAACTCACGCGCGAAGCACGGCTGGCACTGACCCATGTGCCGGAGGTACGCCGCACACTCGTGACCGAGCATGCCGCCATGTGCCATTTTTGTGCGGCTTTTCGGCTGCATCCCATTGCTATCCAGGGATCAGCGGCGGAGAGCGAAGGTGATATGGCAAGCGTGGCTCGGCTCATCAGTGAGTTAAGACAACGCGGAGTACGACGAATCTACGTCGAACTGCGCGAGTCTCCGCGCTTCCTACAAAATATCGCGTCATCCATCAATGCCACAGTGGGCGAACTCTCGATGGACGGGATAGCGCCCGGGCAACCAACATACGAAGCCATGTTTCGCAACAACCTGCGCGCTGTATGCGAGGGCCTTTCAAACGAATAAAAAGACAATGAAACACCCCCTTGTTGCGATAGGATATACCCTGCTTGGAGCCCTAGCCGCAGGCGTGCCTCTGGTATACTTTGCAAAAGGGCCAACGCCCCGGACATTTCAAAAACCTGTGTTTGCTTCGAAAGAAACATCGGTACCTACTCCAGTGCTGGTGCGTTACACAAATGAACCGACAAAAATCTGCATACGACACATGGGGAAAGAACTGCTGAAGCTCAAACCTAATTGCCAAGGAACGTGGTACGGGACACTTTCGCTGCCAACGATCTCAGCAGGCAAGACATTGGAACTTGAGGTGCAGGCACAATGGCCGGATCCACCCGCCAACCAGGCCATCACCATAGAAATGATGCCCGACGGACTACGCACATCAACTGACACACAATGGAATCATGGCAAGGCGAACGAACTGCACACCATCTTCACGTTCCAATGGTAAACAACAAAGACCACATTTGCTGGGGAGCCGCCAACCCCAACCACCTCCCACACGAGCTTCGGGTGCGTGGGTTGTGCGCCACATACCCCCGAGCTGCCCAGCCTACACTTGCCAAACTGAACTTCAGTATTCACTGTGGACACACGCTGGCCGTGATGGGACCCAATGGGGCGGGCAAATCCACGCTGCTCAATGTGCTTGCAGGATTGATGAGCTCAACGAACGGAAAGGTGCTGTGGGATGGCAAGGCGCTGCACCAAACGCGGCGCGAAGTGGCGTGGCTCCCACAACGCAACCAAGTGGATCTTTCCTTCCCCATCACCGTGCGAGAACTGGTAGAAATGGGTCGCTACCCTGCGCTTGGACCTTGGCGGGCAGCGGGTGAACACGATGCAACCATCGTCGATAAAGCCATGCGCACGCTGAGCATTGCTGATTTGCAGCAGAGGCAGATCCTCGAACTCTCCGGTGGGCAACTACAGCGCGTTTTCCTAGCGCGGGCATTGGCTCAGGAAGCGCATATTCTGCTGCTGGATGAGCCCTTTACCGGGCTTGATGCTCCAGGGGCAAACGCTCTGGGAAAGCTGCTCGGCGAACTTGCGCACGAGGGTCGTCTGGTCATTGCGAGCTACCACGATGTGGATCACGCCGCATGCTACTTTGACTACGCACTGCTGCTGCGCGAAGGAAAGCAAATAGACTTTGGTCCCTGTACGCAAATACTCACCCGGAACAATCTTCAGAGCACGTACTCATGAAAGACTTTCTTCAGTATCTCGCCGAGCCCATCGCTATGCGCACGCTCTGGACCTGCGTGGTCATCGGCTTTGTGGATGGCTATGTAAGCGCGCTGGTGGTGCTGAGGCGTTCCTCCCTCCAAATTGGGGCGGTCAGCTGCGCATTACTGCCGGGTATAGCCTTGGGTATACTGCTTTTTGGGTTGGGACAATGGAGTGCGCTCGTGGGTGCGGTCGTGGCAGGGCTTTTAGTAGGGCTCAGCTCACTCTTTGTGGCTCGTAGTTCTGCGTTGCACCACGATGCAGCTCTTTCGATCATCCACTCCGCCGCCTTTGCTCTCGGCTACATGATTCTTGTTCGCCTCGGTCTGCAACAAAAGGTAGATGATTGGCTTTTCGGTAATATCATGAGCATGAGCTTTGCCGACCTCTGCGTGGCCTATGGCGTTGGCGTCGTAGCTCTGCTTGGTCTCACCATCTTCAAACGACCACTGCTGCTCTGGCTTTTTGATGCACGAATGGCTGCCAGTCTGGGACTGCCCACCCGCAGCATCAGTTACGCCGTGTATGCACTCATCGTGCTGGCGCTCGTTTCGTCGCTGCAAGCAGTGGGAGCCTTGCTCACGCTGGGACTCCTGGTGGCGCCGGGGGGGATCATGCGCTTGCTTACGAACCGAGCTTCCACGATGTTTTGGGGCGGAGGCTGCTTGGGCGCCGGGTGCTCGGTGCTCGCCTTTTTTGTTTCATACCCGCTGAATCTGCACTTGGGAGCCACGATCATTCTGCTACTCGGTGCCATATTCTGCGTGGCCTGGCTTCTCAGGAAAAAAGAGTAATCATTCACCACCCTTTTCACTCATTCCCCATTGCTCTCCAACCACGAAGATTGGAGTTACTCCTTTTACAGTTAATTATTTATGAGATTTTACGCTCTTCGTATAATTTTGTGGAATGAGCCCACAAAGCAATTCCTCGAAGTCGGTAAAATACTCGGTATCATGTTTTTGAAGTACTTGCATTTTAGGCGTTCGTCTCATTCCTGTCAAGCGCAAATCCAACACGCTCTCT
>CANRNS010000142.1 GCA_947632055.1 uncultured Akkermansia sp.
GCTTCCGTAGTTAAATGGATATAACAAGCCCCTCCTAAGGGATTGTTCTATCCATAAAAAACTGCGGGAAATGCAAAAAAATGCCTCAAAATCGCTGTTTTTTACGATTTTTGCAGGTCAAAATAAAATTGGTTGTAAAATTGGTTGTAAATTTTTTCGACCGATTTCCCACAATTTCATATCGCGCTTCCGTAGTTAAATGGATATAACTTTCCCCTCCTAAGGGAAGATTATGGGTTCGATTCCCGTCGGGAGTACCAAAAAAACGGTCATTTTTGCTTAAAAATGACCGTTTTTCATGTTTTTGGTTGTAATTGGTTGTAATTTCAGACGCGCTATTTTAATTCGTGATACTGCTTAGGGCAAGTAGCGCCGTTTCCTGCGTATCAGGGATAAAGTGGCTGTAAACTTTCAGGGTGATGGTCGGATCGCTATGCCCCATGTATTTGCTTACTGTCTGAATGGGAACGCCCAAAGAGAGAAGTATGCTACAATAGGTGTGCCGCAAGCCGTGGCAAGTAACATGTTTCAAACCCCATTCCCTTTCGTAATTACTCAGCCAAACACCGGGGCGCTGCTGGGATAGCGGCTCTCTGTCAATACCGACGGCGAGATAGTACATATCAACGCGCTCGTCAAAGAGTGCGTCCGCCTCTCTGAACCATTCCATATAATAATGTAGGTCTGCAACAAGGGCGTCCGGTAACGGTATATCTCGGATAGAGGTTTGCGTCTTGGGCGCTTTCTCATAAACTCCGACTTTGGGAGAGTAAAGCCTATTTCGCTGAATATGGACGACCTTCCGTTCAAGGTCAATATCCGACCACCGCAAGCCGCACATTTCACCGATGCGGACACCCGTCAAAAGCATGAATTTGAGCACTATTTTCCGATGGATAAACTCGTCGGGAATGGCGTCCAACTTGGCGATAAACTCCTGCGCCTCTCGGCGTGAGAATACCTCTTTTTCGCTTATAGGGCGCAACGTGGTATTTCCGCTGCCTGCTCCGATTTTCGTTTTGCAAACGGGATTTTTCGCTATCCACTCATAACGTACCGCCTCATTGAACAGCGTCCGAAGTATCCGCCTATAACCTTTTATGGTTTCCGTTGAATACGGTTCTTCGCTTTGTACCACGTCAAAGAACTCCGAAAAGTCAAGTCCGTACTTCTCGCAAACGCGATCGGCGGTGTCCTTCTCGATGCTTGTACCCCGTTTTTTCAAATTATAAGAGGTACAACGTGGCAAAATCTTCTCTCTGGCAAGCTCGCGGAAATTCACGGTCTTGGGTAATTCCTGTTTGAGCTTAGCCATCGGCTTGCCCCTCATGCTTTTGGTCGTGAACGAGTTAAGGAACAGTTGAACGTCGCGCACGGTGATTTCCGATATAGGAAGGTGTGCAAGGTGGTGTTCTTCCAAATACGCCGTAAACAGCCTTTCGACTTGCTCTGCCCGCTCTAAGTAGTTAATAGAGAGATTCGCTTTGATATGTGCTTTCCATTCTGCCATCAGTTCGGAAAATGTTAGTATCCTCGATCTGACGTCCGTAGTAGCTTGTTGATAAGCCGCCGCGATTTCTTCCTCGAACGCGATAGAGAGCTTTTCTGCCTGTTTGCGGAACTTCGCCTCGGTCAATCCGTCCGTATTGTATATCCTTTTTACGAAGGTCTTGCGCTTGCCTGTTTCAGCGTCCTTGCCGTTCACTTGGATTTTGGCTTGAAGGACGCCTTTTTTGCTTTCCGTGATTGTGAATGATGCCATTGTTTATTTCTCCTTAATGGCGATATAGTCCATCAGGCTCTGAATATCGACCAAAACCTTATTGCCGGCGGTCAAATGCTTGACCTTGCCTTCTTTGCACCACATACGAATGGTATGAACGGTGATAGCGGTTTCGGGATCTTCCTGACGAACCATATCAAACGCTTTTTTGATACTTCGCAGCATGGCACTTACCTCCTTTTCAGATTAGAAAGTAATTCTTAAACCGTGCAATCACTTTCCGAAAAGACTATAACTTACGGTATAGAAAAAAGCGAGTACCCTGCCGTACCGAGTAGGGAACGAATAGGTTGCGAAATAAGTGCCGCATACAGTTCGGGGGAGGTACACCTGCGGGATAACGGAGAACAATCATAATTCACCTCGTTTGGTTTTGATTTGTCTTTCGACATTCCAAACAGGTGAGCGGGAAAAGCCCAAGCCGTCAAACGACGCGGACACTTCCGCCGAAAAAATTATGTTGAGAGCATAGAAAAAAGCCGACCTCGAAGGATCGGCTTTCCTATTAGATTGTAATTTTTGAGAGTTTGACGGCCACGGCTTTTTCTGCTACACCCCTAACCGAAAGACAAATCAATTTATTGTAAGGCGATATATTCTAACCGCTTATTTTGTTTTCGGGCATACCGTATCGTGTACCAAGTGCCGCCCTGCTCTTGTCCGTTCCATATAGCAAGGACAATATCGGAGCGGTCAACCATATACCGATTGCGTGCGAGCATACAGTCTTTGGTATAGGATTCTGAAAGTATGACAGAAGTATCCGCGTGTGATAAAATACGCTTGTACCGTTTTACGTTTTCCCTATCCCACTTCGCGCATTGATCCGGACACGGGATAGCGGCGTGCAGCTTGATATTCGGGTATTTTCTGCGGAGCGATAAAACCGTTTCGGCAAAGTCCATATCCGCGCCCATTGCCATACCACAGTAAAAGTCGGCTATTTCATCTTGAACGATTAGCCGCTCGATGATACCTCGGAGCTGACCGAGGTATTTTTCATGTTCTTTTCCTACGCCGTACTTCCACGGAAATTTATAGGGACGATTACCCGTTACACAACAGCTTTTCATAGTTTTTCTCCGATTTCATAAACTATCAATAGTTTAATATATCAAACGTTCAAAAGTCAAACCGTTTGATATTTCAAACGTGTTTTTTTATGATGGGTTTTATAATAAAATTGCGTTTGACACATTGAACGGAGAAAGTCTATGAAATTGACGGAAGCTATTGGGAAGCGTATCGTTATGCTCCTTGAAGAAAGGAATATGACACAATATAGCCTTTGCAAGCTCGGCGGTATTTCCCGCGCGACTGTCAATATGATAATTACGGGCAGAGTACAGGCGGCGAGAATTGATACGTTATATCAAATAGCGGCAACGCTTGATATTTCTCTATCGGAGTTTTTCGATCACCCGATTTTTGATGAAGTTACAGATTAATAGAAAATGTATAATAGAAAATGTATAAAAGATATTGACAGAGTATTTCAAATATGCTATAATTTGATTTGAAGAA
>CANRNS010000143.1 GCA_947632055.1 uncultured Akkermansia sp.
CGGTAAACTTTCAACCCGACCATTTATATACCACATATCGGTCAGTGGTAAACTTTCCTTGTGCTATTATTCTAGCAAGCACAAGGCAGAAAGTCAATATGGCTTTCCCTTAAAATTTTATGTTTTTAGCGCATAATTTATACATATTGAGAAATCACTCGAACTCGGCGTGTCCTTTATTGCTATTAATTGTTTTTGTTTAAGTTTTATGCAAATACACGCCTAATTTTACTTCAATTACATCATTTATTATGACTTGCTGATTTTCTGTTGCCAAAATGTTGCCACGCATTTATTATAGCAAATCCCGACAAATTGACAACCTATTTTTGAAATGTGACGCTGTAAAAGCTATTTTTGAGAACAAAGGTATAAAATACCTTCCACGTCATGCTCATATCTTAAATGCCTTGTAAAATAAGGTATTCCAATAAGCTAATGCGTAACAAATCCGACACATATTTTCTCCTTAATGTTCTTATTACATGGTGCTAGCACCATGTTTTTTTATTATCAAGGAAGAATTTAATCTCTTAAAAATTTTTCCGAACGCAAAATATCCTTTTTATTTATATACAAATTTCTCAATGTTTGAAAATAAAAGCCCCCTTACACAAACCTGTTGTCTGAGCAAGAGGGCTTTCTGATTTTGTAAAAAATACCGACTTCGGATATATCCTGCCGCTATACTCCGACACCGTTTCATTCAAAGTAATAATAGCAGCCAAATCAATACTTATTGATTTAAGTCTTTATAAATCGGTTTTCTCAAACGTGAAAGACTTATGACGATTCCAAGGATTCCTACGCTAAAGAACATAACAGCTATTCCTGATCCGTTTCCCGAACCAAAAAAATGTGAAAGTATCTTTTGCATAGGTGAATCTGTTATCATAAACGGTTCTATGACATAATCTGCCAATATACCACCTAAAAATAACCCTAATGGAATTGTACAGTTTTGCAAAGTATCCTTTGCGGAAAAGACACGTCCCTGCATTTCAAGAGGTATGTGTTCGCGCATGATTGCTGTTAAATTAGCGTTCATTATGACTGCGAGTATATAAGTCACAAAGGCGGCAATACACCAAACCAATGGTAAAAAGGATAGACTTTGCACTACGTTGCCTACAAAAATAAAAGCAGTGGTTACAAAAACTACCTTAGACTTGTTTTTCGCAGGTTTCATCATAGTAACAATGACACTTCCTGCAAGCGATCCTAATGCCACAGCACTTTGAACCATACCGAGCGCTTGCTGGTTGTTATTGGTTCTACCCAAAACATAGGGGGCAATCATTCCATCATTGCCTAGTTTGGCAAGAAAATTGATGATAGCAATGAAAAGAGTAATCCGTAAAAGGGCTGAGTGCTCCCACAAGTAACGTATTCCCTCCAAACAGCTTTTTAGAAACGGCTCATTGTTTTTTTCCTCTGGATGTTCTATTTCTGGAATCTTAATGAAAATCAGCAGTATAAAAAACGCAACGAAAAAACTTACCAAGTCACACACCAGAACCACCGTCATACCTCCAAAGGCTAAAAAACAGCTACCCAATGCAGGAGCCAGAATAGAAATAGCCGAACCGGAAAAGCTCTGTAACCCGCTAACTCTAGTATAATATTTTTTCGGCACCAGCAAACTGGTTGTGACAAAAGAAGCCGGATTCTGAAAAGCATTCATCAAGCTGAGCAAAACGTTGATAACATATAAATGCCATACCATAAGGGCTGAAAAGGAAAACAATACAAGGACAACTATCGTCCCGAAAGCTGCTGTCAAATCAGCGCACAGCATAATATGCTTTTTATTCCAACGATCTGCCAAAGTCCCTGCTATAAAGCGAAAGAAAATCGTCGGTAAAAAAGAACAGATTGTTAAAAGTGTTATACTGGACGCTGTTCCCTTCTGTTCATAAATCCAAATGATTAGCGCATAGCTGGTCATAGCTGTACCTAATTCGGAAACAGTCTGCGAACCCCATAAAAATAAAAAACTGCGTAATTCTTTAATAGATATTAAATTTTTTATGGCTTTGCTCCTTACACAATAATTACTATAGTTACATGGAACGCAAAGCCTAATGCGGACGATAAACTCCCATTAAGATGGAGAAAGCGCTCCGTGCAGATATCGTCCTGTATCAGACCTTGCACGGAGCAAAAACATCTGCGGAAAAAGGCAATAAATACATCATTTCGCAACCCCCCCCCTTGTTAGAGCCAATTTTATCATAGGGAAAAGAAAAAATCAATGGCGACTGCCACGTCCCACATTTAACTTGATAAACCCACTTTCACATCTTTTATTATTCCAACGATTTCTCGATCTTCCATTTCTGCCCTTTCAAATCATTCTGCTTTTCATAAAGACTGTTACGCTCTTTGCAGAGTTCTTTCATACGCTCCAACTGCGCCCGCACTCCCTCCCTGCAATCCGGCTCTATCTTTTTATATTCCCCGGTCAGATTGCGGATTGTATTATTGTTTTCCTTTATCTGCTCTGACAGGCACACCCAGTCTATCAGATTTTGCACTTCCTTATCCGTTTCGTAAAGGTCTGTTTCCGTTACAATCTTTGCACACAGCCGCACCATGACTTTCTTTTCCATATCCGTCATATACTATCAATCCCCTTTCCTATCGGCTCATTTCAAAAGCACGTTTCGGGCGTTTATTTGCCCTTTCTGCCTGCTCTAATGCCTTTGACCGTTCCACTATCGACTGCACCTGCTCCCTGCCCAAATGACGCTCCAAACGCCCCAAATCAGACACTTTTTCCTGCAATCGGTCTATGGTGTCGCTCTGCTCCATGACCTTATCTGTCAAACGGCTAATCTGTTTCTGTTGCCCCTCCACTTTGGCGGTCAGCTTCTTTCCCTGCTCCGTAAGCTGTACGCATTTAATAGTCAGGTTTTTCACTACCTCTTTTAATTTCTCCACAAGCGGTAAAGCCTTTTTATCACGGTAAGCCTTTGCGCTCATTAACGCACCCGGCTCTGGCAACTGCCATTTAGTATCTTCATCATAGGCGTGTATATTTCGTTCCATGATTTCCTTTGACTGCACCATTTTGTTAAATTCTTGCTGTAACTTTTTCTGCTGTTTTTCCAACTTTTCATTTTCGGATAACAGCTTTTCTTTATCTTCTGCCAGTGTTTCCGCCTGCTCCTTGAGCAGATGACCGGCTGCGGAAAGTTCCGATACTTCCTGCCGGATCGCTTCCCCCTCTTTGCGTATCTGCTCCGTTTCCTGCTCTGCCGCCGTCTGCCGATAAAGAAGATCAGCTAATTCCTCTCTGCCGCC
>CANRNS010000144.1 GCA_947632055.1 uncultured Akkermansia sp.
GCCGCCGGCGGCGGGCTGGCCATCAGCATGACCGGCGGGGCTAGCCTGGATTTTGGTCAGCTTACATTGTCAGAGGGAGGCAAGTTGAGCATCAACTTGAACGACTACGATGCCTGGGCGAAGGGCGGCGAGAACACATACCAGCTCTTTAACGCCGAAAGCTTTGCGAGTCTGTGGGAGGCGTTGACGCAGGGACAGGAAGGGAAGCAATGGAGTGATTACTTCGACTTCAAATTCGCCGATAGCCGCAACCAAGTGACGGGACTCTCCGTGGACGGTCAACTGAGCTTTGATTTCATGGAGGGCACCGTGTGGACGGGAGGCGGGGATGGAGTGTGGGAGACTGGGAGTTCGGGCAATGATAACTGGAATGGGGACGTTGCTCCTGAGGGAACTGCCAATGTGACGTTCAGTGATAAGTATGCGAAATCGGAGGAAGAGCGCAATGTGGAGTTATCCGGCGAGGTGGAGGCGGGAGAAGTTTATGTGGATTCGGGCACATTCACCTTCACCAGCGGAGAAGAGGAACCCGGCAGTCTGGCCACGGACAAATTGACGGTGGGCGGTAAGGAGGGCGAGGAGGCTGACTTGAATCTGAAAGCCGAACTGAAAGATAAGACTGATGAAAGCGGAACGATCGTTGACCTGCGCGAGGGAGGTTCCCTGGACGTGCAGAACGGAGCCAGTTTCGGTACCAATACCTCCGTGCGGTTCAATGGAGGCACGCTCAAATTGACCTCAGAGAGCAAGGAAGAAGACATTGTGAGTGGCAAGGTGGACGTCGAAAACAGCTCCGCTGAGGTAAAAGTGGAGGTAGATAAGGTGAACGAAGAAGACGGCAGCGTCAAATCGTTCACATGGGACAGCACGGGAGGGGAAGGACTGAGCGGTGGCGTGAAACTCGCCCTCGAAAAAGGCATCGAGAAGTCCGGCGCGGGTGACTTCACCCTCAGCTGGCAAGACGATGGCGCTGAACACGGAGGCAACATCACCGTGGAGAACGGCACGCTGACGCTGGATGTGCAAGGCGAGGGTGACGCGACCGGCTCGGCTCAGATGACAGGTGAAGTGTCCGGTTCGGGCACGTTGAAGGCGGGAGCGGGCAAAGTGACGTTGTCCGGCGATGTGTCCCAGTTCGATGGCACTTTGAACACCGGAGATGGGGAAGGTGGAGGCATCACCCTGAAAGATGCTGCCGCGAGCGGCACCGTGTCGGCCAATGTGTCCGGCAGCAATACGCTGGATGTGGATTCCGCCTCTGGCGTTACGTTGACAGGCGAGCTGGGAACAGCTGAGGGAGACGACCTCACCGTGAAGAACAGCGGCGCGGGTGACCTTACCATCGCCGGGTCGGTGGGGAATGGCACGACACTGAATACGGTGGATGAAAGCAAGGGAGCCATTGTGCTGGGCAACGGGAGTCAGAATGTGGACATGAGTTCGTACAACGGCACGATCTCTGGCTCGGGTGACTTGGTGCTCGCGAACGTAAGGCTGGGTGGAGGCTTCAGCAAAGGTAGCGCGAAGCTGTACGTAGACACCGCTTCGGCGGGAGATGGCGCACAGCCGACGAGTTATGCTCTGCGGGCCGCCTCGCGGGGTGGTGTGGTGGATGTAGGCGGGATGGATGCAAACAATTTGGACGGCATCACCATCAACGAGCACGGCCAGCTCACCGGCGTGACAGGCACCTACGAGGTCGGTGGCGAGAAAAAGCTGGAGCTGCACTTCTCGGCTGAGAACGTGGGAGAAGATGGAAATGCTCTCATCACCAAGCATGGCAACGATAGCTTCACTTTGACTGCGAGTGACAAGGATCATGTGGGTCTCCATTTGGAGGACGATGCCGTTGTCACTATTTTGAGTAAATTGGCAGCGGGTGATGGAGAGGAAACAAGTGTGTCCCTGCGCTTGACAGACGGCGACCTAACGCTTTGGGACGATATCACGAAGGATGATCTCAAGGGAGGGGACAATTTGAGCCTGCTGACGGATCTGGATTTGGACGTGTCGTGTGCGGATGGGAATATCATGCTGACCGGCACGCTGAAGGACGTGTATGTGGTGGATGGAACTTGTACGCTGGAGAATGCCACTGAGCTAAAGGAGTCGCAAGCGACTTTGCTGGCTCATGCCGGTGACAGCCTTACACTGCGCATGGATGGTGCGGGGGTGGAGGATGCCATCGTGAAGAACCTGATGGGCGTGACAGGCAGTGAGCTCCATTTGGAAAACAGCAACGATAATCCAACAACTGAGGGCAATCGCCTCGAGGTGACCTTTGACAATTCCAAAGTCGACATATCGGATGAAGGCAAATATCCGAGCGTTGACGACGACACCGTGGAGGGGCAGAATACAACCTTCAATGGCAGCTTGACCGGCGGAGAAGGCGTGGATGTGAAGAAGACCGGCAAAGGTAAGCTCACTGTGGGTGGCAATTACACGTTGAAGGATGGCACCACGAGCATCCAGCAAGGAGCTCTCAGACTGCGCGGCGCAGAGAACAGCATGCAAAACCTTGAGTTCGCGTACGAGAAGGCAGCCGAGGGCGACGAGCAACGCGGCTTGTTGCTGGAGGGTGGCAAGACCACCATTAAAGGGAAGATTCAAGAGGAGGGTGACAGCACCGATGGCAATGTGGTTGACATGACCCAGGGCGCTGAGTTGGTGCTTGAGGATGAGAATACGCTGGAATCCACTCAATTCACCGGCGATGGTACGGGAACCGTTACCCTCGAGGACAGTGCGAGCCTCACGCTGAGTGACTCTGCATCCATCAAGAACGTAGGCGTGAACCTGGACGGCGACAAGACCGTACTGGACGTGGGAAGTACCACCGACAGTACCCTTTCCGCTCTGAACGGCACCGGTACGCTCAAGAGCGCGAAGGGCGGCAAGCTCACCGTAAGTGGAGGGAGCTTCTCCGGCACGCTGGACAAGAGCAAGGACGCCGATTCTGCCGGCACGCTGGTGGTGGACGGCGGGACCTTCACGCTCGACAATGTGACCACGAGCGAAGGCTCCAACTGGGGACTCACTGTGGAAGATGGAGCTCAGCTCAATCTGGACTTGTTGACGAAGAAGACGTCCGAGGAACCTGAAGGGTATGTTCCCCCTGCGTTCGGCGATGTGCAGGTGAACGGCAAGTTGCGCATGGATGTCGACACCTCCAAGACGGGCAGTGAGGCCCCTGTTTCTGGGAAGCTCACTG
>CANRNS010000145.1 GCA_947632055.1 uncultured Akkermansia sp.
TAAAATGCTATGCTGTTGGGTGACCGTTTATTTTGAGGCATCGGGCTTCGGTGACTTTTATTTTTGAGGCATTACGTTGAGGACGAGGCAAGTCGATGCCGCTCGTGAACGAAAAGACTCAATGCTGCAGTTCTCAATGATAAGCCGAGACCGGTTCCCCCGCTCGATTTTACTTTTTGTAGAAGCGTACGTAATCAATGAGAAAAGTAACAGGATATTGTTCGGGACGGGGAGATTCCGCCCACGTTCCCGGACCTCCAATCGCGGTGTTCATGATAATATAGCAGGGAGTACGCAGGGGATTGTCGCCATTCGGATAATCGGCATCCGCTATGTTGACGCGTCCCATCTCTTGATCATCAATAAAAATACGCATGATTTGATCATCCCATTCTAAGACGTAAGTGTGGAAGTCAGCGCTATAATTCGGGATATGCTTTGTGCGCACAACTTTGCGTTCACGCTGTCCCCCATCAAGTCCCCAGCGGAAAATGCTATAAACCTTGTCGGGTTCTTGAGAAATGTGCTCAAGAATATCAATCTCCCCATTGGCAGGCCATTTGTATTTGTTGACGTGCATTGTCCATATAGCAGGCCAAACACCCGTAGCTTTGGGGATGCGCGCACGAAATTCCAAGCGCCCCGGAGGAGAAAATAAATGTACGCCCTCCGTGGTGACAGAGCCACTCGCAAAGGGTTGAAACTTGATATTACGCGGCCATTTATCCGCCGAGGGATCGTACACTTTGTTTGCGGTTTTTTTAGCCCGGGAAACGAGGCGAAGCATACCATTGCGGACGCGCACGCAACTCTTGGAGTACGCTTGCGAGGAACCGTGGTTGCGAACAACCCCCTCTTCACAGCGCCACTTGGTCGTGTCAAGCTTTGTGCCGTCAAACTCATCGTGCCATTCAAGCTTCCAACCTCCCGGAAGCTCCTTGGGCACCTTACCGACAGCAGGAGCAGCCAGTGCAGTCGGCTCGCTGACGATCCACAGGAAGAAAGCCGCCAAGTGCAATGCGACACGGCGATGGGCGAACATCATGAAAAACATAGTAGTAAAGCTTGGATTCTGGTTCAATGCGGCACGGCAACGGGCAAACATCACCCGAATGCGAGGCCTAGCGTGAATAGTTGCCGGGGTCCTGAGTAATAGTCACATCATGCGGGTGGCTTTCCTGAAGCCCACCGGCGGTAATTTGGACAAAACGAGCATGGTCGCGCAGCTCCTGCAGATTCATGGCTCCCAAGTAACCCATGCCGGAACGCAAGCCGCCAACAAGCTGGAAAATGACATCCGCCAACATTCCTTTGTAAGGGACGCGGGCCTCTACTCCTTCTGCCACCAACTTGCCGCTGGAATTTTGTCCATATCGGTCCCCGGATCCGGCGCGCATGGCTCCCAACGAGCCCATGCCCCGGTAAGTCTTGAAGTTGCGCCCCTGGTAGTGCACCACAGCACCGGGACTTTCCTCGCACCCGGCCAACATGCCGCCCAACATCACCAAATCCGCACCAGCAGCCAGCGCCTTTACGGCATCCCCCGAATAGCGAATGCCCCCATCGGCAATCACCGTAACACCCGCCGGACGTGCCACTTTGGCGACCTCCTGAATCGCGGTAAACTGCGGCATACCGACACCAGAGATGATGCGCGTGGTGCAGATGGAACCAGGTCCCACACCAACCTTTACCGCATGAGCTCCCGCCGCGATGAGATCCCGCGCGCCATCTTGAGTGACTACATTGCCCGCAACCACCGGCTTGCCTAGCTCGCGCAGCTTTTCTACCACATGCAGCACGCGTGACGTATGCCCAGTGGCCGCATCAATGAAAAGCGCGTCTGCCCCTGCCTCCAGCACAGCCTGGGCGCGATCCCAAAACTCTGGTCCAGGACCTACGGCCGCGCCGCAACGCAGGCGACCGTACTCGTCCTTCGTAGACTCCTGAAAAGCCTCACGCTTTCGAATATCGGTCTCGGTGATCAACCCAACCAGGTAACCCTTGTCATCGACAAGTGGCAGCTTTTCAATACGATTACGGTATAAGATCTTGCGCGCCTCCTCAGGGGTCGTGTTAGGAGCGCCGGTAATAAGCCTCTCCAGTGGGGTCATCACATCTTCCACGCTCATAGTATCCATATGGCGTCCATCATGCACACGCATATCGCGTCCGGTGATAATGCCTTCCAACACGTTATTCTCATCCGTTACCGGAAAACCGGAAAACCCGTGTTCATTCATGATGCTCTTCACCTCGCTGAGCTTCATATGGCGGGTTACGGTAATGGGTTTGGTGATGACGGCGTTTTCAAAGCGTTTGACGCGTGCAACCATGGCTGCCTGATCTTCGATGCGATTGTTGCGGTGAATGACACCCAATCCACCTTCACGCGCCATGGCAATTGCCATGTCCACCTCTGTTACGGTATCCATAGGAGCCGATAAAACCGGCATGCGCAATGGAAAGGCTTCGCAAAGTTGAGAGGAAGGATCCGCCTGCCCCGGCAGGATGCTGCTCAGACACGGAAGTAGCAGCACATCATCAAACGTAAGTCCTAATTGAATTTCTGCCATGACAGAGTGTACCACCCACCCCCTCATTTTGCAAGCCGATTCCTACCCGTAAATAAAAAAAGGAAAAAAAGCTTGCTAATGAGCTCGTTTTCGTGTAGAGTGTGCCAGCCTCTTTCCTCAGAGGCTCTCCATGGGGGTAGGTTCCCGAGCGGTCAAAGGGGGCAGACTGTAAATCTGCTAGCGTTTGCTTTCGATGGTTCGAATCCATCCCTGCCCATTCTTCTAAGCGGAGGTAGCTCAGTTGGTAGAGCAACACCTTGACATGGTGGAGGTCGTAGGTTCGAGTCCTATCCCCCGTATAGCGAATTTGGGGTCAACCCAAATTTTTGTGGAAAGAGCGTTTTTCGATGAACAGGTGGGAGCATTCCAGCAGGACCCTGAGA
>CANRNS010000146.1 GCA_947632055.1 uncultured Akkermansia sp.
TGCGTGCGCAATGCACGGCACGCCATTTTGGCGCAGGCCTGGTGCGAGGCGGTGGTGCAGCGCACGATTGAGTTTGTAGATCCGAGCAATTCCCCGGAAGAAGGCGGCTACGATCCCTCGAAGCAAGATGGCCGCTCCTCCCGAGACTCGAATAAGGATCTCTCGGACATCAACCGTCTCATGGGTCGCAAATTACGCATTGTTTCCTTCAGATGGCTCGACAGCTGGGATATTTAGAGGGACCATGCGAGGGGAAGCTTTGGGAGAGCGTCCTTTTTATAAGCTTCAAACTCTCTCTACTTCCCCAGCCAGGGGGCAAGAAATGAGGCGGGAGATGCGCCGGAGCGGATGTGCTGAAGGAGCGCTGTGCCAATGACAGCTGCGTCCGGCCGCGCATCGGAGGGCAGGGAATGGAGCTGCTCGGGGACGCGCAAGCCGAAGCCGAGAGCGAGAGGCACATCGAAGACCGCACGCGCGCGGCGGATGGTGTCCGCCACAGCTTCCACGTGTTCATTCACCCCACCGGTGGTGCCGAGCACGGAGACCACGTACACGTACTCCTGAGAGAAGGGAGCGTACTGCCTCATGCGCTCGGTGGTGGTATTGGGACCAACGAGCGTGATGAGTGCGAGACCGTGCGGAGCAATGGCTTCACGGAACTCGGGCGTTTCCTCCAAGGGGAGATCCGGCACAATGAATCCACTCACTCCCGCGGCAGCGCAATCGGCGGCCAGACGTTCCAAGCCATATTGCACAAAGGGATTCATGTAGCCCATGAGCACCAGTTTTGCATGGAATGAGCCGACGCGGGCGCGCAGTCCCTCGATCACCCAATCAAGCGTCATGCCTTGCGCGAGCACCTCGCGGCTGATCTCTTCGATCACGGGGCCATCGGCTACGGGATCGGAAAAAGGGATGCCGATTTCGATGATGTCTGCACCGGCGGCATCCACTTGCGCCAGCGTATCCCAAAAAGAATCGCGAGAGGGGAACCCTGCTGTGATGAAGGGAATAACGGCGCAGCGACCGCTCTTCTTAGCTGCTAAAATGGTCTCTTTCATGGGAAAAATCAGTCGAGTTGAATGAAATGCAGGGCGTGCGCCAAATCTTTGTCGCCGCGGCCGGAGAGGTTGACGAGTACCTTGCTGCCCGCTGCAAAGTCACTGGCATGAGCAAACACCCATGCCAGCGCATGAGAGCTTTCCAGCGCCGGGATGATGCCCTCTGCCTCGGAAAGCTTGCGGAAGGCGGCAAGCGCCTCGTGGTCGTAGGCAACAGCGTAGTGCACGCGACCGATTTCATGCAAATACACGTGCTCCGGACCCACGCCGGGGTAATCCAGCCCGGCGGAAATGGAGGACGACTCGCAGATTTGTCCGTGGGCGTCCTGCAAGAGATTCATCCGCGCACCGTGCAGCACGCCGGGCGTGCCGAGGTTGATGGCAGCGGAGTTTTCGCAACCCGGTTCGCCGGTGCCGCCTGCCTCCACGCCGATGAGTTTTACCGCTTCATCCTGCACGAAGGGGTGCAGCATGCCGATGGCGTTCGACCCGCCGCCGACGCAGGCGACCACCGCATCCGGCAAACCTCCCGTGCGGGCAATCATTTGCGCACGCGCCTCGGTGCCGATGACTTTCTGCAACTCGCGCACCAGCGTGGGGAAGGGGTGCGGACCGGCCGCCGTGCCGAAGACGTACATGGTGTCCGCCTGGTGTGAAATCCAGAAGCGCAAGGCTTCGTTGATGGCATCTTTGAGCGTGCGCGAGCCGCTTTGCACGGCTACGACCTGCGCGCCGAGCAGCTTCATGCGCTGCACATTGGGCGCTTGCCGCTCCACGTCTTTCGCGCCCATGAACACCGTGCACTTAAGCCCGAACTTTGCGGCAGCCGTGGCCGTCGCCACGCCATGCTGCCCCGCGCCGGTTTCGGCTATCACATGCGTCTTTCCCATCATCTGCGCGAGCAGGGCCTGTCCCAGAGCGTTATTGATCTTGTGCGCACCGGTGTGCAGTAAGTCCTCGCGTTTCAGAAAAAGCTCAATGCCGAGCTCGTGCGAGAGGCGATCGCAATGCGTGATGGGCGTGGGACGTCCGCAGTATTCGCTCAATAGGTCTTTGAGACGAGATTGGAAGTCAGTAGATGGTAAAATTTCCGAGAGCGCCTTCTCCACCTCCAGCAGAGGCGGCATGAGCGTCTCCGGCACGTAGCGCCCGCCGTATTCCCCAAAATAACCCGGTCGATTCAGATGTGGTAGATTCTTCATGACTTGCGGAATCGCGCGCATTATAGCACAGGCTGTGCCAGGTCGCAAGTGCGGCTTGCAGATGCCGCCCGGATGTGCTACAATGCCCGGCATGCCGAGCGTGGATATGCTAGTGACCTGGCTTGGGGTGGAGAACTTGCCCGCTTTCCTGAGCGCGAGCGGGAAAGTGATTGTGGGGCTGATACTGATTGAAGGGCTGCTCTCGGTGGACAATGCGCTGGGCATAGCGGCCATGGCCTCTCATTTGCCGAAGCGCCAGCAAAAAGCCGCGCTGAGGTGGGGGCTTCTGGGTGCCTACCTCTTTCGAGGTATTGCTTTGGCGCTGGTGGCATGGCTCATGCATAACGAATGGGTCAAGTGGTTTGGCGCCCTCTATCTCATCTACCTGGCGGCGGAGCATCTTCAGCTTCACCCGGCGGATAGGAAGAGCGGAGACCTCTCTGCGCGCACGATGGGAAAGGGTTTCCTTGCCACGGTGTGCAGCATTGAGCTGATGGATCTCTCGCTTTCGTTGGACAATGTGGTGGCGGCGGTCGGTATGGTGAACGGCGTCCGCGAAATTCCGGAGCACTTGCACATTTGGGTAGTCTGCACGGGCGTATTCATCGGCATAGCGGCATTGCGAGTGGT
>CANRNS010000147.1 GCA_947632055.1 uncultured Akkermansia sp.
CACTATTTTTGTCCAAACGATAAATCTCTTGCCCTCTTTTTCCCCGTTCGGTGCACTTATTTTTGTCCGATTGCGTGATGAAGCAACGCGAATCCACAGACTTGACAACTCAGGCAGCATGCACTATGCTGACCCTATGTTGATAGCACCATCTATGCTGGCCTGTGACTTTCGGCAAATGGGAAAGGAAGCACAGCGCGCGCTGGCTGCGGGGGCAGATTGGCTGCATTTGGATGTGATGGACGGCGCCTTTGTGGACAACATCTCTTTCGGACCGGACATCTGTGCAGCCATCCGGAATAGCGTGCCGCAAGACGCCTTTTTGGACGCTCACCTCATGGTGAATGCGCCGGATCATTACTTGCCACGTTTTTTAAAGGCGGGGATGAATCTCATCAGCATCCATGTGGAGCGCGAGGGATTCGTGGATTTGCACGCTACCTTGCATGCCATTCGGGTGGGAGGTTCTCTGTCTGGATTAGTACTCAACCCCGCCACACCGGTGGAGCGCGTTTGGCCCTACCTTGAGGAGTTGGATTTGGTTCTGGTCATGAGTGTGGTGCCGGGCTTTGGCGGGCAGAGTTTTATGCCCGAGGCGCTCGATAAGGTGAAGCAACTGCACGCCGAGCGCGCGAGGCGCAACCTCCGCTTTCTCATCCAGATGGATGGAGGCATAGGACCGGCTCAGGCCCCTCTGTGCCGCGAAGCCGGTGCAGATTGTCTGGTTGCCGGCAGCTCAACATTCAAAGCGCCTGATATGGCACAGGCCATTCTCTCCATGAAGTAGGGAGGCTCTGCCCGCTCAGCGAATGATGCATCTGCGCACGGGGTCCAACTCTTGTCTCATATCATCTTGCGGGAGGGGAGAATGGGCAAAATCGAGCGAGGGGATAAAGCTGGTGTCCGGCGGCAGGGCGAGTGCAGAACTATCGACCACGACATCGAGCAAGGCGGGGCCCTGCGCCAATAGCCAGGAACGAACAGCTCCGGGTAATTCCACAGGGCATTCCACGCGCGTAGCGACAAGGCCCATACCGCGAGCCAAAGCTGCGTAGTCCGTGTTGCGTAAAGCGGTGCCCACATTTGGCATGCCGGCCAGTTCCTGCTCCAGCGCCACAAAATCGAGCGCAGAGTTATTCAGCACAAGAATTTTTACACTTAGGCGCTCCTGGAGGAGGGTGAGCAAATCGCCCGGCAGCATGCTCAGCCCTCCATCGCCGCAAATGGCAATCACCTGCCGAAATGCGAAAGCAGCCTTAGCGCCGATAGCCATAGCGAGGGCGCAAGCCATTGATCCATGCCGAAATGAACCGATGATGCGCCGATGAAGCTGAGCTTGTACGTAGCGTGCCACCCAAATGACGGGAGTTCCCGTGTCTACCGTGAAGATGGCATCCGGCTCAGCGTAATCGCTCACCAGGCGGATTAAATATTCCGGGCGGATAGGCGCTTGTTCGTCCACGCAGCGCACGGCGGCTTGCATGCGCAACAACTGCTTGCCATGTCGCGAAAGCGAACGAGCCAGGAATTCATCTCCGCGATCCCGCTGCACCAGAGGCAACAACATGCGTACCGTGGGAGCCACGTCAGCATGTACCCCCAGGCAGATGGGGACACGCCTGCCCAAAGATTCGGCTCGGCGGTCAATTTGCACCACGCGTCCATGTCCCGGTAAAAACGCGCGGTAAGGAAAGTCTGTGCCCCAGAGTATCACAAGCTCGGCTTCATGCAGCGCGCGCGTGGCGTCCCCCCAGCCGATCAGCCCCGTCATTCCCACCGCCAAAGGATTATTCGCTTCCATGATTTCCTTGGCTCGCAACGTATAGGCTATGGGAGCGCCTATGCGACGAGCCAGGGCTATGAGCTCATCGCGAGAGCCTCGACAACCCGCTCCGCAAAGAAAAGTCACGCGAGAAGAGCTATTTATCAACCGGGCAAGCTGAGCCACTTCCGCCTCATTCGGAGTAAGCTGGGCGCAATGCCGAGAAAAGGATAGCACCGGATCGGCGTTTACTGCTTCGATTGCAGCCGTATCCCCCGGTAACACCACCATTCCCACACCCGGAGCATCTATTGCCCTGCGCAAGGCCGCGCCCATGACTTGATCGGCATGCTGAGCACATGAAATGTACTCGCAAAACTCAGTGCATTCTGCAAAAAAATGTGTAGGATGCGTCTCCTGAAAATAATCGGTACCAATGTTGGCGGTGGCAATATGGGATGCGAGAGCAAATACCGGCGCCGCACTGCGTCGAGCATCGTACAACCCATTGATAAGATGCAAATTGCCAGGACCACAACTCCCGCAACATACCGCAAGCCGACCGCTCACCTGTGCATCGGCCGAGGCGGCAAAAGCTGCCGTTTCCTCGTGCCGTACGTGTAGCCAACGCAAGCGTGGCTCGTGACTGATGGCTTGCAGCACGGGGTTCAGGCTATCGCCCGCTATGCCATAAATACGCTCCACCCCTTGTGCAACAAGCCATTCTATCAAACGTTCTGAAATAGTCTTGCCCATACTCACTCATGTTTACCCATAGCAATCACGTATGCAACCTAATTTGCAAACAAGTATTTGCAGTACCGTTGCAATTATGCTTGACAATTCGCCGCAGCCAAGCTAAACTGCGCGGCAGTTTGCACGCGGGTGTCGTTCAGTGGCAGGACACGTGCTTCCCAAGCATGTAACGCGGGTTCGATTCCCGCCACCCGTATCGGGCTAGATATGTTTAGAAGACGTATCTAGCTTTTTTTGAGTGGTGATTTGGACGAAAAGGGGTCAACCCAAATTTTTGTGGAAAGAGCGTTTTTTGATGAACAGGTGGGAGCATTCCAGCAGGACCCTGAGACGA
>CANRNS010000148.1 GCA_947632055.1 uncultured Akkermansia sp.
CAGTTTCGCCGACAAGCATGGGAACCCCCGAGTACGGATCGATGCGTATTCCTCACTGCGAAGATAATCTCGGACGCGCTTATCTTTTGACTTATCATACGTACGTCCCTTCTGGGGCAACGGCAAAATTGTACATCGAAAACAATGGCCGTCATGGAACAACCTTATGCCGTTCTGTATCAATAAAGGATGATTATGTAGATTCAATTCTCCAAGAGCCTGCGGTAATTACATTTAAATCTGAAAATCAGGGCGTATACGAAGGATCGCTGGAGGGATGTCTCGCTCCGTCAGGAGGACCCGCAGCTTGGGTGCAGCATGCCGATTCTATCACCATATTCACAAAATAAGCAGTATTTGAGTGAGGTAAGAAATCAGATATGAAAACTACATTTCTTTTAACTTGTGTGGTCTGCGTGGGATTGTGCATCTTTGATGCAGAGGCTCAAGTTTCTCGTTTGGATAGTCGATTTAACATTAAACGCTCGCAGCCGGTGAATACGACCGTGAGGACGACTCCGCAGAGCAGACCTGCAAGGACGGTCAACACGGCGCCTCCGAAACCGCGCGTGCAGGAATCTCCTTTTGTCGTCATCACAGGACTATACAATGATGAAAGCGTGCGTTTGCCGAAATGGTATCTCAAGGAAATGGGGGAGCTGCTTGGAGAATTGAACGAGAAGATGTCGCCCGGAGATTATTTGGAGTTGCTTAGGAAGGAGGAACGTCAATTTGGCAATATCATCCAAAAGAATGAATATGCAGAGGAGGAATGCGCGAAGAGGAAAAAGTTATTCCAATCAATTCTTAACACTCCGGAAGACACGAGTTTGTATGACTGGAGTCACTTCCTGAAGCTGAATAGCAGGGGGATCATGTTCTATCCGAGTCTTTCTTACATTAACTGCTCGATTCTAGCGAGCGATGAAGACTATGTTATCACCCCTTCTCCTCTCACGCCCAAGACTAATGTGATTTCTTTCTGGGATTCACGGACGGGAAGAATTTACAGGGATATACTTATTGGAGTAGACAATCCTGATGTGGACTTTTTCCCCATGGTGAAGGGAATCCGGAGTAAGCGACAACCTCCCAGCTATTTATTCAATGGCGGCTTCTCAGAAGGATCTGGTATGTACGACGCTAGTTTAGCAGTGCCAAGCGAATTTTCTGTTTATATTGTCGATAACCCTCCGTATGGGGAATTCCCTTTTAAAGTTCGAAAGCGGTTTGGTTTGCCCAAAGGGGATTATAGTGGAGAAGGGGGGCCACCTGTGGGATTACATTACTACACCAATCGAGAAGCAGGGCTCACCGAATTACCGATCTTACGAAACCAGAGTTTACTGGAGACACTGGGTGAGCAGATATCGAGAGGGATTAATAAGGGACTGATTAACCAATTAGAAATAAAGAACGAGGCTACGATTGTCATTCAAGATTTATGGCAATATAATTTGGCAGTATCGTTGAATTCCTTACATTCTCACAATGCTCCTGTTTCAAAGACGTCCGCTGGAAGCACGACTATGGATCCGAAGGAGGGAGAGGCTATTTTGCAAAAACTGAACGCAATCGGTTGTCCTCCGGGGGAATATTATGGTGAACATTACCTTCGTGAGACTCCTTTCAGCGACACGGAATCTGTGAAATTGGACGATGAATATGAACTCTTTTTGTGCAGAGGAGCAGCGAACAAAGAAGGAGGTCTTACATGGATGGTAACATTGGGATTGATCAATCATCAGACTGGGGACATCATGTCTTTTCCGACGGAGGCAGAACCCCCAAGAGGACCGTATGATAATGAAAGGGTAGCGCTCAAAATTCGCTCTGATGCAAAAATGAGAGCCCTGCGGGATTTGGACAAGAGGTTTGCATTCATGTCCAAATTCGAACGCTTCCACTCGGGAACAATGACGCGTCGCGGAGAAAAACTCCGAATAATGCTTACTTTGACATCTTCAAGTAACAAAGGGCAGGAATTTTACATCATTGATTTGAGCCCTGAGGACTACACGTACGAAGTTATTGCGAGACGTACGAGTGTATCTTCTACCCTGCCGTATGCATACATTCCGGAAAAAGAGTGGATACTATGCCCGGAAGGAGATAACAAGTACAGCATTGAGGAGCTCAATTCATGGGGGACGAGTAGGAAGGTGGCAGACATGTACATTGACCCTGCGCAAGGGTACGCCATCGCTTTGTCCAATGGTCTCTATGCAGGGTCCCCCGGTTGTGAGAAGTTTCTCCAGTATGGCGACGGAGAAAGCGTTGTCGGCATGCAAGCTCTGGCGCCTTGGCGGAACCGCCCGGCGGAGGTGTTGGAAGCGCTAGGCGGGAATGTGGATGATATAGCTGCGCTGAGGGAGACAACGAAGAGATGGCTGCGCAAGCAAGGCTTCGACCCGGATAACATGCCATCGGAACCTTCTCTTAAGGATTTTCCGGCAGTGGATGTGCACATGCCGAATCTCTTCAGCTCGACGGATACGGCACATTTCACGGTGACTGCCAAAGCCACAGCAAATGACATTGCCAAGGTGATCGTACGCGTGGACGGCGTGGAAGTGCCTCAAGATTGGAGCGGAGGATTAACCATTGCGGCAGGTGAGCAAGAGGAGCTGACGGTGGAAGCGCCGCTGGCAAGCGGGCAGAACTGGATAGAGGTTACGCCGGTGGATAGCCAAGGCATATCCGGCGATACGTTCCGTTTCCGCACCATCTACCGGAGCAAGGCGAAGTCCGATCTCTATATTGTCGCACTCGGTGTGTCGGATTACGATAATCCTGACTTGCAGCTGCAATACGCCGCCAAGGATGCCACGGATATATCCAAGGCTTTGGA
>CANRNS010000149.1 GCA_947632055.1 uncultured Akkermansia sp.
TAATGTAACGCACTTTCACGTGTAAATCAAGAAAAAAGCCAAGTCGCCTAATAGGCATTCTGATTCAAGGGAGAGCTAACCTCATGAAACCTCCCAACACGTCCCTGCATAGTCAAAAGTAAAGGATCTTTCTTATGAAATCTCCTCAATTTGTCAAATCTCTTATGTTTTTTCTCTTATTTCTTATGTTTTTAAGGCAAATCTTATGATATTCGATGTATTTCTTACGAAATTTATGCAAATACTTTACTTTTTTCTTATGTTTTTTTCTTTACTTTTTATCAATTTCTTATAGAATTCGCGGTGTAAAACATAAGATTCGGGTCATGATTGAAGACGAGCTGCGTGAGTTAATCGAAAAAGTCCAGCGTCGGGGATGCGAGGGGCAGACCCTGGAAATCAAGTCCGCCCATGAAGGGTGTCCGGCGAAACTCTATGATACCCTGTCCGCTTTTGCGAACCAGAATGACGGCGGCGTTCTGCTCTTCGGCCTCGATGAGAAAGCACATTTCGCGAAGGTAGGCGTGTACAATGCTCAGGATTTGCAGAAAAAAGTAGCGGAGTATGGGGAGCAGATGACGCCCGTCGTGCGCCCGGTCTTCACAGTGCACGACGAAGGAGGCAAGACCTTTGTTTCCGCCGAAATACCGCCTGTGGATGTTGCGGAGCGGCCCTGCTTTCGTACAGCTTCCGGGCGCCTCAAGGGGTCGTTTTCGCGCGTGGGGGAAGCGGATAAGCACATGACGGAGTATGAGGTGTACAGCTATGAGGCGTTCCGACAAAAAGTTCGCGATGATCTTCGCCCGGTCGAGGGCGCTTCGTTGGATGCGCTGGATAAAAACAAGCTTGATGAATACATGGCGCTTATGCGGTCAGAAAGGCCCAACCTCGCGCATATCCCCGAGGCTCAGCAGTACGAGCTCAACGGCATTGTTCGGGAGGGACGCATCACCATGACCGCCTTGCTGCTCTTCGGCTTGGTTCCGCAGGCGTTTTACCCCCGCCTCTGCATCTCCGCCACCTGCGTTCCCGGCACGGACAAGGGAGTGGTGGATGCCGCAGGCAACCGCTTCACCGACACCAAGCGTCTTGAGGGAACCCTTCCGGAGATGTTGACCAAAGCCCTGGACTTCGTGCGCCGCAATATGCGCACGGCTACAAAAATCAATCCCCAAACCGGCAAACGCATCGACCAACCGCAGTACCCGATGGAAGCCGTCCGCGAAGCCGTCTTGAACGCCCTGGTCCACCGCGACTACAGCGTCCACACCGAGAATATGCCCATCCAACTGGACATGTACGAGGATCGACTGGAAATCGTCAATCCAGGCGGCTTGTACGGTCGGCTCACGCTTGACCAACTCGGTCACAGCCAGCCGGACACGCGCAACCCGGTGCTGGTGACGGCCATGGAAACGCTCCACCTCACGGAGAATCGCTACTCCGGCATCCCCACGATACGGCGCGCCATGGCGGAGTTCCATCTACCTGACCCCACGTTCCGCAATTCAGCTGGAGAGTTCAGAATCATCCTCTCCAACGCCGCATCAACCGTGGTCCCTCCCCTTTCTTCCACAAAAAGACAACCTTCCGTCACCGCCAACGCAAAAAACTTGGTTGATTTCTGCCGCGTTCCGCGCACGCGTGCTGAAATCCGAGCCTATCTGGGCATTCCCTCAGCTCAGTACGCCCTTCAGCGCTACCTTGAGCCGCTCGTTCGCTCCGGCGCCATCCGCATGACCCTTCCCGACAAACCACGCAGCCACCGACAGCAATTCATCGCCGCTGACAGCCCGCAGGAGTGAGGCAACCTGCCCGCGCTCCCCATGACTGGGTGACATCCCTCCTTGCCTGATTTTGCAAAGTACAGCAGCTATTTTCCTTGACTCCTCTGCTTGGTTCGCTATTATGAGGCCAGATAGCCTCCCCCGCTTAGGACCATATCTTGCCTTCCGGCGGATATGAGAACCGCGCACATGGGGAGGGTTTCTTTTGCCTGAATCATACAATACTGCAAGCAGAGCTTGCTGTCAGGGGCGGATCGTTTGAAGCAAGCGGAAACTGGGAATCTCATAGATACGAACCATCGTACGCCCCTTTTCCACGACAGTCACGGTGAGTCTGTTGCCGCTCAACACAGGCTGCCCGACAATTTCACCATCACCCCACGCAACCTGCGTAGAACCCAACCAGCGTCCGGTCGCAGGATCGCACAACACAACCGTCTTCTTGTCTCGCACGACGGCGATCATCTCCTGCGTCGCGTACGGAACAACCGCTACCTCCGCCGGCGGAGGCGTACACATGGTTGCAAACAAACTTACTATGGGTATCAGCATGGTATTATGGGGTTGTTGTAAATCATACGGAGAAGTCCTCCGGTGTCAAGCATACGCTTTGTTTACCGGGTCTTTTTCTTAACACTTGATTGAACTTTCCTACAGAATGCATCGATACCCATGCCCCGTTCTACCTGTGCAACCTTTTCAAGAGAAACCCCACTTTCAGTCACTTTGTAAAGTATGCCTCTTCCATAATCGAGGAAAAAGTTCCATGCATCTTCTGACTCTGGATAACTATTTTGAATACTCTCCCAATTCAATTTGTAAAAATGTCTTTTTTCAAATACTCTACAATAAATTAGCCAATTCCCCGATTCCTCAATAACCTGCCTTTTCCTTTTACTTAATGTTAACTGACATAATTTAGGATCTTTATAACATGTGGCGAATGCAGTAGACATATTGGTATTTCTAGACGCAATCCTGCCACCTCCTAGCTCTAATTTGCGCAAGATTTCTTCGGGAAG
>CANRNS010000150.1 GCA_947632055.1 uncultured Akkermansia sp.
TCGCTCTCCACCTTCTCCTCCTTCGCGTCGTTCACCTTGTCCGCCGCGTCCTTCACCACCTCCTCGTGCGTCTTGCCTTCGTTCTCCGGCTCCTTCGCGAAATCATCCAGCGCCTTCTTTCCTTGCTCATTCTCCTGCTCCTCGCGCCTCTCTCGTTCCTCGTCCGCCGCCTGCTCCGCCTCCTGCGCGTGCTCTGCCGCCTCCTTCGCTCCCTGCGCCGCCGCCTCTGCATACCCCCTCGCTTCTTCGCTCACTTGCAGCGCCGCCAGCGCGTGCTGCCTCGCCTGCTCCGCCGCCAGCGCCGCCCGCGTCGTCGCACGCCATACCATCATCACGTGCCCCCTCGCCTCGCCCGGCAAATACACTCTCATCTCGCGCTCCTCCGTCGCCTCCTCCTCATCCTCCCCCTTCAAATCCAAACTCGTCGGCAGCACTCCTATCTTCCCATACACCATCCTCAGCGACGTCCCCCCTTCATCCGTCGCGCGTATCTCATACCCGTAACTATTCACCTCAAAAAGCGCCGGCATCGTCACATGCAGCACACTCGTATCCCCCGCATCCTGCGTTATGTCTATCGCATACGTCCCCACCTCCGGCAACGTCACTACCCCGTCAAACGTTATATTGCTCAGGTCCACCTCCTTACCCTCTTCCTCTCCAACAAACCTCAGCGCGTACTCTGCCTTTTCGCCCTGCAGCACGCTCAAATTCTGTTCTGCTCCGAGAAAATTAAGTTCCATGCCCCCTATCTTGCCATAATTTTTCCCCCCGCAAGACTCCAACGGTGTAACATCAACCATTTTTTTTAATAATAAAAAAAATTCATTTATCAACCGCTTGATACTCTTTGCTCAACACCCCTTCGCCTCCTCATGTTACACCGTTGGAGTCTTCCTTCCCAAAAAAATCTGCCATACTGCATGCAAACATACACGCCATGACCATTAAAACCATACCGGGCGTCGTCTACGTCCTCAGCTCCTCTTCCGCCTGCACCGTCACCGCCACCACGGAAAACGGCACCCAATTCACCCTCTGCTCACTTGCCGATGCCGGTGGCCAAAAAGCTTTCCAGGCCATCTCGCGCGAAGTCGAAGTCTCTGAACAAAACGCCGCCGTCGTCCCTTTTGCTGATGCCCCCGTGCCGCTTGGTATGGACGGGGGCGCAAGTGCCGAGCAGGTGACGACGATGGTGGAGGAGGTGCTTACGGATCCGGTGGAGGCGAGTTTGGCGACGCCGGAGGGTGAGGATAATGCGGTGGCGGATGCGTTTTTCCTGGATGCGCGTTATGTGCCAACCGGCAATCTCCTTCAAGTAAGCATTCCTAACCGTAGTGCTACCGCCACAGGGCTTTACACCGGCGAGGCCTACCTTCTCATCCAAGAGCAGGATGAAAGCAGCGATAGCTATGTGGACGGTGGCTGTCTCCCAGAACAGAGTGCAGCAGGCCATTGGCTCCGTGAGCGTTTGGATGTTTGACGGGGAGAAGTTGCACGGGCGCAATGTGCGTATGCGCATGGTTGAGTCCAGGGATGTGACGGAGTGGCCGGTTGGCAATTACTTGCGCATGGGCGTGAAGGCTTTTAATCGCGAAGAGGACGACACGGTGAGCGCCATTTTCTTGGCTCCGAATTACAGCTCCAGTTTTGCGCCGGATGTGCGTTTCAGTTTCCACGTCAGGGTGGCGAAGTTTACGCCGCTGGAGCATGCGAGCGATGAGGAGCTGCATTTGCGCGAGGGGGAGAGGGATAAGTGGAATCAAGCCCTCTCCGACCTCCAGCAACACTCGCAAAACTCCGAAATCCACGCCTCTCAAGAGGAAAAAGACGCCATGCGCAACCTCGCCGCAAACCCTCCGCGCGACGGCGCCAACGGAAAATCCGCTTACCAACTCTGGCTCGATGAAGGAAACCAAGGCGATATCTCCGCCTTCCTCGCCTCGTTGAAAGGCGACCCGGGCCAGAATGGCTCCCCAGGCAAAGACGCTCAACTCACCTCCCAACAAACCCAGGCCATCCAATTTATCCTCGACAACCAGTCCGCGCTTCAAGCCCTGCTCGATGCGCAAAATTAACACAACACACAACTCATTCTATGGCAGAAGAAAAACACGAAACCGAAGAAAAAGCAGCCGGTTGGCTCACTAAAATCCTGACCGGCTGGGGCATCCCGGGCACCATCGCGCGCATTATCGCCGGTGCAATCGTCGGAGCTCTCGCCGCTTGGTACCTCGCTACCACTACAGGCTGTTCTATTTCCTACACGAAACTGCCGGACGGTACGGTGAGCGCCCAGGGCGCCGTCGTCAAGCCGGTGCATGTCAGCAAGTAACCTTTCCCACCCCAACCCCGACACGTCATGTGCAGGCCCTTCAAGGAATACATGATGCTCGTCCGCGAATACACGCGCGAGATTGTAACTTTCGGAGGGCTTGCCATGACGTGTTTCCTCTACCACGACTTGCGCGGCCTCATGCAAGCTCAAACCGAAGCCAGCATGGAAATAGCTCGCGAGCTGCGTGAGCTCAATGTGCGGGTCATGGAGTTGGAGCACAAATCTAAATTTTCCCCATAAAAAACCTACCCGCCGAGTTAAGCGCTGCAACGCCCCGGCGGGTAGGAAAACGATAATAAGGATACGTTACTTCCTTGGCGATATTGGAACACGAGATGATGGCAATGTCAACTAAAAAAAATCAGCCCCGTTGCCTGCGCAATCGGACAAAAATAAGTGCACCGAACGGGGAAAAAGAGGGCAAGAGATTTATCGTTTGGACAAAAATAGTG
>CANRNS010000151.1 GCA_947632055.1 uncultured Akkermansia sp.
ATTATGATACAAATTTCGAGCAGAAGTGTAACCCATGTTGTGATACAAATGTGTTACCCATGTTGAGGAACTACCCTCCTCACCCTCCTCCCCCTCCCATCCCTCCACTGCCCCATCCAATACGGACTCTTCCCATCCCTGCAAACAATCACATTGCTTACTAAACAACTCGTGCTGCCACTCGTGCTAATCTCGTGCTTCATAACACCCTTATTAAACAACCATCCCCCTCCCTAAATCAATAAAAAAGAGCTAGATACGTTTTCTAAACATACCTAGCTCAATACTCGATGGGGGACTCGAACCCCCACGGATTTCTCCACTAGATCCTTAGTCTAGCGCGTCTACCAATTCCGCCAACCGAGCAGAATAGCACACAGAGTGCGCGGAGGGCAATATACACGAATTAGCAGATCATGGCAAGTCTTTTTCAAAGATATGATAAAAATTGTGGATCGTGCAGATCATTGCACAAAAAAGGGCATCAATTGGCTCGGTGCATGGCATACGGACTCTCTCAAAAACAACCAATGATGAACCTGGACAACCAGCTCCGAATGAGGGGAAACACGATATTTTTTGTGCTCGGAGGATAGCGAGCTGATAATGTCTAAGGCTCCTGCACCATGAACTTGAGCTCGGCTTCGCAAGTGACTTCGCCATTCACCAGACAGCGACCGGTAGCCACGCCAATGGCACCGCGCATTTTGGTGAGTTCGGTCTCAATGATGAGCACATCTCCGGGCTCGACAGGGCGGCGCCACTTCACCTTATCACAGCTCATAAAGTAGCCAATTTTACCCTGATTTTCCGGGATACGCAACATGAGGATGGAAGCCACCTGCGCCATCGCTTCAACCTGAAGCACACCCGGCATCACAGGGTGCCCAGGGAAGTGTCCTTGGAAGAAAAGTTCATTCATCGTGAGGTTCTTTTGCCCCACACACTTGGTATCGCCTTCGAAGCCGAGAATCCGATCCACCAACAAGAATGGGTAACGGTGTGGCAGCAGCTTGAGCACCTCCGCCGTGTTTAGCACAGCATCACCCATCGGCAGCACAACAGGCTTCGGACGCATAGCCTGCATACTCTCGTAAGTTTTTTGCAGTTTAGCGGCCATTTGGGTATTGATACCGTGACCAGGCATAATCGCAATCACGTGTCCCAAGATACGCCGTCCATTAAGGATAAGATCGCCGATGAGATCCATAGCCTTGTGACGCGCACACTCGTTGTGATGGCGCAATCCGCCGGCGCAAACGTATTGATCGCCCTTAATGACGATGGCGTTGTCCAACGTACCGCCTTGGATGAGGCCTTTATCCAGCAACGGCTGTATATCCTCGTAAAAGCAGAAAGTACGCGCATCCGACAGCTCCTTCTCATAAATTTCCGGAGTAATGACGGAACTGAAATACTGAGTGACACGTCCATTAGGTCCAACAGCCGTGAGTGACACGCGGAACTTTTTATCTGGCAAAATGACAATCTGTGACCCGTTCTTGGACTCCACACTCACCGGGTCGCGCACATCCCATACAGTCAATGGAGCTTCCTGTTCCACCACGCCCGCCTGCTTGATGAGCTGCACAAAAGGCGCAGCAGAGCCATCGCAAATAGGAGGCTCATTGGCATCCATTTCCACAATGGCATTATCCACTCCCATGCCCGTGAGTGCAGAGAGCACGTGCTCCACGGTGTGCACATTCACGGACCCCTCTGCCAGCGTCGTTGCGCGTTCCACAGTCTGCACATTTGCAGCCGAGGCATCAATGAACGGCTTGTCGGGCAAATCAACGCGTCGAAACCTCAGTCCGGTATCAGGATCAGCCGGTTTAAGTGTCAATTTGACGGGATGCCCTGTATGCAGCGAGGTTCCTTGGATGGATGCTGCCTTTGCAAGTGTCTTTTGCTTCTCTATAGCCATACTCCTGTGGCATTTTACTCTCTTCTCTCCTTTTTGTGAAGCTAAAAAAAACATCGTATTTCTCTTTTCGGTGCGAGCGCACGTAAGACGGCGGAAAGAAACGTCATTTGCCGCCCCCTATAAGCACGCCCAGTGCAGCCCCAACTTGGAATAAGGACACTGCAACTCACCTGACACCATCAAGACATGTTACGGCACGAACGAAAAAAACGTTCGGCTATGGTTGCTGCCCTGCACGATTCCATCTCCACAGAGCGTAGAATATCGAAAATGCGAGCCCATGCAGAGCTATCACACACAAGGTATATGCGACACACAATCCAATACCCAACAGAGAATAAGCTCCGTTAAAAGCCACAGCAAACACCATAAACAAGAGCCACGGCACGGCAACTCCTGCTCCGCTCGCGTAGTACGCACAGCAGCAACGCGTGCACCTGTGTCGCACCAGCAAATACACGAAAGCCGCGGGCACCATCTCCAAAAACACCACCCCGCATGAGAAGACGCCTAAGAAAAAAGGTAACGGCGACACGAGGATACAGAGGATGAGCAGCGCATCTGAAAAACGCGGTTCATCGTCCTGTTCTGTACAAATCCCACGCATCTCCCTCCGATACTATCAGCTTCTCATTTGAAAGCAAGGAAAAAAGCCCGCTCTCCATAGCAGTGTGGATTGCAAAATTAAATGCAACAGGTTCTTGGCACAAAAAAGGGTGCCAAGAAGTTCAAAGCATGCTAGAGT